>JAAZXI010000031.1 GCA_014240285.1 Methanobacteriota archaeon
TCCCTAGAATTCAATGGCTCAGTTGCTTGGAACGACTCGGACTCTGATTTACCTAGGCTGGGAGTGGTGTGGACCCCCTCCTCGGACAGCTTCGCTGGTGATTATGAATGGGTCTTGAACTTCTCAGGGTCGACATGGCTGCATCCGGCGACAGAAGTGGATGAGATAAGGGTGCAAGGTCACGCCAACGCAGTTGTACAAATTGCTCTAAATTGGACACCTCGGGGGGTGACAAATTGGATTTCTGGTTCGGCAAACGACATTTTCCACAATATCGCAGTTTTGAGTAACAACTCATCTGTTCAGGCTCAATTGGAGGTACCCTCGAGGCTTCCAGCAGCACCGGATGGCACACCTGCGCCCCCCGATGTGTATGCCCTTGCATCGAGTTGGATTAACACAACTACGGGCAGTTACAACATGAGTTTCCAGATGCCTTCTGGAGTCGGATCTGGAGTATATGACTTGAGGGTAATTATTGACTTTGAAAACAATCCTCCAGAAGGCGGCACTTACTTTGTATCGAGGGATGATACTGTCATACTTGCAGGAATACAGAGCGAATTCGTAGTCAAGACTTCTCCAAGTAATCTGATTGTGGTTGCGGGTTCGACCATGGTTGTGAATGCCAACTTCACCGACGTAGAGGACGGTTCTTTAATTGCTGAAACTTTTGCCGAGATATACTTTGATTGGGGAGGGGCGTTCCAACAGGTCCTCGAGAATCAGACATCAGGGCCCGATGGGCGCACAATATTCAGCCCGATTATTCCGGCTTCCACTATACCGGGATTCTATGACGTGCGCGTACACGCCCCAAATGATCTGTCCGACAATCTAAGTGATTCCGGTGCAGGTAGGTGGCTAGGAAACGAAAGTTTCGTCAATCTAACTGTCCAAGTTCCAAGTCTGATTCAGATTGACAGCATACCTCCCGAAGTTACTGCTGGCCAATACTTCACCGTAGTAGGCCAAGTAGTCGATGCCGTAGATAGCAATAGGACCGTCAACGGTCCAATGCAAGTCGAGGTCTTTTTCCTAGGCGACGATAGCGAGACTCTGGTGCAGAGCCATGCTACTTCCAGCAACGGGTCATTCACCATATCTGTTCCAACAGACCCTCTCGGTGACGGCGTTACCAGTGGAACAAAGACAGTGGTGTTCAGTGTAATCAATGGAAGCACCCCCTTCTACCTCACAGGTACTGGCAACGCCTCGATATTGGTCAGGGGAGTAACTCAGTTCGTGGACAAGACCCCTCTCATCAACACCGTCGTGGACAGAGGATCATCAATCACCTTCGGCGCTCGTCTTGTAGAGTTGAGTGATAATGACAAGCATTTGAGCAATTTGACAATAGGTGCCAAATTCCACGATACATGGTTGACTGAAATACAGACAAATGGTGCCGGATTAGCAAATTTCTCGTTCGATGTCCCACACTCACATCCTCTAGGGTTGGTTGCCATCACACTGTTCTTCAATGGCTCAGAAAACCTTCATTCCACTGCCTCACTCATCACCACAATCACGGTAAGATCACCTACGGACATTAATCTCGATATGATTACCGACAATCCGGCGGCCGGAGAATCGTTCACGGTAACAGGTAATCTGACCTCAAGCAACGGCAGTGGTATCACCGACCGTAATGGCAACACACTCTCACCTTCGCTGACCTTCTCGATTGATGGGGAGAGCAGCACCTTCTCAGTGGTCGGCGGGACTGTATCTCCGAATGGTTCCTGGTCGGTTGTCATCCATCTCGATCTGACCTTCCCCAGAGGGGCCCATGACCTGATGGCGACCTATACTCCCAACGTGAACTACTATGGTTCGAGCACTGGCAATTCTACCTTCGACAGCCGTGGATACTCACTGTTGATTATAGAAGATCCTCTAGACCTTGATCCCGATAGCAGGACCATTCGCGGCGACGACGTGAGCATGAATGTCTCGTTAATCGACAACGCTGGTCTTCCAATAGTTGCAGAATCAGTTGATATTCTTATTGACAGTGTCTTTGAATCGAGTGGGTTCACTGATAACAACGGCAGCATGAACGTTGTTCTGAATATTGACAGCACAAGGACCCCAGGTCCTATGACAATCTCTGCCGAGTTCGCCGGTATCAATGGCACCACAGGACTCCTAGGTGACGAGACCTGGACCAGAGTCATCGTCCTCGCTCCCACCGTGCTTGAGATCACCGCCATCACAGGTTCGGCCATAGCGGGAGAGAGTGTGACCTTCAGCGGCACTCTGCTTGACGAGCACGGCCAGTTCCTAGTGCACGGCGGTAATCCTCGGGGAGGAATAGTCCACTTGGATATCGATGGGGTGAGTGTCGGCCCAGTGTACTCCACGCAGTCCAACGCGAGCACAGGCGAATGGTCGATTACTTACGACCTCCCTCTAGATGTCGACTACGGGGTGCATACGGTCACCGTGGGATTCCTCGGAGGCTTCACTTGGGTCGACCCGATGGGGCAAGGAGACTCGCTCAACCCCGAGTTCTACCTACCCTCCTCGTACACCCATGAGTTCAACGCCACTCAGACCTCACAGGTCATCTTGACCACTCCTCCGGGTGAGATAGACAGAAACGAGTTGCTGTTAATCGAGGGCATGCTGACCGATGGCTCTGGCAGGGTACTCCCCTATAGAAATCTCCAGGTATCCATGAACGGTGTGTTCCTGACCGGACTTTCGGTGGATGAGAACGGAACCTTCAGTCTGTACATACCTGTTCCTCCGGACATGGAATTGGGTCCACGCATCGTTCTGATTGCATACTCTGGTGAGGAGTTCGTGATTGGCTCTAACTCTTCGACCATCTTCACAGTCTACGGTCCTGTAGATATCTCAATCGTTCAGCCTCAGGCTGTAGCCGTCGGAGATCCTCTGATGCTCAGCGGGACGGTTAAGGACAACCTTCCCGGAGGCTGGCTCGCCAACCACTCACTACAGATTTTTGTCGATGGCATACTAATAGGAATCACCAGTTCCGACGAGAATGGAGAGTGGTCCTACCTGTGGACTGTATCAGACTTCCTTGAGGTCGGCAACCACACTCTGACAATCAGGGCTCCTGAGCAAGGCTACCACAGGCTGGACACGACTGATGCAGTTCTGATTATCGCGTACCACTCGGGTATGAACCTACAGGTCGATTCTCCAGTCGTCACTAGAGGCGGTTCGTGGAACTTCACCGGACGGCTGTTTGACGAGGATTCGTCGGGCCACCCCGGACTGGAGGGCAGAGAGTTGACTATGCGAATCGATGGCGAGATAGTCACCACCATCACCACCTCTATTGACGGTACGTTCAGCTACACACACGACCTTGGATACGCAATCGCACGAGGGCCCCACAACATCGCTTTCTCTTTCTCCGGCGAGACCTACTATCTACCGACCCAGTACAACGTCACAGTTTATTCCCGGGCCGACATAGATATCGAGGTGTTCCCAATCAACCTCGATATCATCCGTGGCGACCCCAATTCTCCGATTAAGTTACAGGGACGCATTCTGGAGGTTGGTGGCGAATCCAACGTCATGCACAATATGACAATCTCGTTGAATTGGGAGGACCTCTTGTTGTCACTGTCAAGTAACCCTTGGGCCGATGATGGGACCGAGCACTTTGGACTCATCACCAACGCAATTCAGCTGATGCCCCCGGGTCCACTGACTCTGACTATCAAGGTCGAACCTGATGGTTCGAGGTACCTCAACGGCGACTCTCTTGAAGTTGAGGTGGTAATCTTGATTTCCGTGGTCTACGACTTCAATCCAGATTCACTTTACATCGCCAAGGATCAGAGGTTGCTTACAGGCTCAATCAACGTCACTGCACTAGATACGGGGCAGGTGGTGCCAGACTTCCCGCTGTCGGCACACCTCGTCAACAGCACCTGCGAAAACAAGCAGAATTCGCACTTCAATGTGGTTGGTCTGACCGATCAGAACGGCCTGTTTGTTTACCAGTTCGAATCGTTCCAAGGACTGCCTTCGTTCCACAACAGAACATTCTGGGGTGAGATGCGAGTTTGCTTCACGACGGACTCCAACTCCGTCGACTATGACGGCAAGATTTTCTTGGTTAACCACGGGGGACTCGACATAGAGTATGAGCAGCAGTCGAGTAAGTCACTTGGCTTCACAACCATTCTCACAGCCGTGCTCATAGTCCTCGCCATTGTGGCCGGAGCGGCCATGCTTATGCGCAGGCGCAGACAAGCCGCCATTGACGAGCTTGCAGGGGTGTTCAGCTATACTGCAGAGCTTTTAGCGGCCGGCGACGAGATTAGAGAAGCCATCTTCAACTGCTACGAGAGCCTGTGCCAGATACTGATGCGCAGAGGGTTCCTGCGCAGGGACTTCGAGACCGTCCGTGAGTTCGAGTTGGCAATCCGTAACGCTCTGCCCATCAGCGAGCAGGCACTGGTCGCGCTGGACAGGATCTTCGAGGAGGCTAGGTACTCCAGCCACGTTCTGGGAGAGCCGCATCGGCAGAACGCGCAGATGGCTCTGTCCACTGTGCTACAGGAGATAGACGAGCTGCAAGAGGTCCCGGAGCGTGACTCGTACATCGTCGACGATGGAATCAGATGATCTCTAGGCTCAACTCACCTTCTGACCAAACGGCCCTAGTTAGGACCCTGTCTTCAGGGAGGGCGAACTGCCTCAGGATTCCTCCGAAGCGCTCCGGTGCGATGAGCCGGACTAACTCCCCCTGTCCACTCGCAAATCTCTCTAACACTAGACCGTCGGGAATGACCGAAGGTAGAGGGATGCTGATTCTGTCAGCACTCAAAGAGCCGCCTAGCTCTGCCAGCATCTCATCGAGCGACTGAATATCTCTGGCTAGAGACTTGGCCGCCTTGATTGGCTCAGAGACATCGGAGACAACTCTGACATGCTCACTACGAACTTCGTCTAGATGGGGCAAATCAGTGAGGAACTCCTCATGCATCTGCTCTGCTCCGACATCGAGCCCTGAGGTTGTTATGCCAAGCGGATCTGGGGCGTGCCCGTTGGGGCCTAGCATCTCTACCTGTACTCTCGACCACTGCATGCTGAATCATCACGAGAGGACGCACTCGGATGAACCCATTGCTTACTCAGAGTGCCTAGCCGGGTCGGGGTATTTCTTGAAGAAGCGCTCAGTATGTCTCGCAGTCCTATCTGAATCGACTGACTCGACGACATGGACGCCATCCGGCATGCAGATCTTGAACCCGCGTTGCATCAGTCGCTTCTCGAGCAGTACCACTAGCGCGCGGTCGGATGCTTTCCTAATCGGTCTGCCAAGGGCCTGCATTAGTCTGTTGACAGCAGGCTGGGAACTGGCGTACCTCCACGCCCGCACACTGTCGTATGCATCTTCGTAGTAGTCCCTCAGAGCATCCTGCCGGGCGCTCGGGGGAGGCAGCGGCAGGCCGATGCAGATTACAGCGTCGAGGATGTTCTCCGGATAGTCAACCCCTTCTGCGAGCTTGCCACCCAGGACTCCGGCGAGCAAGGCAGGGGTCTTTGTTCGCCTCAGTTGGTGAAGTTTGTCGACCATTCTGTCCATCTGCTCCTTTGAGGCCCCCGAACGCTCTTCCAATAACTGGCGACTCCGCACTATCCAATCCTCATCCTCCAAAACTATCTGCTCGAGCATAGCATAGCTTGGGGCGAATACGGCGACATGCCCAGGCGTCTGCCGTAGAACGGAGTGGATGTGTTCACGTATTCTAGCGGTGTTCTCCTCGCCCCGCTCAGCGTACCTGCTGGTGACGTCCTTCGCAATCAGGACCGGCCTCCTCTCGGTGAGGAAGTGAGAGGTATACTCCTTGACTATCGAGACTCTGGCTTTAGGGACCTTAAGCAGGTCGTAGTACATCTGTGGAGGAAACAGCGTCCCGGACATCACAATGGCTCCTCGGCACTCGTCAAGAAGACTTTCACTAACCATTCCAGGATCCAGCAAGTGGGTGGTTAGCCTGTTCTCTTCGCCCCCTAGCTTGTCGTGGACAAGTGCGAAAGCGGGACTGTCGTGGTTCTGCATGCACGTGCGCAGCAGGATTGCCAGTCTCATGCAAGCTGTCTCCTCCTCGATCTCGTCATCATCCTTGTCAATGTCCACTCTTATCGACTGCAGCATCTTGACCAGGTCTCCCAACTCAACGGCCCGCTCAACGGCCTCAGACAGAATCGCCGATACTCGGCCTAGGAAGTCCGTCATTGAGACTCTCTGATCATCGGTCCTGCTTGAGTCTAGACCGCCGTCTATCTCGGCAAACCACTTCGGCAACTCGTCCCTCAGCCTGCACATTGCCGCTTTTATTCTTCTGAGTCGATCCAATTCCACATTTTTCGAATCAGCCTCAGCCCCATCAAGTAACACGCCTTCGGACTCTGTCCGCTCAGTATGCTCCTCAACCTCATAAATCGCGTCTCTGATCACCTTCATCGTGATTCTGCGTTCGAATCCCCTGCGAATCCTGTCAGGGAGGTTGTGCGCCTCGTCCACTACCAGCAACGTGTCCTCCAGCCCTATGCCCATCGCCGACAAGGATGAGTCCCTGACAGCCTCCACGAAGACGTGGTTGTAGTCACAGACCACGACATCGGCAGATGAAGCCGACTCCCTCGCTGCCTTCCATGGGCAGATGCCGTGAGGCAACTCCTCATCACGCCCTTTGCACATCGAGACCAACTCGTCTACGTGCAAAGGGTCGCGAAGTATCCGGGGACGAATCAGATTGGCATCGGCCAACCATGGTCTGCAGGTGCGCGTGCCACGCTTATCCGCGCACAACCTTGAGAACAGCGCCCGGTGTTCGTGTCGAATTTCGTTGATGCACATCCCCTGCTGACCTATCTGATCTACTAGCCTGACCTTCGCAATGTCAGGCTCAAGCCTCTCGTTGATCTTGCGAACGGTGTCTACCACTATTCTGTGCTGAGACTGACGTCCCGTCAGGAACATCACCACCGGAGGGTCGTCCGAACTCCTCGCGACTTCAATGGCAGCTGCCAGAGCAGCAGCAGTCTTGCCTATCCCTGTTGGCGCGGCAGCCAGTAGGAAGCCGCCTGCACCAAGGGCGGCGATGCCATCACTGATCATCTCTCCCTGCGCGTCCCTGAGGGCCTCATGGGCGACAAACCTCCCTGCGTCGACCGACGAACCCACCTTCATGGAAGCAGACCTGAGGATAGACCGACCAAGAAGATTGGCCATCACTTGGTGATGATGGCCTCGGAATCGCGGCTGTCCAGAATCACCTTCAGCGGTTTATTGAGGCTGACATGACGGAGGGCTCCGGATTCGGCCGATGCCTCGATGGAGTCCAACCACTCCCAGTCGACGAAGTCATCGGCTCCCATAGTCAAGTAACCGATGTTGAAGGTGATAATATTCTGAAAGAAATGAGTCCCTTGCGAGGGCTCGACGTGGATATCCGACATCGGCACCTCGACAATTGCTTTGGAGCCCATTATCTGATCCCACTGTACTGGGATGCCCAATGATGGGTCGGAAGACCCCCATCTGCCTGGTCCAATTAGCACATAGGGGCGCTCCTCTGCCCTGAGGGCGGCATCTATGGCCTCGATCTCGGACGTCAGATCCATCGTTCGCATCCTGTCCAGTCTTTCCGGGTGGACGTACACTATGTCCTTGATTCCCTCGATGACTCCGTTGCCCAGAGACTGACTGCAGATACACATCGCCTTGGAGTGATCGATATCGGCCAGATCGATGTCAATGTCCACGGACTCCTCCATCATCGGCCTGACCTGTAGGATGGCAAATCTCTGAGCCCCAGAGTCCTGCTCAATCGACATCGCGAACTCGAGTTCGACAGGCGATCCGATGTAGTTCTGGCAGGTGTTGAGCACGTGACTGAGAATCTCCGACAGGGGAAACCGTCCGTGTTTGAGGACTGGAGCGAAGGTTACTACTCTCGGCCCACCATCGACTGCTAGAGAGTCAACGATACGGTCGTCCGAGACCACGTAGGTAGAACCTACTAGTGCCAGACAACCATCCTCCTCCGCAGCGGCCAGCCCGAGGTTCAGCAGGTTGCCTTCTTCAGTTGGGTGAACCGCTCCATCCTCTTGTTCCATCGGAATGGCGAAGAAGCTACGCTGCGAGGTGTCCAAGATTGCTTGATTGCTGTGGAACTGGTGTACCCTTCGAGGTTGTCCCGGGCTGTATCTCAGGCACTTTCCGCCGGCCGAGACCTGACGCCCCAAGCCGATGCAGATGGCTGCAATCCCGTCTTCGGCCACCAGAGGTTCGATTGGGTAGTGATTCCGACTCCTCGCTGCCCCGGATATAATCGGGTAGAAGCGCCCGTTGACCTCATCCCCGACCAGATCCTGTATGACCACTGCCATACGTTCGTCCTCGATGGTACTGGGTGTGGCAGCGACATACGCCTTGGCCCCGCGATGGTAAGTGGACGCATAGACTAGTTTGATTGCCTCAAGCAGCCTTCTGAGCCGGACTTCTAAGTCAGGGTGGTCATTAGCCAGCATGTAGGTCGCATAGACTCCTGCGAAGGGCTGGTGGCTAGAGTCCTCGAGCAGGCTGGACGAGCGGATGGCTAGGGGCCACCTCGTTTGTTGTAGCATCACCGAGATTTCTCCGACTACCTCTTCTGCGAATTTGGCTTCAAGGAATGCCTTGTTGACTTCCTCGTTGTTGTGGTCCTCATGGGTGAATCTGCCGAGGTCGTTGTCCGCAACGAACTCTTCGAAGACATCAGTCCCAATCACTACCGACCTAGGGACCACGAACTCGACTTCGGGGAAGGCGCCGCTCAACCCCAGATCAAGCATCCGTGTGAAGAAGAAGGCCAAGCCCCTGCCCTTGCCACCTAGGCTGCCTCTACCGATTCTCTGGAATCCTGCCCCCGTCCGACTCGCGTCGTAGTCTCCGATGGTGCGCATCCGAATCTGGATGATGTGATTCCTGACAGAATCAGCGAGATACTTTCTGACTCCTTCGGGAGTATCGAAGTCGTCAATCTTCTTTGGCCTCATCTCCGCCGCGAGGTAGAACTCTGAACGTGTCCTCAACCAGTGCGAGAACTGGTTTCTCTCAGCGTGGTGCTCTATCGACTCGAGGGGAGCATTCTCCAGTCCGTGTATGAATTCCTCAAGATTTGACGCCCTAGCGACCTCGCTCCCATCAGGCATCCTGAAGACGAAGTCACCGAAGTTCATCTCGTCGACCATGAACTCCTCTATCCTCCGGTACAACTGTGTATCTTCCTTGTGCAGGAAGCGAACACTCAGTGCCTCAGCATCCTCTTTCAGTTCAAGGTTCTTCGATTGGAACAGTATCGGCATGTAGCGATGCCCTTCCTGGGCGTAGCGCACGAGCTCTAGGCCGGCTGTGTCCCTCTGCCCACCTTGGTTTGGGAACTTACCGTCGGTGAAAATCCCAATGATATTGTTGTGATATTTGTTGATTATGGACTTGGCAGAGTTCATGTCAGATGCCAACAGAATCTTGGCTCTAGCCCTCAGCCTCAGAAGCTTCTCGTGCAGATTCCCTCCCTCTCCCATGAGTCTCTTCGTCTGGTTCACCAACTGTGTGTAGAGCAGGGGGAGATAAGTGGAGTAGAACCTGCGACTGTCTTCGACCAGTAGGATGACTTGGACATCACCGTCTCGCACATCGTTCTCGACATTTCGTTCATCCTCAATCAGCTTACAGATTGCCAACAGTATCCTACTGTCGCCTGTCCACACGAAGATACGATCAATCCCATCACCTGCGCTGAGAGTCGCTAACTCACGTGTGTTGTGGCTCAACATGACTACAGAAAGTCCTTCGATTACACGCTTTGCCTCGGTTCCGAAGGCCTTGACATCCATCTCACCTACCCTCGCCATCGTGATGACAAGGTCGAACTCACGAGCACTTAGCAGTCTGAGGGCATCACGAGCATCGGGACTGTGGATGATGCGGGGAGCCTGAGAGAGGTTCAGATCCGAGTATTCCTCCTGCATTATCTCTGCTAAGTACCCCGATTCCTCCAGTAAATAATGGTCGAAGTGACTGGCCACAAGAAGCACGTCTCTGACCCTGAACGGCGTCAATCTTTCGAAACGACTCCAGTCGGAGATGCCCTCGCCCATGGCACCGGATGAGAGCATCATGCATCAAAGTTCAGACTGTCGCATCAGGGGGTGCCCTGCACGAGATGTGCGAGACGGTGTGTTTGAATATCAAAGAAGACGCTCCCGATTGGTCTTGCTAGACTTCCCTCGGGAACCTCTTGGGACATCATGGGCATCATAGCCGACTGCATCAGAGAGTTTAGCCCGGGCCCGCAGCCCCTCTAGGCCGCAGAGCACAGGTTGGGCGAGGGGGCGTCGTCGACGCCCCCCCGCGTTTTTCTCGTGCATCCCATCATCGCTCAATCTCTCACCTCATAGAGCGTTCGAATCGTCATCGAATCGCGCACGCAACTCGTCCATGCGCATGGAGAGAACCTGATCCACCGCAGCACTCTCCAGAGTTACCTTGGTGATATGCTCGCGGGCCGCTTGCCGCAGTACTGTAGCGGCGGTATCGCCTCGCAACTTGCAGAAGTCCCGCATCCTTGCAGTCAGGTCTGGACCGAGATCAACCTCGACCCTCTCTCCCATCGAGGGCAGTGGGGAAGCGAGGTATCTGCGGACAGCCTCACGAATCACGTCTGAACGGTTTCGCATACCGTCGAAACCCACACGCTGGTCGATTTCCAGCAGGTGGTCCTCGGGGATTCTCAGCGAGACCATTGGACTGACACCTACCATTTCGGGTTCCTCCTGAGTCCCGCAGGGCCGGTGGGGGCACTTAACTGTATTGCAATTGAAAGACAAATGAAATGCAACGATTACAAGTCGACTCTCAAATGTAACGAGAACCGCCGCTGCCAACTGTCCCAGCAATAGTGCGTTTCAAGGCTAAGTGTCTTGTCGAAGTCCCGCAGGGTCGGGCATGAAGGTCATCAACGACGCAATACATGGACAGTTCAGACTGGACGGCGTTCGCGAGGATCTGCTTGGCACTCCGGAGATGAACAAACTCAGTCACATCAAGCAGCTCGGACTCGCTCATCTGGTATTTCCAGGTGCTCATCACACTAGGTTTGAGCACTCTCTGGGAGTGTCCCACATCGCTGGGATGATGGCTGACTCACTGGGCTTGGATGAGCACGAGACCAATACTGTCCAAGCAGCAGCGATGCTCCACGATGTTGGCCACGGCCCCTACTCGCACACTCTCGAGCACATCCTGCATGAGCGTGGTGGGATGGACCACATGTCGATTACTGAAGGGATAATCCTTGGCGAGTATGATGTCTTGCGTGACGGTGAGCAGTCATCAGTTCCCGAACGTCACATGGTGCCGGACATACTAGACAAACACGGTCTGGACCCGAAGGAGGTAGCTAGTCTCATTCGGGGCCCTGGCGCCGGCGGAACCGAGCGCTCGCTCACAGCATGGACCGAGGGCCGCGAAAACTTTGTCGACAAGGACCTGACACTACCCCATCTGGTCCACGGGCCTGTGGATTGCGACCAATTGGACTACTTGCTTCGCGATTCACACTTCACAGGTGTCACTCACGGAATCGTAGACCACCGCCGTCTAATCATGTGCTTAGAGAGGCACGGTGGTGACATCGCCGTGGAGGAAGGTGGTCTGCCAGCACTCGAGGGTATGATGATGGCTAGGGCGCTGATGTACAGCGCGGTGTATTTCCACAGAGTTACTAGGGTGACCGAAGTCATGCTCTCTAGGGCAGTCGAGCGCAGTTCGGACCAGATGCCGGAATCCCTCGACCTGCAGCGTCGGGTCGACGCGGAGATATGGGAGGTCCTTGGAGGCGCCGGCGATTACGCTCGGGACATGATTCGCAGGCTGAAGTACAGGCAACTGCTGAAGGTATGCTGTAGCCGACGCAGGGAGGAACTCACTACCCCTCAGATTGAGCACCTGCTCGAGATTGCCACGAACCCGGAATCACGCAGACAGTTTGAGGACGATCTGGCACACAGAGCCGGCCTGCCACCAGGATACGTCGCTATCGACGTGCCCAACGTCAAACTTCTCCTTGCCGAGCCCCGGATGTCCCAGGTCGACGTCAGGATTGTGGGAGATGACGGGCGAACGCGGTGGCTGCGCGAACACACCCCGATTGCTGAGGCTCTGAGGACACGCCAAGTTAGTCAGGCGGCCGTCTATGTGATTACTCTACCCGGACATGAGTCTGATGTGGCGCAGTTGGCCGAAAGGCACCTGTTTTCCTGAGATTTATCGGCCCCTACGGGGCCGTACAATTTACTAATCTAGTTGGGACACCATTCAAAAGCACCCCCTCGGTCGCGCAAGCGCCCGGTCCCTCAAACAGGAATCGTTCAATCCCCTTGGTGAGCCAATGGATAGCACAATGAAAGCAGTGTATGACCGCGTAATTGCAAGAGACCCTAACCAGCCCGAGTTCCATCAGGCGGTGGAGGAGGTCTTAGACAGCCTAGTGCCTGTGATAAAGGCCAATCCGGAATACCTCTCGGTGGTCGAAGCCATCGTAGAGGCGGAGAGGATAATCCAGTTTCGTGTGCCTTGGTACGACGACGACGGAGATCTCCACATTAACCGTGGATTCCGGATTCAGTTCAACAGCGCCATCGGCCCATACAAGGGAGGACTTAGGTTCCACCCAAGTGTCAACCAGTCCATCCTGAAGTTCCTCGCCTTCGAGCAGCTCTTCAAGAACAGCCTGACCGGACTTCCGATGGGTGGTGGCAAGGGCGGCTCCGATTTCGACCCTAAGGGCAAGTCAGATGCCGAGGTCATGCGCTTCTGCCAGTCATTCATGATGGAGCTGTGGCGTCACATCGGTGCGGACCTCGACGTCCCTGCGGGTGACATCGGAGTCGGTGGCCGAGAGATAGGCTACCTGTTCGGAATGTACAAGAAACTCGCCAATGAGTTCACAGGGGTACTGACTGGAAAGGGACGCTCATACGGGGGCTCTCTAATCCGCCCTGAGGCGACCGGCTACGGGCTGGTCTACTTCGCCCGCGAGATGCTTGCGACCAAGGGCAGGTCATTTGAAGGTGCTACGGTTGCCATCAGTGGCTCAGGCAACGTTGCGCAGTTCGCATGTGAGAAGGTCCTCGGTCTCGGTGGCAAGCCGGTGACGATGTCTGACAGCAGCGGATTCATCTACGACCCGGCTGGTATCGACAGAGAGAAGTTATCTTGGATCATGGACCTCAAAAATAACCGCCGTGGCCGAATCAAGGAGTACGCCGACCACTTTGATGGAGTTGAGTTCACGGCCTCCAAGCCAGAACCCAACCTGAATGGACTCTGGGGTACCAATGTTGACATCGCGCTGCCTTGCGCGACTCAGAATGAGATTAACGGTGAGGAGGCGCAGATGCTCGTAGACAACAAAGTCATCGCTGTCGCAGAGGGCGCCAACATGCCCTGCACGCCCGAAGCCGTAGAGTGCTTCCATGCCAACGGGGTGCTGTTCGCACCTGGTAAGGCGTCGAATGCAGGTGGAGTAGCAACCTCGGGACTTGAGATGAGCCAGAACAGCCTCAGGCTGAGTTGGACTCGCGAAGAGGTCGATCAGAAACTCGAGGGAATCATGGTCAACATCCACAAGAACGCATCTGAGACCGCCGAGAAATACGGTATGCCTGGGAACTATGTCGCCGGTGCGAACATAGCTGGCTTCCTCAAAGTCGCTGAAGCCATGCAGGCACAGGGAATGGTCTAGGGCAGTTCTCAGGGGCCTCCACGCGGGCGTGCTCCTGTGCCATCAGGAACGTATCCAAAACCAGTATCCTCATCCACCAATTGTTCGTTGATGTGTTCAGATACCTCCTCTTCGTGTATAGATGATAAGAATCTCTTGAGCCTCTCTGTCTTGGGCTCCTCAATGATTGAGGAGAGCCCCTGTTCGGCAATCTTACCCTCATCCATATACACAACACGATCGGCAACATCTCTGGCGAAACTGATCTCGTGAGTAACTACTACCATTGTCATCCCCTCATCAGCAAGGCTCCTGATAGTCTTCAGTACCGAGCCAATCAAGTCAGATCGAGGGCGCTAGTGGGTTCATCGAATAGCATCACCTCCGGCTTCATGGCGAGTGCTCTGGCTATGGCGACCCTCTGCTTCTGACCGCCAGAGAGATTCCCCGGATATGCATCCTTGCGATCAAGCATATCCACTCTTTCGAGTACCTCGAGAGCCTCTGCTTCTGCATCCTTGCGAGACATCTCGCGGACGTGAATCAATCCTAGGGTGATGTTGTCGATGACCCTAAGGTGGGCAAATAGTTCGAATGACTGGAAGACCATTCCTATTCTTGATCTGACTTGATTGATGTCGGTTTGAGGAGTGTTAATCTGATCTCCCTTCAGATAAATCGCTCCATCGGTAGGTTCGATGAGTCGGTTTATGCATCGCAACACCGTCGATTTCCCGCTACCCGAGGAACCAATGATGGCAACCGATTCTCCCTGATTGACTTCAAAGGAAATACCTCTGACAGCATGGACTCCTCCGGCGTAGATCTTGTGAAGATCGTCAATTTCCAGCACGGTATCGGGCATTCATTCACCTCCGGTCATCCCGAGTCCGGGAATTCTAGTCTTTTCCTCGAGCCGCCTGAGCAACAGGGCTAGAGTCCATGTGATTACAAAGTAGGAGATTAGGACCATGCCCCAGGTATAGGCCATTTGGAAAGTCAGTGCAGTAATCAACTTGCCCTGACGCGTCAGCTCGGCGTAGCCGATTACCATCGCAAGGGACGAATTGAGGACGAGATTGACCATCTCATTACCCATCGGAGGGATACAAATCCTGATTGCCTGAGGCAGAATTACACGTCGCATAGTCTGTAAGTAGGTCAGCCCTATACTCCTCCCCGCCTCCATCTGTGCCGATGGTATTGCTTGGATTGCTCCTCTGATGGTCTCGCACTGGTATGCGGCCGAATTGAGACCGAGGGCGCAAATGGCACTCAGGTACGCCCTGTCGGAAAACATGAATCTGTGTATGGAAACGAGTGAATCAGGCGCATCTGTAGCGTAATCACCTGAGCGAAGTTCCCAGATGGCCAACTTTCCTCCGACACCCTCGACCCCTCCTAGCAAGATGTAGATGTCCGAGAAAAGGCCAGTCCCTGCATCTTGCAAGTGCATACCTATCTGCAGGCCGAAATGGATGAACATGAACTGAACAATCAGGGGTGTGTTGCGGAAGAAGTCGGTGTACACAGTCGCTATGTTGTTCAGGGGTCTGACCCTCCAGGGGTCGAGTTTCACTGATCTGATTTCGAGTTTCGCGAACGTTCCATTGTGACTGAGAAACATCGCTCCAACGAAGGTTAGGCCGATTCCCAGCAGGATTTTTGCGAAAGCCCACGGAGCACCAACGGGCACGAATATATGCTCAATGCCATCCAATCCTATGGCTCCGATCTCTGGGATTGCCAGATAGAACATGTAAAGGCCGATTGCTAACAATGGTGCACCTGAATATCTTACTTTCTTGTAATCGAAACGTTCGACAGTGTTGCGCAACGATACCGGGGATGTCTTGCCCATGGCCAGAGTGACTCCGAGTAGGAAACCCAAGACGATTCCGAACATCACAATCTTGATTGTCGCCAAGAAACCGCCGAACAGGGTTTCCTTAGCGTAGTCGACGAATTCGCCGAAATCGTTGAAGTTCATCACTTCGAAACCAACCTGCTCGTCCGCGCCCGCATTGTCGGTCCACAGAATAGCGCCACCTTCGCCCACTACCACGCCAACGAAATTGGTAATCATCGCAATGTCATTGAAGCTGCTATTGTTTCCCAAGGGGTTGATCTGTTGAGCGACGATACTCCCTCCGTTAACGCTCATTGCGAGGTATCCATCTGGTCCTGTGAGGTGTAAACGGGTGGTCTGAGTCACCCCAAGAGATGT
>JAAZXI010000032.1 GCA_014240285.1 Methanobacteriota archaeon
GTCGTACCCGCCGCTAGGAATCCGATGACAGGAGCGCCTATCATGACCAGAGGAACCCAGATGGCAGTGAAGCTCTCGATAGAACTCTGGGTCCTAGTCGGCTGGTCCCGGTATTGCCTGACTAGATCAATCAGGCTGGAAAGTCTAGTGTCGTCCCCACTTGCCTGAGCGCGGATAACGAGGGGGCCTCGGACAAGTACCAAACCAGCCTCAACCATGTCCCCATGTTTGACCGTTACCGGCATCGGCTCGCCAGTCAGAGGGGCTCTGTCAATCAAGCCAGTGCCCTCGGCGATGATGCCGTCAACAGGGACCACCTCACCGGAACGGACCTCGACCATGTCGCCAGGCTCGATGGCCTCGACGGGAGTCAGTTCCTCATCGTGGCAGTTTGCCATCGTCAGAGATCTGGATGAGGATTGCATCACATTCAGTGAACGTCCCTCGCTCTCCGCAGGTCTGCTCTCTAGTAACCGTGCCCTGCGTGGGAGTCTGTCCAAACCGCCCTGCATGGACTCACGGGCCCTGAATAGAGCCCTTTCCTCGAGATGGGCAGCGAAGCCGACTAGGCCGACCACCATCAGAGCCTCTGCCCATTCCTGTAGGTATACTGCGCCGAAGACGGCAAGAGAGGTAAGTATCTGAAAACCGAGCACCCTGTTCTGGATGCTGGCGATGGCCTCCTGAAACATCTGATAGCCGGCGAACAGCACGCCGAGGAATCCTATCAGCGCAGCCATCATGTCAGGAACAGCGTGAATCTGTTCTATCGCAATGACTCCGAATATCAACGGGACAGTCATCGCTGCTCCAAGTAGGCGTATCTGATCAGGCCTGAGCTTGGAAGATTTTGAGGGGGCGAGGGTGCAATCCGAACCGAGGACCTTGTCGAGTCGCTGCTCGGAAACCTCCCTGAGGCTCATGTCACTAAGCCACAGTCGCTGCAACTCGATCCTGCCGTCATCGAGACGGATGTTCAACACCCCAGGGATGTCCATCAGAGAGGACTTCAGTGCCCGGCGTTCGATCCCCAGTCTAGTGGCAGCCTCTCTGGGAGTCAAGCCTACGACACTAACCCAGTACTCCTCTGGGCTGTGTCCAAGGTTCTCAAGCACCGATGAGGCTCGAGACACCTGTCCCTTGCCAACGTCGAGCGAGAGTCTGACAGAGCCTTCCGTAGCTGAGATCCTGCACTGCTCGATACCCGGTAGTCTGCTGACTGCCCTCGTCGCCTTCATCGCGCAGTCTGGGCAGTCCATCCCCCTGATGTCCCATTCGAACTCGTGGACGCCGTCGGCAGCAAGATCCGCATCGAGCACACCGGCTGCTGATTCAGCTACTGCCTCTATCGCTGGCTCTGGCTTCGGTTCGGACTTCTTGCTGGCCTTGGAACGAAGGAAGCTCGGCATCTTCAGTGATGACAGCTTGGGCAAAGAGGGGAGGACCGGGGCTTCTTCCGGTTTCTTAGAAACCGGGGCCGTCTCTTCATCATCGTCTAGAATGAGAAACTCCTCTCGTTCCTCGTCCATGAACAGGCCATCTAGCGGTCCCGCTTGAACATGATGATTCATTTTCGGGCGGTGGAGTCATCAGCCTCTTGCTGCCCCGCAGCCTCATGGTCGAACTGCCCAAGGACTGTGAATGGGACATGGTGGTGTTCGACGTCGACGGTACCCTGATGGACATAAACGGCTACCACCCAGAGCTCATCCCACTAATTCGAGAGGTCGAGGCCAGAGGACTGACGGTGTCTCTGGCCTCGGGACGCACACTACCCAATGTGACCCCAATCAAGCAATCTCTGGGAGTTTCCGGATTCATCATCGCCGAGAACGGTGGCATGGTTTGGGACAGTGGTGAGGGGTGTGAGATAGTGGCACTAGCGGACGGTTCGAGAGCGAAGGATGCTGCGGAGTGGCTGGGGACCCAGATAGAAGGTTTCGACGCTGTTGGAATTGAATCGAATCGCTGGCGCGAGACCGAGTGGTGTCTGTACGAGAAAGAGGATGAGGAACTGATGTGCCAGCTCCTCGCAAACACCGAGTGGTCCGACCTCATCGTCGTCTCAACGGGGTTCGCCATCCACATTACAGCCCCCGGAGTCGACAAGGCTGCGGGGCTGCGAGTGGCCTTTGAACAGCGCGGCATCGACCCTCGGAATGTGCTAGTCTGCGGTGATGCGCCCAACGACATATCGATGTTCGAGCTGTGCGGATCCTCGGTCGCTGTCAACGACGCCTACGGGGGTGTCGCCGAGGCTGCTGACCTGCTGACTGATGCCCGTGGAACTGAAGGTTCGGTCGAGCTTCTCAAGGCCCTGATTGATATCCTGTGAGCGTTAGTGGTGCAGGTGGCAGGATTTGAACCTGCGAAGCACTACGCATCGGATCTTGAGCCCGACCCCTTTGACCACTCGGGTACACCTGCGGCGCTGCTAGGGAAGTTTGGCTCTTGATACCCGCGCCTCGGGGGCTGTTGGGGAGAGGTACGAGGAATTGTTCAATAATCCCCTGCGTCCCACTCGTGACGGGTTGCTCTGATGGACGAGGAAGGTACTGCATCTAGGCTCAACAAGCATCAGTTGCTCTCGATTGAAAAGTCGCTTTTCGAGCTCACTCGCAAACAGAAGTCCCAGGCCGTCCCGGTCGAGCTCCCAGTCCCGGCATTCTGGTCCTCCGTCGGCCAACTCCTGCAACACTTGGAAGCCGATTTGGCCGAGACCATTAGAGACAGGGGCATGACTGCCGCGGCTCAACTCAAGTCGCGCAGGCTCGGAACCATACGGACCTGCGTCAGCGACCTGACTCGCCTACGCCTCAACGCCTTCACCCAACACGCTGTGCTATCGAACCTACTGAAGTCACCACAGGGTGATGCGATGAGTATGTCAGCGAGTTTTCAGAGCCTCGACTGGGAGAGACACGATCCCTCCGAGAGAGCCTATCACTCAGGGATAGGTCACCTCGTGGAGAAGTACAAGCACGAAGTTTCCTGGAACGCCCTGCTGCGCGGCTCCAGTATCGAGATTCCGAGTTCCCCCAAGGTCGGTGGGCACGAGCCTCTGACCGAATTCGTCGAACAGGAAGAAACAGTGACCCAGCCAACACCCGCTGAGGATAAAGCACCTGCCAGCAGCAACTGGGAGGACCCTGAGTTCGACGAAGAGGATAGGATTCGCCAGATCGACGCCTTCCCCGATCGCGGCACCGGCGCAGTCTCGCCTGCCCCTCCATCGGAGCCAGCTCCAGAGGAGAGTGGGTTGCGCCGAATCCTCATCCTACAGGATCTCGCCGAGCCGATTATCACAGAGAACGGCTCGGAAATCACCCTAACCGCTGGTGATGTGGAATCGTGCCCGACCCCAATCGCTGACAATCTCATCGCCGCCGGCCTAGCTGAGCCAGCTCCTCTGTGAGGCCAATGACTTAGTGTCGTTAAATCTTGAAGTGGCTCACCAAAGGTGAGCCAATGGGTAAGACAATCACAAGGAAGCAAGTAGCAGAACTCAGAAAGGGATTCGATGCCGAATCATCGAACAAAGTAGCTCAGAACGCGGTTACCAATGTCCAACTGCCGGACCTGACGCTGAATAGGGATCTCGTCCAGGACATTGACGACTCGTTCAGCACCAAGCTGGACGACTGGAAGGTGACGGCTCAAATGAGGAGTGGTCGGTGCTGGCTTTTCGCCACTTTGAACCTGCTCAGGGTCGGGGCGATGAAGAAGATGAATCTCAAGAATTTCGAGTTCAGCCAAGCCCACATCCACTTCTGGGACAAGTTCGAGCGAGCTAACCACCTGCTCGAGGCAATCATTGAGACCTCCGATCGTCCGGTCGACGACCGCACCATCCACTTCCTTCTCTCTGATCCGATAGGTGACGGTGGTCAATGGAACATGGCGATGAACCTGATTCGCAAGCACGGACTGGTCCCCAAGTCGGCCTACCCTGAGTCGGATTCCAGCAGCGCGACTCGCTGGATGAATGCCGAGCTGAAGAACATACTACGTAGTTCGGCGTGTGAAATCAGAGCAATCGTCGATGGTGGTGGCAGTATCGATGAGGCACGAGCGCACAAAGAGAAGCGGATAGCGGATATCTGGAATATGTTGTGCATCCATCTTGGAACTCCTCCGAAGACCTTCAATTGGCAGTGGCGCGACAAGGATGGTGAATTCCATCGAAATGGCAGGATGACGCCGCAGCAGTTTGCTTCCGAGTTCGTCGATGTCGACTGGGAGGACTACGTTTGTATCGTCAACGATCCACGCAATGAGTACTATCAGACCTACACCATAGATTTCCTACAGAACGTCGCCGGCGGACCCCCAGTAGTCTACCTCAACGTGCCAAGCAAGGAGATGAAGGCAATCACCCAGAAGCTGCTTGAGGATGGTATGCCGGTATGGATGGGGTGCGATGTGGGCAAGGAGATGGATCGCAAGAGAGGGCTTTGGGATGCTGATTTGTTCGATGTCGAAGGGCTCTACGGGGTCGAATACGGTATGGATAAGGCCGACAGGTTACGCCACAACCAGACCATGATGACGCACGCGATGCTATTCACAGGAGTCGATGTGGTCAACGGCAGGCCCCGACGCTGGCGCGTCGAGAACTCGTGGGGCGACAAGACCGGTCAGAAGGGCTACTACACCATGAACGACAGCTGGTACGACCAGTACATGTTCGAGATTGCCGCTCCGACCTCGTACCTGAACGAGAGAATGCAAGCCGGTTTGGAGACTGAGGCAGTAGTGCTGCCGGCTTGGGATCCGATGGGCAGTCTAGCCTAGGTTGCGCAGGTTGATCTCAATAGTAACCGAGTCTGGAATAGGGATTCTGAGGACCTTTCTCAGTGCCTTCTCGTCCTTCGCGGTGTTGGTGACCAACTCGAGCAAGCGCTTGTGGACTCTCATCTCCCAGTGATCCCAAGTCTCGGCGCCCTCTCCGTCGGGGCTCTTGCGGCAAGGGACGACTAATCTTCGCGTAGGTAGCGGTATTGGCCCACGCAGGTTGACGCCGGTCTCCTCTGATATCGCTTGGATTTGTCCGCAAACGCCGTCGACATCAGAGTGATTCTCTCCAGTCAGCTTGATGGTGGTGACGACTGGCATCAACTCACCACTAACCGAATCACTTCTTCTCGATCTTCATGCAGACGCCAGCGGCCACAGTCTTGCCCATATCGCGGATAGCGAAGCGGGAGAGTTGTGGGAACGCATCCATCTGCTCGATTGCCATTGGCTTGGTTGGTCCGAAGCGCACAAGGCAAGCATCTCCGGTCTTCAGGAAGGCCGGGTTGGCCTCCTTCTGACCCTTCGAAGTCTTCTCCAGCAACTCGACGAAGCGAACTGCTACCTGAGAGGTGTGGGCGTGGAACACCGGGGTGTAATTGACGCCAATTGCCTTCGGGATGTCCATGAGCTGGATCTGGCCAACGAAAGTCTCGTCGTGGCGCACGAAGCTTGGGGGGGTATCGGTGTACCCTGCTACGTCGCCTCGGCGGATGTCATCAGCTGACAGGCCGCGCACGTTGAAGCCAACGTTGTCGCCTGGCTCGGCCTTCTCGACCATGGTGTGGTGCATCTCGATGCTCTTGACCTCGGCTGACTGCTGGCTTGGGTTGAACACAACCGTCTTGCCAGCATGCAGGACGCCGGTCTCGATCTTGCCGACCGGTACAGTTCCGATTCCGCTAATCTTGTAGACGTCCTGAATTGGCAGGCGTAGAGGCATGTCGGTGGGCTTCGGGGGCATACTGATTGCATCAATGGCCTCAAAGAGAGTCGGTCCGTTGTACCAAGGCGACTTGTCGCTCTTGTTGAAGACGTTGTCACCATCAAATGCGCTGCACGGTATGAAGGGAATATCGTCAGTCTTGAAGCCGGCCATCTTCAGGAGGTTTGTTACCTCAGCAACGACGCTGTTGTACTTGTCCTGTGACCAGTCTACACCGCTGATGTCCATCTTGTTGACGTTGACAATAAGCTGCTGTACACCAAGAACACGGGCCAAGAAGGCGTGCTCCTTGGTCTGAGCGTTGACGCCGTCGTTGGCAGCGACGTTCAGAACAGCGGCATCAGCCTGGCTGGTGCCGGTAATCATGTTCTTCACGAAGTCGCGGTGACCTGGTGCGTCGATGACGGTGAAGTAATAATTCGGAGTGTAGAACTCCTTGTGAGCGACGTCGATGGTGATTCCACGCTCGCGCTCCTCCTTCAGTCCGTCCATCACGTAGGCGAAACCGAATCCGGCCTTACCTCGCTCCTTTGCTTCCTCTTCGAACTTGTCAATCACGTGCTGCTCGATATGACCACTGTCGAGCAGTAGTCTGCCGACGGTCGTCGACTTACCGTGGTCTACGTGACCGACGAATACTATATTCAAATGCGGCTTCTTCTTATCTTCCCACTGTGAACCCATAATGTAACACCTCTGAGTGTGCCGCCGACCGAGGGGGCATATATGAATCTCACCCCCCTGTACAAGAGGTCCACTTCCGAGCAGCCCATCGTAAAGCGAGCCGCGCCTATCGATACTGCAGCTCGACCACCATGCTCTTCACCTGAGTGTTGTGAGTCTCCTCGTTGACGATGTCAGTGGTCCAGTCCCCCGGCTCGTACCCCCTAACCGTCGAGCCGCCGATAACCATCCACACGCAGCGGTCCTCGGAGGAGCAGTCTCCGGCATCCCTGCTTTCATCGTCAATCGACGAGGTGTTGGCGATTTCCTCGTCGGTGCTATTGTACATATACAGATCCAGCTTGTTCGCCGTGGTGGTGCCGGGAATGCCGCCGCCGACTTGGTCGTCATCTTCCGCGGGGTAGGTCAGCTTGACACGGACGTAACGGATTCGGTCACTGGTGTCGTCATCGTATTTGACCGGGAACTGCCATGTCATAACCACGGGATCTTGGTAACGTCGGTCCATCTCGAAGTCGTTCCAGATACCTCTGTAGTTGACATACACCTTGGAGTCGTGGTGATCCACGTAGCCATTGTTGTCCTTGACAGTGAGTCGGATGGCCCAGGCGCCCGTGGGCAGGTCTTCCCAGTCATAGGTCTCGCCGATTGCGTCAACATCGTTCTCGGCGTCGCCGTCGCCGTCGGAGTCGATGGAAGTGTCGAGGTCCCAGTTGTACTCGACGAGGTACTCATCGGCGTAACAGTTTGAGTCATCTGGGTCACAACCTGCCCATGATTCGGAACCGTCCAGCGTGACTGTGGTCGAGACGCTGATTTCCCTGTCGTTGATGTCCTTGTCATTCTCGCAGACCCAAACCAGCACGAAGTCGCCGCCAGGGGGCTCCTCGCCCTCACAATCGTCATCCTTGTCTGCTGATATCTCCGCGTGAGGCTCGCGGGCTGAGGCGTCGAGCACTGTGACGATCATGCTGACTGTGGCCTCGTGGGAGCCGTCGCCGACAGCGAGGCGAACGGTGTAGTCACCAGGCTGAGCGTAGGAGTGACTGGTGGTCAGGCCAGTACCGGTGTTGCCGTCCCCGAAGGTCCAGTCGAAAGTCATCGAATCGCCGTCGGGATCGGAAGAGCCGACGGCGCTGAAGGTCAACGATTCCCCGCTCTTGATGTTCTCAGAGGGGTCGACGGACATCACCGCAGTGGGTGAATCGTTGCCCGAGAGAACGTCCAAGCACCCCGCCAGGGTAGAACAGAGGAGGACTGCGACGAGTGCTGTGGCGAGCTTGCCCGGGGTATTCATCAGTCTGGTCTGGAAGACCGGCTGAAATCAACCCTGCGCTGCCCGGAGTATAACAGATCTCAGTTGAACAGGCTTACAGTATCTTGATTAGAAGTCGAAAATGGACTGTTGGCGGGAACCTGACATCAGTTCTGTCTCGCTCCAGCCGAAGGCCTCGGTGATTCTGCCCAACGACTTGGCCAGTCGTCGGGCGTAGTAATTGGGATCGTACTTCGGTGGGTCCGCGCCAATCTCGTCGACCAGCCAAGGTTCTACGATCATTGGACTCGACTTAGCATCGATTACGATGTATCCTACTTTCATCCCTGGTGTGAACGGCAGACCACGTCTGATTCTTTCTTTCGCCGCGCGTACATAGGGCAGGCCGTCGGGGTTGGTGTAGACCTTGGAGAAATCTACCGTTCCGTTGCGCTTCAGTGTGCCCTTACAGGAGCGACTGATGACAAGGTCGGCGGCATCGACTTTGCGACCCTTCACATCGTCAATGACTGCCTTGGTCATCTCCACAGCAGCCCACTCCTCGCCGGCCAGTATCATCTCGAACATCTCAGTCATAGTACTAGTCAGCAAAGCGAAAGAGTCGGTCCTGCGAACCTCGTAACCGCGGATTAGCATCTCCTCTCGCGGCCACACGACGCGTCCGACGTAGCGTTTCTTAGCGCCGTGGCTGAAGAACGCCGACAGGGCTGTCTCGAACTCGAGCTCAGCACCCTCACGAGTAAAGCGCTCGGCCAGCCGCTCACCAAACTGCAGGGTTTCTCCCTTCGCCCTCTCCCACTCGCCAAGGCTTTCTTCATCCTCGTCGGGGCGGTTGATTGGGGCCTGCTTGTCTACGGGCGCACGTACGAAGATTGAGTCAGTGTCGGAGTAGACCACCTCGTGGCCGTCGTTCTCCACCTGAGAGATGATCCCTCGAATGTTGTGGCGAGCCCATTCAGTGATGCTGGCGCCGAGGTCGGGGTGGGTGAAGCGGTAGAAGCTCGAAGCGAAGACCCCGTAGAACGAGTTCATCAGAATCTTGACCGCGTACTGCAGCTGGTCCTGCAGGAAGGCCTCGGCCTCGTCGCCGGACGCCCTAGCCTCAACTAGGGCGGCCTTGTGCTTGTCACGGCTCTGCATCAGTTGCTCGAGTAATTGCGGGACCAACCCGGTCCACTCGTCCTTGGAAAGATAGCGGGTCTGGGTGGTCGGCGAGACGCTGTGCGAGTCGTTGGTGGCGCCGTCCCTGATGAGAGTGGTCGAGCAGATGTTGTTGGCTATCATAATCGAGGGGTACATCGACTTGAAGTCGAGCACGACAACCCACGGGCTGATTCCGGCGTCCACCTCGTGCACGTAGCCGCCGGTTATCTGATCCCTCCTGCGCGGACCTGAGATGGTCGTCGGCACGGCTACGTCCCTGCGATCAGCCAGCCTGATGACCAACGAGTCGATCCACTGGCTGGTGGTTCCGGTTGAGGCAGTCTCAACAGTAGTCAACGAGACTGATGCCAGCGCCTCCTTGCGCGCCACCGACTGTAGGCGCTCAAGGATGTCAAGTGGCAGAATGGTGTCGCGCACGCAGTACTCGAGGACCTCATCGGGACGCTCGGCCCACTCTCGGTCCATCTGGCTGGCGTCGATGTCGAGCTTGTGCTTGTCCTCGTCTTCTGGCCACAGCAACTTGGAAACGTAACTCAGAGACTCGCGCTGGGGTTTCAGGGTCTGGCGAGCCTGCCACCAAGCGTCCAGCGGTATCCTGCCAGCGATGTTCCAAACGCGGTTCTGCCGGCGACTTGGAAGCAGCCTTCTTGGTTTGGCCTCGCTCTGCAGCATCGGGACCCGTCCCCAGCCGAACAGAGCAGTGGCCTCCATCTTAGAGCGACCTGCAAGGATGTCAGCCCTCTCCTCCATCCGGGGCAGGGCGAAGTTGTCGATGTTGTATCCGGTGATAATATCGGGGTCCTCCGAGCGCACAATACCGGTTAACCCCTCCATGATGTCACCCTCTTCGCCCCGGAAGGTGTGCTCACTGCGCTCGCCACCTCTGTCGATGACGGCTGCGGCACAAAGAATCCTGTTCGATTGAATGCTGGTCTCGAGATCGAACGAGAAGGAGACGAAGGGGGTGCGAAAGGGCTCTACCTTGGCGAGGCCCTCTAGAGTGCACGAGACGACCATGTCAGTGGGGTACAGTCCCGAGCCACCGGCTTCTGCGATGAGTCCGGCTGCGGTGGTGCGGTCGCCAGTGTCATCGTCGCGGGTCTCGACCGGCGCGCGCTCGCCAGCCCAGAGTACCTCACCGCAGGCAGAGATATGGGGTCCGAGGTCGTAGTCCAGCAGCAATCTGCGCTCGAACAATATGTCGGCGCTGCTAACCTCCCAACTCTCCTTCAATTTCTTCCTAATATTCGGGCCATTTGTAATCATCCAGGGTTGTGGAACCTCGACCTTCCAGTGCGGCTTTTCTCCGTCTGGGGTCCACTTGTCACCGATTGGGGTGACGTCGACCGCCCAGTCCATGCTCCGTAGATAATCCAATGCCGAATCGGCCTCGGAAGCTGGTCGTGGTTTGCCGGGCAGAGCGATTACGACATATGGTCGAAGCCCGTTCACCAGTAGGGTGACCGAGTGCCCGGAGCGAGCCCGACACCACAGCTCCACGGTGGTCCGGTGGGGCCTGCCCTCGCCCGACTGGTAGGAGCCAGAGACAATGCACATCTCCTCCTCCCACTGCATGGTCGTCCCTCGGGCTCAGGCTGTGCTCAGACGCCTTCAATCTATGTTATCGCGAGGGCCCAAAACGATAGTGGAACAGATGAAGGCGGAACCGTTGAAAGCCGACCCCCTCACCTGCGGCATAATAGAGGTGCATTGGTGTTGGATAATGACGGCCCAGCCATAGACTGGGACAGCATGATATTCAGTTACCAGAAGACCGATCGGATGTACATCTCCCACTGCAAACAGGGCGGGGAGTGGAGTCCCGGGGTGATGCAGGACTTCCAGAACCTCAGCATATCACCGGCCGCCGGGGTGCTCAACTACGGCCAGGGCCTTTTCGAGGGCCTGAAGGCGCAGCGAACGGAGGACGGGGGCATCGTGATGTTCCGGCCCGAGCGCAATGCGAAGCGTATGCAGAGTGGCGCAAGGCGACTTGGCATTCCGGTCGTACCTGAGGAGATGTTCCTCAACGCGGTCCGCCAGACCGTTATCGAGAACACTCGCTGGATTCCCCCGATGGGCAAGGGCGCTCTCTACATCCGCCCTCTGCTGATGGGTAGCGGTGCGATTCTCGGAGTCGCCCCTGCTCCCGAGTACACATTCCTAGTCTATGTCTCTCCAGTAGGGCCCTACTTCAAGGGCGGCCTCAAGCCAATTTCATTGAAGGTCTCTGACAAATTTCACCGCGCCGCGCCAGGCGGCTCGGGTGGTGTCAAGGCGATTGGGAACTACGCGCCCGGGATGGTGCCTTCGAAGGACGCCAAGGCCCAGGGCTTCGCCGAGATTATCTACCTCGACGCTGTTCACCACAGGTATGTCGAGGAGGTCGGAGCGGCCAACTTCTTCTGCGTCAATGACGGTGTCATCTCGACGCCCGAATTGACTGGGACCATACTCCCAGGAGTCACCCGAGCATCGGTCATCGAGATTGCGAAAGATATGGGCTACGATGTCCGTGAGGAGAAGGTCGATGTCGACTACGTGCTGAACGCTGACGAGTGTTTTTGCGCCGGTACGGCAGCGGTAATCTCCTCTATCGGCTCGATTCAGCACGGTGATAAGGTGGCCAACTTCGGTGATGGTGAAGTCGGCCCAATCACCCGTATCTTGTATGACGAGCTCACTAGCATCCAGCAGAGGCGGATTCCTGACGAGCGCGGATGGACCGTGTCCGTCGAGTAATCAATCTCTTACCATTGCTTGGAAATAGCCAGAAAACCCGAATGGCTGGTTCATCGGCCCGCCGGTCGGGACCCAACCCTCACCCAGAACGGCGTTGACTTCTTTCTCTAGACCCTCAAGGGTCTTCGATCTAATGATACGGTACTCCATGAGACGCCATAAAGGGGGAATGACAAGGTGATTGCGGTCAGCGACCGAATTTCTTGCGCCGCTGGCCGCCCTTCTGCTTGAACGACTTGCGCTGAGCACGCCTCTGGCGATCACCCTTCGAGGGACCTCTAGCATTCTGCTTGCCTTCCTGCTCCTTGGCTTCCTTGGCTTGGCTCTGGAGACGTAGTCCGATGGTCTGCATGACTCCCTCCTTGCTCTCAGCGTTGGTTACACTCAGAGCGTCTTGAGTCGACAGCACGAGCCTGCCCTCACTCAGGTGCGGGCGTGAGGGGTGGCTGACATCTGTCTCACGCTTCATCTTCGAGATTCCGACTGCCTTGGCCGCCCAAGCAATGGTCTCGAGGGTTGGGTTGGGCACGCTCGCCTCCTTGGGGACCCTGCGCCCGGCAGAGCGGCTCAGCCTAGAGTCGAAGTAGCCGGTCCAGATGCTCATCTTGCTCGCGTCGTGGGGCATGCTATCGTTACCTCCCCGTATGAGGGGTGACTTGAGGGCTTCGCGGGCCTCAGTCCTCTAGGAGCACGCCGGAGACTACTCCGTGCATGCCTGGCCTACTGGTGACGCGTACCCGGCCGATGTCCGTATCGACGATTGCGCCCTTGGTGACGATGTTGCGTCGCACGTAGTTGGGATCTGCATCGTTCTCGATGACGCCGATGATAGTCGCACGTACGGTCTTGCCCTCCTTGGGGTTGTTGACATTGATCTCGTGAGCGGAAAGGAGTCTTACGGTCTGAGATCCAGCCGTCTTGCGGTAGTTCTTGCGCTGTTCCACTTCACCGACGTAGGCGAACTGGTTCTCGCTGGAGATCTCGGTCCTGCGCTTGCCTCGGTGGTGCTTCATGCGGCCGCCTGTGGACTTGCGACGAGAAATGCCATGCCACTTTGCCATGCGTCCCGCCGACCGACCGCCCTTATTTCAATGGATTGGAGGGCTACTCGCCCATATCGAAAGCAGCAGCCTCGATGGCGGCTAGCAGCCCTGCGTAATCGGTTGTCACCGGGAACTGTGGGAACTCGTCTACAACATTGCTTGGAGGGTTGATCAAGATGCCCGCATTGGCTATTGTCAGCATCGAGGTGTCATTGTACGAGTCACCTGCAGCGATGACGTTGTAGTTCAGCCCGCGCAGGGCCTCGACTGTTCTGCGCTTCTGGTCGTCAATCCTGATAGTCCAACCCTCTATCCTACGAGAGTCCTCGTCAATCTCGAGAGTGTGGCACAGTATGGTCGGTCTGCCCAGCTTATCCATCATCGGGCCCGCGAACTGAGAGAAGGTGTCTGAGAGGATGATGACCTGCCACTTCGATCTGAGGTGGTCGAGGAACTCGACTGCTCCCTCGAGTGGTTGCATTCCCTCGATAACATCGGTGATATCGTCGATTGTCAGCCCGTTGGCATCCAGGATGTCGAGCCTATATCGCATCAGCTTGTCGTAGTCGGGCTCGTCGCGCGTGGTGCGTCGTAACTCGGGTATCCCGGTTCGGTCTGCGAACTCCTCCCATATCTCGGGCATCAAGACGCCCTCAAGGTCGAGACATACTACCAGCATCGGCCCGTCGCCTGCGAGGTGCGACTTCAACGTGTTCGTCACACGCAGATGCGTATGTTCTTCTCGGGCAGCGAACACGACTAGGCGTGAGTGAGAAGAGGCTGCGTCGGCGCACACCGGTCAGATACAAGCACCTGCGCGACGACCTCAACAAGCTCACAGAGTCAGTCGGATTGGAGTTGGACCTCTCCGAGAGCTTTCTTGAGAGAGGTCACTTCGAGGGTCAGGATCTGATACTGGTCGACAGGGTGCCTGTCGGCATTCATCTGGATAGTGGAGACGGTATGGTCTGGTTCCCTACATTGCGCGGGATTGTGACCTGGCAGCCCGAGCGAAGCTGGGCGGCAGTCGATCACGGCGCTATTCCCTTCCTGATGAACGGTGCCGACTGTATGGGAGCGGGAGTCCACATGGCCGACCCTTCACTGGAGGCTGGCGACATGGTATGGGTACGCGACCAAGAGCACGGCAAGCCGCTGGCAATTGGCCAAGCGTTGGTCAGTGGTAGTGAGATGGTCGCGATGACCAAGGGCAAGGCCATCCAGACCCTGCACTGGGTGGGTGATGAGTTGTGGGAGCTCGACACTTGAGGCATTAGCATTCATTTGCCATGAGCGCGACGCTTGTTCATGCGAAGACTCGTGGCAGTGCTCCTAGTCTCGATGCTCGCAGTATCCTTCAGTGTCGTAGCAGAGAGCGGAGTCAATGAGTCATCAAGTCTAGATGACACTGGCATAGCATCCTCGCAGTACGCCGATGTCATCCACGAAAACGGCCAGTTCGACATGTCCCTGACCCTAGATGAGGATACCAATGTCACTTCCATGCAATGGACTACCCAGATCTGTATCAACTCGGGTGTGTGCTACCCGCCTGAAACTAATGACATGGGCTCCGAGGATGGAATGACCTATTCTGCCACAGTGGATGTCAATGACACTGCGTCCTACATCAATTGGAAGTTCGTCCTGCATAGTGAGGATGGTTCCGATTCCACAGTCCCTGATACCGGATTCGGATGGAAGGTCTGGTCGGATTGTTGGTGTGACAACGGAAGCTGGGGCGGTTCCTCGACCGACTGCCAAGAGGAAGAAGGTCGGTTGCCGGGCTTTGCAGCCCCCGCTGCTGCTGCAGCCATAGCGATGGCAGCCTTGATGGCACGACGCGACTGAGCCGATGTATGGGCGAGGGCGACGAGGAACCGGGCTTCATCCAACTCGAGTTCGAAGAGTTGTCCGCAGATGAGATGCTCTCACGCGCACGTGACTTCTACGAGCAGATGGATACGCGTCGAACAACTCGTCATTTCTCGGACCAAGAGGTGCCCCGTGAGCTCATCGAGTTGGCAGTGAAGACAGCGAGTACTGCACCCTCTGGAGCACACCTGCAACCGTGGACATTTGTTGCCATCTCAAACCCTGGACTGAAGCGGAGGATTAGAGATGCAGCCGAGGCTGAGGAGAAGAAATTTTACGAGGAGCGGATGCCGGAGGCCTGGCAGGAAGTCCTGACTCCTCTAGGTACAGACTACGTCAAGGATCACATCACCGATGCACCCTGGATTGTGGTGCTGTTCAGGCAGTCCCAGAGGATGCGTGGGGAAGACGACATGTCCCCCACCTACTACTCACAGGAGTCGTGTGGGATTGCAGCAGGCCTCTTTATCGCCGCAGTCCACAACATGGGCCTAACCACACTGACTCACACACCCTCACCGATGGGCTTCCTCAGAGATATCCTCGGGCGGCCATTTCACGAGCACGCAATGCTGCTGATGCCGGTCGGCTATCCGGGCGAGGACGCGAAGGTGCCCGACCTCAAGCGCAAGGACCTCGACGAGGTCTCTGAGTTCTTCGAGTGAATCAGAGGGTACCCTTCCGATTACGGATCTTTGATTATCCAAAAGCCGATTAATCACCAACCATAGTTCGGCCCATGCAGCGGTGCGGAGTCGGCGAGGTCGCTTCAGCTCTGGACTCAGAGGAAGTCACTCTCTTGCTGGTCCTGCGTGACTCAGATGACGAGGAAGTCGCAAGGTTGCGAGAGTTGGCTGAAAGCAAGGAAATACCTGTG
>JAAZXI010000033.1 GCA_014240285.1 Methanobacteriota archaeon
CCTCCTGGTACGGGAAAGACCCTAATCGCGAAAGCGGTCGCCTCTGAGACCAACGCTCACTTCACCTCAATCAACGGACCCGAGATCATTAGCAAGTATTACGGCGAGAGCGAGAAGCAACTCAGGGAGATCTTCGACGAGGCCGCAGCCAACGCTCCAGCCATCATCTTCATCGACGAACTAGACAGCATCGCGCCCAAGCGTGAGGATGTGACAGGCGAGGTCGAGCGCAGGGTCGTGGCCCAGTTGCTGACCCTGCTCGACGGGATGCAGGGCCGCGACAACGTCGTCGTCATCGGAGCCACCAATCGCCGTGACGCCATCGATCCAGCTCTGCGGCGCCCCGGTCGCTTCGACCGCGAGCTTGAGATTGGCGTACCCGACAAGAACGGTCGCGCCGAAATCATCGGTATTCACACCCGCGGAATGCCGATCAGTGACGACTTCGAGATTGAATGGCTGCTGGAGAACTCCTACGGCTTTGTTGGCGCTGACATCTCAGCACTTGTCAGGGAGTCAGCCATGAAGGCCTTGCGCCGTTATCTTCCTGAGATAAATCTCGACGAAGAGCAGATTCCTCCTGAGGTATTGGAGAAAATGGAGGTAAAGATGTCCGACTTCCGTCAAGCCATCAAGGAGATTGAGCCGAGTGCATTGCGCGAGATTTATCTTGAGGTACCAGAGGTATCCTGGGATCAGGTCGGTGGTCTCGAGGAGGTCAAGGAGAGGCTGAAGGAGAGCATCGAGTGGCCGCTCACAAAGCCCGAGATGTTCGAGCATTTTGGAATCAACCCGCCGAGGGGAATCGTCCTGTTCGGAGCGCCTGGTACGGGCAAGACCTTGCTCGCCAAGGCGATTGCCAACGAGGCCAAGGCCAATTTCATCACCATCAAGGGTCCGGAACTGATCTCAAAATGGGTAGGGGAGTCGGAGAAGGCTGTCCGAGAGGTCTTCAAGAAGGCCAAGCAGTCAAGTCCCTCAATCGTGTTTTTGGACGAGTTTGAGAGCATAGCGGGAATGCGTCGAACCTCCGACGGTTCCGGCTCCGATGTAATGAATCGCGTCGTCAACCAACTCCTTAGTAGCATGGACGGTGTCGAGAGTATGGAAGGCGTCATAGTGGTCGCGGCGACAAACCGGCCCGAGATGATTGACCCCGCGCTGCTGCGAAGCGGTAGATTCGAACGGGTCCTACACATTCCACCTCCTGATATCGCCTCGCTCAAGGAGATTCTCAGGATTCACACCGCGGACATGCCTCTAGGCAGGTTCAAGCTCGACGACTTGGCTTCTAGCCTGCAGAATTACACCGGCGCCGATATCGAGGCAATATGCAGAGAGGCCGCACTCATTGCCATGAGGGCCGAGCGCAAGACTGTCTCGAAGAAGCACTTCGAGGAGGCAATCGGGCGCGTGCGCCCGACGGTGACCGATGAGATGATGCAGTACTATGGTCGCATGGAGTCCATGCTCACGAGCGGCCTAGAGTCCGTTCGCCGTCGTCCTGACGGCATCTCGGGCATCGAATCGGTTTGAGGTGGAAGAATGCCGACGACCTTCGGCCGAGAGATATTGGGGCGGGAAGTCATCGATGAATCCGGCGATCGTCTGGGCCATATGGCCGACTTCCGACTCGACACCGACACGGGCAGCATCGTGTCGCTACTAATCTCCATCGAGCCCGATATAGACCCCACACTGCTGCCGTGGCCAACGGTCGATGGACTCATCTCCGTACCCGTTGAGGAAGTGGCCGGCGTTGGAGCGAGCGTGCAACTTGCACGCTGACTACTGATGCACGACCCGTTCATCACCACATAACGGTCTTAAGACGAAGTTCAGGCTCGTGAACCGTTCCTACGGAACGGAGACTCTCAGCGTGGCGGATTGGCGAGGGGCATTGAACTTCATGAAGACCCGCCGGGCGCGCCGTAGTGCCCTCATTTTCTCCTTCTGGGCACTGATGATTATTCTAGTTTCCACAGTTGCCATGACCTACATCGTCCCCGGACAGACACACCAGTCTGCCTACGGTGATGACTGGAACGATTTGGGCGCTTTCAGGGCCGATATCAACAACATGGGGATCGAAACTACGGCTCTGGTATCGAGCCCTCTGCTGCTCAGTGAGATTGACCACCCCGAGGAAGCCATTTTCATAGTTTCAGGGGTCGAGCGCGACACCATCTCTCTGCCTCGCTTCACCGGAGACGAGAGCGTCATCGAATTCTCCGAGGGGGAGGGCTACACAACGTCCGAGATACTGGCCATCGAGGCCTTCGTCGAGAGCGGCGGTACAGTCCTGCTGATGGACGACTTCGGTTACTCCAGCAATCTCGCCGACCAGTTCGGCCTGCAGTACTCTGGCCATAGACTGTACGACGAGGGCTCGTACGCCGCCGAGCTGGGTGCAGACTACATCTGGGTCAACACCCGCTCTGCGTTCAATTTCACCACCAACTCAGGATCTCTCGCGACCATCCACCCCTGCCTGAAGGATCTAGATAACGACGGTGTCATTGACATCCTCGACCCCGAACCTCTCGACCCTGCAATCTCCGCTTTCGTCACCGAGGCCGACGCTGGCCTGTGTGCACATAGGTACTCCTCAGATGGATGGGATTTCTCAGAGAACTATCACTTGCTAACCAATGCTCCCTCTGCCTTCGAGAAGGCAACCTCGTACAATCCGGTCGAGAACCGCTACGCCATAGGCAAGTCGACCCTCGACTCTTACCTCGATACCAACGACGATGGCAACCTGACGGTGGGCTTTGAGTCACTCGGCATTGAGGGCGATGAGCAGGGTCCGTTCGCCGTCTACGTCAGGTACTGCGAGGATAGGCTATGCATAGACGCCGACTAGGGAAGGGTCCACTTCGTCGCCGACGGCTCGATTCTGATCAACTCCCTGTACGACCCCGACTCGCTGGGCTCCTTCGCCGTAGGGGACGGCTCGACCCAGTCCATTTCAATTCCCGACACGGACAACCGCAAGTGGGCTCTGGACATCATCGCTGAGGCCCTACTGGTCAACCCCAACTCCACTGAGGCTAGCTCAAACGCCATCGTCATCTTCGACGAGAGCCGTCACCAGCAGCCCACCCTGTTCGGAGACACCTACAACCTGCTGTACTACCTTCTGATCTACTTCACCAATGACTGGATGGCTATGCTGCTGCTATTCTTGACTCTATTCATCGTTCTTGAGGCAGTCCTGATTCGCAAGGAGGATCCCGAGGACTGGCGCCATGTCTTCCGCATCATCTACTACGGTTTCGGGGACGCCAGACGCTACGAGTATTACCAGCGCCCCGAGAAGATCCGACAAGTATTACTCTCTCGGGTACGCAACCTCAACACGTTATCTCGAGAGGAATTCGACGCGCTACCTGCAGTAGAGTTGCAGCGCATGATTGATGACCCGATACTTGTAAATTTCATTTTCGAGGACAGACGGTACAAGGCTGATGAGCTGGTTGGAATAATCAAGCGAATCAAGGAGTGGGGCAGGACCGATTCAGAGGCGGAGGCGTAGATATGTGGACACGCAAAGCATCCTTGATGGTGACCAGTGGTATCAGTTTGATACTAATCGGGATGATGATATCGAACTTCCAACTGATGATTGTCGGCCTGACATTCATTTCATTCCTTGCCATCAACGGGTGGGTCTCGGGACACTCCGAGCTCGAAGTCACTCGTGCCATCAACGGTACCCATGCCAATGCCATCAACGTCTACAAAGGCGACGATGTTGTGGTCGAGCTGACGGTCACGAACAACTCCTACAGAAGGACCCAGCAACTGGAGGTCTTCGACAACGTGCCGCACGAGATGAAGATGCGCAGAGGCATCAATCAGATGCGCATGAACCTCGGACCTGGCCAGACTGCGCGCATCAAGTATCGGGTACGCTGCCCGCTGCGTGGGCACTACACGCTAGGTCCGATATCGGTACGTTACCGCAATGCATTCAACCTCTATGTCAACGAGTCCCAGATAGAGGACCGAACCGATGTTACAGTGTTCCCTCAGGTCAGGGAGATCGAGGAGGCGCTGCTACGCTCCGACGTGCCTAAGATGTACACCGGGGCGACCACTCTCAAGACCCCGGGCCAGGGCATGGAATTCTACTCCCTACGAGAGTACCTGCCGGGCGACGCCTTCCGCTCGATTAACTGGAAGGCGTATGCCAAGACCGGTGATCTGATGGTCAATGAGAAGACTAGGGACGCGGTCACCGACGTCTTCATCTTCCTCGACACCAGGGACGTCTCGAGAATCGGAACCGTCCTCAAGAATCCGCTCGAAATGGGCACCGTCGCCGCCGCCTCGGTCTCGACCTATTTCATCCGGCGGCGCGACTCAGTGGCTCTAGTGACCTATGGAGAGAAGGTGGAGTACCTTCCTCCGGAGACCGGTGACAAGCAGGACTACAAGGTTCTGAGCAGACTTGCAGCGGTCGAGGCCAAGGGCTCGATGCCGCTGCAAGCGGTCACCAACGCGATGTCCGCGAGGATGAGCAGGGGCTCGCCCGTATTCATCATCAGCAGTCTCGAGGGCGACGGCACGACCCTGCCTGCGATACGCCACCTCGCGGGCAAGGGCCACGAGGTCATCGTACTCTCTCCGAGTAGCATAGATCTCGAGCGGCTGGTCAGCCGCATTCCTAGGATGTCCTACGAGGTCCTCAAGCTCGAGAGGCAGAACAGGCTCACGGCAATCTCCGGATACGGTGCGAAGGTAATCGACTGGATGCCGGACGTCGAGCTCTCGCAAGCCCTGCTGCAGGTAAGGTCGGTTTAGGAGGCGGAATTATGGCAATGGAATCGGTCCCCGAATCACAGACTCTGCACATACCAAAGCTGCGCAGGCGCTGGCAGGTCCTAGTGCTGCAACTGATTTCTACTGCCTCTCTGCTGCTCGTGATGAAGCGGATGAACAGTGTCTTCGGCTCTTGCACAGACCAGTTCATCGCGGACTCGGGAGGTCCTGAATCGACCTATTGGTGCCCCGCCTACGAGCACACGAGGGGCTTGAGATACTGGTCCGACTCCGACTCCATCGACCTGTTCCTACCGGACTTCGTTCACGGCCTCGTCGATACGTCAGGAAACATCCTGTCAGGGGACGCCACCTTCGTTGCACCGGTGCTGCTCTGCGCTGTTATCACGGCGCTATGGGTCTACCTGTTGCATCAGAGCGAGAAGGTCCAGATGTGGATCAATAGACTGGTCTCCATCGGTTTTGTGGGGTGGATGCTACTGCCCTTCCTGCTCTCATGGATCTACGCCATGGTGGTGGCAGGTCCACACCTCCCGTTCGGTAATGATAACCCAGCCTACAACCACATCGAGCACCTGTGGGAACCGTTCATGTTCATCTTCGAGATGGTCTTCCTAGGCATCGTCTTCGCCCCCATACTGGCTGGACTGATGGGCATTTGGGGTCTCTCGAAGAGGATGATTACTTGGGCTGTTGGCTACTTCCTGATGGTCGTCGGGATTCACGCCATGCTAACCTTTGAGGGCATCACCGACGCAGTCGATGTTGGACTACAGCCCCTGCCCGCCCAGATTGGTGATGCCACTCTGTACGGCGGACTGGTCTCGCCGTTGTCCCTGACTCTGATATCGATAGCCATCCTGATTATCGTCTTCATGGAGTCCGGCCTCGCGGTAATCAGCCACCTCGAGTACGCCGCGATGCTGCCTGAGGAGGCAAAGAGGAATCCCGAGTACGTAACCCAGTTCAGGAATGTGATGAACTCGCACATCGTCCATATGGTGAGCATCACTGCGGTAGTCGCCCTCACCACTGCGATTGCCCTCGAGTTCGATGACTTCCTCATCTCCCTAGTGGGCCTACTAGAGGGCTCGCAGTGGTCCGGTCAGGTGCGCGAGTCACTCGAACTCCAACTGACCTACGGCAAGGTCATCTCTGCCGGTCTGTTCCTGCTGGTGGTGGCCGGCATGCGCTTCGTGCTGCCGTGGCAGCGCGTCACCGGCATCATCGAGACCGGCATGAGCAGGATTCGCTCGACAGACTAGGGGAAGAACCCGAGCCGAGCTGCTATCTGCACCATGACCTCGGCGAGCAGTGGGATGCAGAGCACGGCCACGACCAGTGCGACTGGTAGGGGCAGGAAATCGAGCGCAGGAAAGCCGAAGTAGACTGCTACTGCGGCCACAATGAAGCAGATTCTCTCAAGGAGCGATGAGTTCAGAGGGGCTCTGGGCGCTGGCCTGCCGGGCAGCGGCCTTGCATCCTCCATGCAGGTTTCATTGTCATAGGGGCCATGAATGCACCGCAAATCGCTGTTAGGTGCTATGAGTGGGTTCAAGCCCATTCGTACCGAGCGCGGCGCATGGCGGAGGCACTCGCAGTCGAGAGTTGCAGTCGCTGCAACTCTTCCTCGGTTATCTATCAGGCCTACAGCGGCCAGCACCTCTGCGGCAGGCACCTTTTTTCCTCAATCCGCAAGCGCACCTCCAAGGAGCTCAGGCAGCAGCTCAAACTGCCCAAGGACGCGAGGCACGAGGACGGCTCACTGTATCGAATACTCGTGGCCATCTCAGGCGGCAAGGATTCGGCGGTCTTGCTTACTATGTTGCACGACATACTCGGTTGCCGCCGCGATGTCGAGTTAATCTCCGGCTGCATAGACGAGGGTATCGACGGCTACCGAGCCCCTTCTCTTGAGTGTGCAAGGGAACTGGCGGAGAGCCTAGGGGTGCGGTTTGAGACCCTGAGCTACGAGGAGATTGGCTACGAGCGCATGGATGAGGTCGTCACAAGGATGCCGGCGATGGGCGAGAATCACGATGAGGCCAATGGAATGATGCCGTGTTCATACTGCGGCGTGTTCCGCCGTCAGGGCTTGAACGCGCTGGCGCAAAAGGTCAACGCGGACGTCATGGCCCTCGGCCATAACCTCGACGATATGGCCCAGTCCATCCTGATGAATCTACAGAAAGGCGAAATTGACCGCTCGGTCAGGTTGGCCCCACACACTGAGAATCCAATAGACTGAATCGCACCTCGGATAGTTCCTCTGAGATGGATCCCAGAGCAGGAGATTCACGCTCACGCGATATGCCAGAGCCTGCCAATGTACCACGGCGACTGCCCACATGCTCCTGGGGCGATGCGTCAGCAGAGCCGTGGAATAGTTGCTGAAATGGAGTCGATAACTCCCGGTGCTCGACACGGTCTACTGCACTCTCTCGATGAAATACGCAGACTGCACCGTGAGGCCAATCAGGACTTGAGCTCTGAGATTAAAAACTGCATAGAGTGCGGCGAAATTACCAGCCGAGAGGTCTGCCAGGCATGCACGATGAAGCAGTGGCTTGCAGAAACGGCGTGAATTATAGGGCAGTGTATGAGCCTCCACTATGCGCTGAGATTTCTTTGGAAGAACTCAGTGCTGCAGCCAAGCGCGTGCCTTCGCGCCGTCCACTGACCACCCTTGTGGACTCCGAGGTTAGGGACGGCTGCGAATGCCGCCAAACGCTCTTCGGGTTCGTTGAGAGGAATGACGACACCGGGCATGATCTCCGCCGACATGTCACCCTGCATGTCGATGCGAATGGTCCTGTGACTGTCAAGCCTGATGGCCTTCGGGTCGAAGCTCAGGGACTCAATCGAGTCGAACGAGTGCTGCGCGCCCTCGTAGACGTGAACCTCGATGTTCGCACCGTGCGGCCTGATATCATCTACCAGACTCTCGACAAGACTCAGGGGCACCCAGTCGTCCTGATCGCCATGTAATACCAGGATTGGACTCTTCGACCAGCGCTGGTCATCCATCCTCAGATGTGCCGCTGGATAGAGGGGGAGGTGGGCCGCAAATCGCTCACCGCCAGGCGCCAGTGCCTCTGCCAGAGGCTCCCAAGAGGAGTAGAGGGCAACCGTTCCCCCTAGACTCCAACCAGCTATCCCGATTCGGGCAGCATCTATCGCAGGATGGGTGCATAGCATCCTGAGGGCCTGATAGACATCGGTAAGCATCATGGCATATGTCACGCTCATCTGATCCTCGACCGTGGATTCGATGAGCCGTGAATCGAAACTATGCACCCTGAAAACTGCAAATCCAGCCTCTAGCCAACCCACGATATGTTCGTGGTGGTGCCCCCTCCAGTTCAGACTCCCATGTACCGCGACAATGCATGGCATTGGCTCGCTGACGGGGTGCTCTGGCATCAGAAGGGAGCCGTACACAGTATGGGGGGGAACCAAGTCCATCTTGCACAGGATGTGATGAATCTCGAAGGGACTTGCAGAGGGGTATTCGATGATGCCTATCCGACCGTCTGAGAGGTCGGGAGGGGACTCCATGGTTTATCTCCGGGGTTGTCATGTATCTTTCTTTTGGGTCTGATGCAGGGATGACTCAAGGACCCAAGTCGCTTATCATGGATATGTCGATGATTGCTGCTTGATGGACCGAAACCTGGACCTACACATCGCCGCCCTGATTTTCATGAGCGGTACGCAAGCCCTAGTCTCCGGTTCCGAGGAAGGAGACGTAGGAACGACGAATGCCCAAACCCTAGCGGAGGAGGATCCCGAAGAGATGATCCCTGCCCCGAGTACGCGCAACATCCCGTTCCCGCCGTTTCGACCCATAGGGTCGACATTCTGATCCGCGAATGTACAACCATCTTACCAACCGCTTGATATCCCCCAAGCCGTTCGCACCCAACATGAACCGAAGTCCACGGGCTACAATTTTGGTACTGCTGATGATGCTGAGTTCAGGCTGCCTGGGCGCTATACGCGACCTCGATGACATCGACGATGAGGTCATCGACCCGATTCTTGATTGGCTCGAGGGCGAGTACCCCCGGCTGGATCTGCCCACCCGTGAGCGGACCTCGCCAGTGCTCGACATCTACGACGAGTGCGAGATCCTGCTGACGGACCTTCAAGACTCGATTTACAACGAGATGCTGGTCGCGCTGGACCAGCAGGCGTACTGGCACTGGGCCGGACCGGTCTGGCGAAGCGGCGGGATGTTTGATGATGTGATGGTGGAGATGGACGGCACACCCATGGCTGCCGAAGATGGATCGGCTGACTTCGGATCAAACACTGACGACACTAGCCGTGAGGGAGAGTACTCCGAGACCAACAACCAGGAAGAAGGCGTTGACGAGGCCGACTTCCTGAAGACCGACGGCTACCACATCTACATGCTCAACGGCAACTTGCTGGTAATCATGGGCGTCCCCGAGTTCGGCGAGCTGACGCTCGAGTCCAACATGAGTGTACAGGGCTATCCGATGCAGATGATGCTTGATGGTGACAGACTCGTCATTGCCTCCTCGATATACTACTGGAACCTGAAAGCCGATGACCCGCTGAGGGAGCTGATGTCGGAAGAGGTCACCGTTAGTTACCCCGGAGAGGAGGAGTACTCCTACACCTATACTCGCGTACAAAATCTGGTGAAATACACAGTAGTCGACATTTCAGATAGGACAGCTCCAGAGGTCGAGCGCGAGATTTACATTGAGGGCAACTACCACACTGCGAGGCTAGTCGATGGGACCATGCGCTCGGTGACCCACCTGTGGACCTACATTGAGGGCATGCGCACTTGGGTATACTTGCCCGATACCTACTGGGAGACTGATTCCGACGATGAGAAGATGGAGATTTGGAACGAGAGCATGGAAGAAACCATCGCTGCCAATCAGGCCATCATTGACGATTTGACCCTAGACGACTTCGCTCCGCACATCTACGAGGTCGCTGAGGACGGACTGTTCCAGCATCCGGTAAGTTCGGGCGACTGCAGCGAGTACTCGGCCAGCGCTGACAGCGCTGGGCGAGGCTTCACGACCATCATGACGATTCAGATGCTAAGTGACGACTCTGACATGGAAGTCGACCACATCACATCCTCGTGGGCGCACGTGTACGCATCTCAGGATGTCATGGTGCTAGCAGAGCCAGCCAACGACTGGTGGTGGTTCTGGCGCAACTCCGGCTGGGACGACGCCACCAACATACACGTCTTCGACATTAGCGATCCCTCAGAGACCACTTACGTGGCTTCGGGCAGGGTCAATGGCACCGTGCAGGACCAGTTCTCTCTCTCAGAATTCAATGGGGTCATACGCGTCGCTACCACCGAAGACGCGTGGGGCCGTTGGTGGTTAGAGACCGAGGAATGGACCGGGCCGACTAACAACGTGTTCACCCTTGTAGCCATGGAATGCATGATTCCTGAGGGGTGCGAGGGGGATTCCAGCGAGCTGGTGCAAATCGGCCACGTTGGTGACATTGCCGAAGGCGAACGCATCTGGAGCGCCCGCTTTGTGGGCAACCGTGCCTACCTAGTCACCTTCCGCAACATCGATCCACTGTGGGTCATCGATCTCACCGACCCGACTGACCCGGAAATCCTCGGCGAACTTGAGGTCCCGGGTGTCTCGACCTACATCCACCCAGTCGATGAGAACACACTGCTGACGATTGGTATCGGGGCCGGACCTGACGGCCTGGGGCTTGATTGGTCGGTTACACAGGTCTCTCTGTTCGATGTCAGTGATCCCACCAACCCGGTGCTCGCTGACTCGCTGCCGCTGTCTCCGGCCTACGAGGATGATGGCTGTGACGAGTGGGGCTGCGGCTGGTCGTGGTCGTACTCAGAGGCTACCTACGAGCACAAGGCGTTCACCTTCTGGGCTCCCGAGCAGCTGCTCGCTATACCCCTATCCACCTACCGCTATACCTACGACGAGGTCACCATCGACGGACGTACCTACACCTACTCCGGCTATGAGTTCGTCTCCACTCTCGAGCTCATCGATGTTGATGTCGAGAACGGCACACTCAGCACCCACGGGATGGTCAATCACTCTGAGTTCTACAATGAGGACGGCCTGTCAGGCTGGTGGGGAGGTTCGACCAGCATCCGCCGGTCGATATTCATGGGCGACTACGTCTACGCTTTCTCCACCGCTGGCGTCTCGGTGCACAGGACCGATGACCTCGAGCTCATGGTTGAGATAGAGATTCCTGGGTACGACCAACCAGAGGTCTACTACTACGATGATGAGGAGGGAGAGACCACCGACCCGGATGCTGCAAAGGAGTCTGACGGCGAGGACCAAGAAGATGAAGAAACCTCAGCGACTGCTGAAGTTTCAGAATGAGAAATCTAGGGCGCGTCCGGCAGATCCGGGCGCGGCTACAGCGTTGCCACGCAGTGTACCACTCGCATCGCGTGAGTGTACCACCACTCCGTCGACGATGGTGAGTATCGGCCAACCTGTCAGTGCCATGCCGTCGAGTGCTGTCCAGCCGACGCGGGCCCAGGTGTCCGCGTCACGGACCTTCCTGCGAGACTCCATATCGACGAGGACGAGGTCAGCATCCATGCCTTCAGCTAGCCTGCCCTTGCCGGTCATGCCGTAGACCTGTGCAGGCCCTTCGCACATCCAGCCGACCACGTCGGGCACACTACACCTGCCGTCGGCTGCGTGCGTAAGCATCAGCGGCAACGAGGTCTCCACGCCAGGCATCCCCGAGTGCGCTTGCGGGAATCCCAATCTCTTGTTCTCAAGCGTGTGCGGGGCGTGGTCGGTGGCGATGCAGTCGATGGTACCATCCTTCAGTCGGCGCCACAGTGTCTCACGGTCCTCGGCGTACCTAATCGGCGGATTCATCACCAGCCTGGTGCCGCGCTCAGTCACGTCACTGTCATCGAAAGTGAGGTGCTGCGGGCAGACCTCCGTGGTAATCAGGCTGCTCTTGTTGCTCGCTAGCCAATCGGCTTCGAGAGCGCTGGTCAGGTGCAGCACGTGCAGACGGTGACTGTGTGATTCCGCCAGCGCCGCCGCTCTCTGGGTGGCGATGAGGGCAGTCTCGCTGTCTCGCCACTCGGCATGGGCGGCGACATCGGTCCGGTGAGCGAACTCGGGCTTGCGCGCGTTCAATCTATCCTCGTCCTCAGCGTGAACGGCGATGATGCCTGCGGTACCCGCAAAGATATCCTCGAGATGCTGCTGCTGGTGCACCAGCAGGTCTCCTGTACTGCTGCCCATGAACACCTTGATGCCACAGATTCCAGCTGTGGGCGAAGGAGCGTCGGGGGCGCCCACGGCCTGCTGTAGGTCGGCCACGTTGTTTGGGGTGGCACCGATGAAGAATCCGTGATGAGTCACCGCGCTGCGAGCCGCCGAGTCTAGTTTGGCCTGCATAGCTTCCATGGTAGTAGCGGCGGGGACATTGTTCGGCATGTCTAGGAAGGCAGTGACTCCGCCGGCAGCCGCAGCCCTGCTGCCGCTGCCAATGTCCTCCTTCTCGGACTGTCCGGGCTCACGAAAGTGAACCTGAGGGTCTATTGCGCCGGGAAGCAGGTGCAATCCTTCTCCGTCAATCACGGTCTCGCCATCAAGCGGCTCAAGGCCTCCTCCTGAGGCGACCGATGCAATCTTCCCTGCAACTACTCGCAGGTCACCGTGAACGATGCCATCGCCGATGACCATTGCCGAGTTGCGAATCAGAAGGTCGCCAACCACACTCTCACCTGATAGGCTGCGGTGCGAGAAGTCCCATGACTGTTCGCGTGCGCGTTCATGCCTTCCTTCCGTCTAAGGTGCTGTTCATATAACCAACCGTAGACCCAAGGATATAGCGGGTTGGAGTAGCCAGGTTATCTCGTCGGGCTCATAACCCGGAGACCGGTAGTTCAAATCTACCACCCGCTACCATAGACGAAACATAACTGAAAGTGAAAATCGTTGTACTGAGAGCAAACGATGAGGTGAAGCACTTTCAACCGTCGGTAAGGGTCAATCGTTTGTTCAAATACTATCGAAGCCCGATAGAGGCTGTAACAAGGTGAGAGACATGACCAAAAAGACAGCAAGTGAGAAGGTTGAAGAAAGCAAAATAGTGATTGATGTAGACGAGCCTGAGAGTACTGTAGAGGACCTTCCAGGAGTGGGTCCTGCGACAGCGGAGAAGCTGCGCGAAGCGGGCTTCGACGAATTGCTCTCCATAGCGGTGATGAGCCCAAATGAGCTGGCTGAGCAGGCCGAACTGGGCGAGGCCGTAGCAGCCAAAATCATCTCTGGCGCAAAGAAGATGGCCAACATAGGTGGATTCGTCAGTGGCACAGCACTTCTAGACCGCCGCCGACAGGTGCAGAAGCTCACATCGGGAACCTCGTCATTGGATGAGCTACTCGGGGGTGGTTTCGAGACACAGGCTATCGTAGAGGTCTACGGTGAGTTCGGCAGTGGTAAGACCCAGATCGGGCACCAGCTCGCAGTCAATACAATCCTGCCCTTGGATCAGGGGGGATTCGATGGCGAGGTCTTCTACATCGATACCGAGGACACTTTCAGGCCCGAGCGGATAACGCAGATGGCCGAAGCTGTGGGGATAGATCCACTGGACGCCCTTGACAGGATTCACGTCGCCAGGGCTTACAACTCAGCCCATCAGATACTCCTAGTGGATGAGATTAAGAGGATGTCAAAGAACATCGATGTCAAGCTAATCATCGTCGACTCGTTGACCAGTCATTTCCGTGCAGAGTACGTTGGACGCGGCATGCTGGCCCCCAGGCAGCAGAAGCTCAACCGCCACTTGAAGGAACTCAAGCAAGTCGCAGACGTCCAGAATGCTCTGGTTCTGGTGACCAACCAGGTTATGTCGAAGCCCGATGCGATGTGGGGAGATCCGACGAGAGCCATTGGAGGGCATATCGTAGCACACGCCAGCACATTCCGCTTGTACCTCAGGAAGTCGAAGGGGGGCCGACGCATAGCCCGCCTAGTCGACAGTCCTAACCTGCCTGAGGGCGAAGCGGTCTTTACCGTGACATCCGAGGGCCTAGAGGACTGATTCCTGTAGGCTCCTCGGGTCCGAAAGACCAGAGGTACCCCTGAACCATTGCATGAACAGGGCAGTGGATATCGCGTACAGCACCGCCATCACGATGAATGGGGTGCGGAAGTCGCCCCCGCTCATCAGGACCGCCCCCAGATATCCACCCACTGCAGCCATCGCACTTCCGAACAAGCGCGATATGCCGATGTAAGTGGCCCTCTCTGTCGGATGCAGTTGACCCATACTGAATGCCTCGAATGCTGGGCCTGACATATTGAACAGGGTTGTCCTCAGGACCCATGCGAGACCAGCTAAGGAAACCACGGTCTCGGGCGCGGCCAGCTCCGGAGCGAAACCGATGAGGAGGATGAATGGAATCGCTGCAAACCTCGTCCACACGATGGTAGCGACCTCTCCCAGCCGCTCGACCACCAGGGGAACAGCGAACGCCCCTATGGCGAGGAAGAACGAACCGGCTGCAAAGACCATCCCAATCTGGTGCTCGTGAGCGTGCAGGTCGTAGTGGAAGAACACATTCGCGAGCCTGAGTACAAAACCCCCTCCCAGTGATAGCAGAGTCCCTATGGCCACGAATCGGTACACCGTTTTCGGGTTACGGAGAGCTGAGAGCCAGCCGCTGCGCCCATCCTGCGCGACCTCTGCCCTCGCTTGGGCCACCTCTTCCGATACATGCCGCTTGAGCATGATGGCTGGTATCAGAGATAGGAACCACCACACTATTCCGATGTGGACCGCCCACCTGTAAGCCTCGACAAGAGACATTCCATCTGAGGTGATGAGGTATTGGGGCAGGAATCCCGCGATCAGTGCCCCTACCATTGCTGCGAGAGTGGCCAGTCCCTGCTCGACACTGAATAGGTGAATCCTCTCACTTGGCTCGGAGTTCTCCGCCATGAACGGCGACTCAGTGACATGGTGCAGCGCGCTGAAGCAGGCCGAGACGGCCGAGAACGCTAGGATCGTGTTCGCATTGGTGGACATAATGAGTATCAGCGCGCACACGGCTCCTCCTCCATCACCGATGATGAATCCCCATTTGCGGTCTATGCGATCAGCCAATTTGCCTGCTGGAATTGAGGCCAGCGAACCTGCTATACCCAGAACGGCTATTCTGATGCCGACGAACTTGACATCGAACCCTATGGCCAGCAGGTAGAGGTTGAACAG
>JAAZXI010000034.1 GCA_014240285.1 Methanobacteriota archaeon
GGCGCTGTCTAGCCCAACCCCTGCCGCCCTCCTGAGCATTGGTGCTCAGCCAAGACTCTGGTGGACTAGTCTCGCCCCTCCTAGTATCCTGATGCGAGGAGTCATCGGGAACTCTCGCCCACTTGGGCTCACCCACCAGCCACTGGTGATCCAATCCCACCTCCATGGAGCCCGCATGGGCCTTCAGGTCTTGTCCGCTTCGGCTATCACTCGGGGCCCGGATGCCTGAGAACTAGGTTGCGAGCCGCCCATACCTCGTCGACCCTCCTGACATCAGTTGAGTGCGGTGCGGTGGTCACTATCTCTGGGTCCTCGCACAGTATCGTGTGGAAGTCAGCGGCGAAACGGTCCATGACCTCCTTCGATTCGGTCTCGGTGGGCTCTATCATCAGACATTCGGGGACAATCATGGGGAAGTACAGCGTCGGGGCCATGACCCCGTAGTCTAGCAACCTCTTGGCCACATCCCTGCCGGTGACACCGACTGCATCCTTCAGAGCGCTCATGGACAGAGTGAACTCGTGCTTCACCACCTCGGCAGGGGCTCCGTCAAGCGGCATCGCGTGCATTTTCTTCGCGGTATCCGGGTCGGGATTCAAGATACGGTGACGCAGATAGTTGGCGTTCAGGACGGCGTGTTCGCTCATTCGCTCCAGATCTCTGCCATATCTGCGGTAGAATGCCCAGGCGCGGACCACGGCTCCTGAGTTGCCGTGCCACTGCTGGACCTTGCCGATACTAGATTCACCGACTTCCCTCCAGACGTACCAGTAGCCATCGCCCACTCCCTCCGGGTCATCTCCGTCTCGCTCCCTACGACCAGCAACCGGGCTGGGCAGGAAGGGCGCGAGATGTGATTTCACTCCAATCGGACCGCTGCCCGGACCGCCCCCGCCATGCGGTTGACTGAAGGTTTTGTGTAGGTTGTAATGGACCGCATCGAAACCCATCCGACCAGGGTCGGTCTTTCCTAGGATGGCATTGAAGTTGGCGCCGTCATAGTACATCTGGCCGCCGGCTGCGTGAACCATCTCGGCGGCCCGAGCGATGTCAGGCTCGAAGATGCCTAGCGTAGAGGGGTTGGTGATCATCATCGCCGCAGTATCATCGCCCACCGCTCCCTCAAGTGCAGCGAGGTCGATTCTGCCGTCGGCCGCACTCGGGATCTCTATGATATCGTAGCCGCACATCGCCGCCGATGCCGGATTGGTGCCGTGAGCAGAGTCAGGGACGATGACCTTGTCGCGGTGACCTTGGCCAATGCTGCGATGATACTCCTGGATGCAGCGCATGGAGGCGAATTCGCCCTGCGCACCCGCTACTGGCTGCAGCGTCACCTCGTCCATCCCTGAGCAGATTGCGAGCATTTCCTGCATCTCAAAGAAGATTGCCAGAAGCCCCTGTATCTGGTGCTCTGGCTGTAGGGGGTGAATGCGGTCTATTCCCGGCAGTTGGACAATTCTCTCGTTAAGACGGGGGTTGTGTTTCATGGTGCACGAACCCAGAGGATAGAATCCGGTGTCGATACCGAAGTTTCGACTCGACAACCAGGTGTAGTGGCGCACCAGCTCAGGCTCACTGGCCCTGGGCCAAGCAGGAGGGGAGGCGCGCCGAAGTGCCTTCGGGACGGTGGACCATGATTCATCGTCGCCTAGCGAGGGGCTAGGTTGGGACCATCCTGCGCCCTCAGCACCGTTGAATGCGAACAGATCGCTCATAGACCAGCCTCCTCAAGCCATGACGACAGCCCTGCAACTAGCGCATCGATGTCAGACTCGCTGGTGCGCTCGTCGGCCCCGATTAGGAGGCATGTAGACATGCCTTCCCACCAGACTCCCATATCGAATCCTCCTAGCACTCCATTGGCGTCGAGGTGGGTCAGAGCGTCGGAGGCCTCTCCGGGCAGCTTGACGGCGAACTCCCGGAAGTTGCATGCCTGGGAATCAACCAGCTCGATGCCATCGATTGCGATAACCGCCCGCTTCGTGGCCTCAGTGGCCGAGGCCACGCGCAGAGCAAGTCTCTCGATGCCGCGCGGACCCAGGAGCGCCATGTGCATAGCCCCCATGAGTGCGATTAGAGTCTCGTTCGAGCAGATGTTTGAGGTTGCTCGATGCCTGCGGATGTGCTGCTCGCGCGTTGACAGAGTGAGTGTGAATGCGCGTTTTCCATCTACATCGCTCGTCAGACCGACGATTCTTCCCGGCATCTGTCTAGTGTATCCCTCGTCGCAGGCAAAGATACCGTAGATTGGTCCGCCGGCGGTCGGGCCGATGCCGAACGGTTGGCCTTCGCCGACAACAATGTCTGCACCCCAGTTACCCGGGGGCTCGACAATGCCGAGAGACACGACGTCTACACCAACGATGAGTGCCGTCTCCTCTCCAATCACCTCCTTCAGATCCATCAGACCGGGGTCAAGGATACCGAAGGCGCTTGGTTGCTCCACATATACAGCGCAACAGCCAGCAGCCTTGGCAGCGGAGCTCATGTCTATGTGGCCATCTTCGAGGTGTTCCAGCATCCTGATCTCAAGGCCGCTGCCCTGGGTGTAGTTCCTGATTACCTCGAGTCTTTGCGGAGGTACAAACATGGAGACGTAGACGACGTTATTCTGTGATGATTTGCGTCGGTGGACGCGTACCGCACAGGTGATGGCCTCAGCCGCTGCTGTCGATGCGTCGTACATCGAGACGTTTGCCACCGGCAGGCCAGCCAATTCACTCACCATCGTCTGGAATTCCCACATCGCCTGCAGCATCCCCTGACTAACCTCAGGCTGGTAGGGGGTGTAGGAAGTCAGGAATTCGCCGCGTGTAGCAAGCATTCCTACCATCGTGGGAACGAAGTTCCTAGCTAGTCCTGCAGCGAGGAAACTCGGCCTGTCATCAAGGGTAACGTTGGCCCCGAGCAACCTCTGGGCGTCGGCCCATATCTCCTCCTCAGACTGCGGTCCACGCAGAGGTAGAGGAGTATCTCTTCGGATGTCCTCAGGAATGTCAGAGAACAACTCATCGAGCGAACTCATTCCCATTGCACTGAGCATCTCTTGCTCTCGTCCAAGATTCGGCAATTGGTCCACTGCGACATTCTCCCGCCTCTCGGCGCGCCGAGGAGAATAGCGAGAGCCTTCAATGTTCGTCGGGCTGGCTTAGTCGTACACCGACACACTCTTAATCGCCCGAACAGAGTCAGTCTCGATAGCATGAAGGTCGCAATCTCGGCATCTGACGCGTTCGTCGCGCCTTATATCGCTGAAATGCTCGGCGATTCCGCTGTAGTGGTGCCTGATGAGGCGCTTTCAGATGCCACCTCCCTCGATGCTATGCTAACTCCCTGTAGCGCCCTGATACACATCAATTCGCGCCCTATAGACACCTCGGTGGGGCGTACTGACAGGGAGGCTTACATCTCGATGAGAGAGGCCTCGAGGCCGATTCTAGACGCAGTAGACAGGCATGGCGGGCTGCATCTCGTGATTCTAGGAACCCTGCGTGTACACCCTCAGTGGAATCCTGGTGATTCGTACTACGGGCTCGAGTCCACACTAGCCCCTCGCGACATAGCGGCCGAGGGGCAATTGTGGGTAGAGGAGAACGCGTTGGAACGAGCCGAGGCCGAACGACCAGTGAGTATCATCAGGGCTTCCAATGTCCAAGGAGTCCCCCTAGAAGGTCCGCCTGGAAACGGCCTGCTCCATAAATGGGCAGAGGAGTGCCAGATTGGCTGGATCAACATCCCAGGGGATGGCTCCAACCCCAAGGACTTCATCCATGTCCAGGACCTAGTCAGAGTGGTCGATGCGGTTCTTTCAAGCCCGCCACCGACTAGAGAGAGTATCGCTGTCGGCTCGGGCAGGGGCATATCGATGGAGGAACTTGCATCGATTTACCAGCAGAGGACTGGTTGTGACCCCGAGTTCGGACAGAACGCAGAGGGAGAGGTCTTCGGAATCGTCGATGCTTGGGTGCTCGAGGAGAGGTTTGGCTTCAGACCACAGATTAGCCTTGAGGAAATGATTGCCGAGGCCTTCGAGGCCGCGGGTCACTGAGCATTCAGTATCAGTCGCTTGCGAATACCGTTCCACCCAGTGAGGGATGTATTCAGTGAGTGTTCAGAGCCGCTTCGGAACAGGCCTGAATCGGCATCGTTTCGAATTCGGATCTCGACCTCGCCGACTCCAGAGACCTCGGCAATAACAGTGCTGCCACCTCTATAGGCATCTTCCACACCTATTCCGAAGGTGCGTTCGGGGGCGGTTGTGACCTTCATTGAAATGTTGTGAGATTGTCCTTTGACGGAGTCAGCGAGCTTCCTCTGCTCTGAAAGCATCCTAGCTTCGGAAAATGCAGCGACGAGGTCAGAGAGACTATCAGGAGAAGTTGCAACATTTGCATCGGCCAGAGGTGCTACGGCCGGTGCAGCGACTTCTGGAACCTCTATCTGCCTAGGAGGGAGGGGGGGAGACCTCCTGCGGGAAGTGACTGAGACCCTGTCGGGCACCGAGACTCTCGAGGACCTAGTTACGCGGTGACTGTCGTGCCATGCAGAGCCGCGCTGATCACGAATGTCGACCTGATCTGGGATGTCGACCTGATCTGGGATGTCGACCTGATCTGGGATGTCGACCTGTTCTGGGATGTCGACGTGTCGCTCCTCGTGCCAGGTATCGTGACTGGCGTATTTCAGATCCTCTGAATCAGCGGGTGCTTCCTCTTCTGCTCCCGCGGCAGCTTCTTCTTCGACGTTTTTTCCCATATCAGCTGTAATTGCGCCGGCAACACCCACTGCGGCTGCTCCTACAGCGGCGGCCTCAGGGCTTGGCATTCTCGAAATGATTTGTTCCTGCATAGAGTTAGCACGAATTCTCCAAATTCTTCGGGCGGCGGACTGTACGGAGAAAGGTAGTTTCTCAATCTCCTTCTCGACCTCCGAATTGGCAATCGCCCTAGCCCGCTCGACTGGCAAGCCCCCATCTGTGATGGACTGCTCCAACTTGGATATCAGCTCTGGGAAATTATCTGTAATCTTGTCGAATTCGGATTTGCTCGCATCGAAATCTGGAGAAGAGGGAGGTGTTTCACCGGCTGCGACCGTGAACGGCACATAGGCCAACTCGCGCCCATTGTTGTCCGTGTCGTGCAACCTCAGAGTCCATTCCCCTGGGCCCGGGTTGGGCAGAGTGAAACTACCCCTAGTCCTGCCTTCAAGATATTTGTAGCTAGTTTCATGCTGGTCGTTGACTGCCTCGTCGCCGTGCGGAATCTCTGCCGGTACGATTCCTATCCAGGCGTCATTGGGTAGTTCGAAGGTAGTGAATGAGAAACTGATTTTCTCGCCACTCTTGAACGAAGACCGTGACAGGGTGATTTTGATTCCCGTGGACTCTGGCTCAGCAACATCATCAGCGGTTGTCTCGCTCGACCCGCCAGCAACGGAGATGGTGAGTTTGCCCACGCCGACCCACCTTCTGGTCCCCGTAGGTAGTGAGCCGTCGCCCCTTGGTCGCGACCAGCCACCTCTGTACCAGTCATTGCTGCCGTCCTGCTCTCTGTCGTCGAGACTCCACGAGGGTGCACCGCCACTGTTGGCGTTGTAGAAGTAAAGGCGATTTCCTCTGGCGTTCTTGTACCATGCCTTACCGTTGATTTGAATGTCCTGTAGGTCGTACTCTCCGTTGTATGATTCGTTGGGGTGGTCGGAGATTGAAACGCCCCCTCCGGCAGGGACTGATTCAGTCGAACCCCCTTCCATCATGGCCAAAATCTCGGGGAGATCTACCGAGCCGTCTGAATTAGTATCAAGGGCCCCGAACACTGCTCTCAATATGACCTCAGGAGCCTGCTGGCCGGTAATCGACTCAAGTGCATTCGCGAACTCGTTGCCGGAAAGACTGCCGTTACCATCTAAGTCGTATTTTGAGAACAAGGACTCTGCGCTTATGCCCTTCTTACGGAGGACTTCCTGCAGATTCTTGATTGCTACGGCCTCGATAGTTCCACGGGCGCGCTCCATCATGGCCCGCGAAAAAGGCGAACAGCAATGAGGATTTGCCCGGCGGACCACTCTAATTTTCGTGTAAATCACACGAATGGTGGCCTTCTAATGCTCGCCTTGACTCTCTTTCGCGGGCTCGACTGTATCCAAACTTCTTGGCCCGGACTAGCTGACTGCAGGTACGCCATCGCTATTCCTATTCGCCCTAGACTCGGTGAGGGCCCTCCGCTGGTGACATAGCCGAGTACGCTCGCACCATCATCATCGGTTGAGAGCACAGCATGCCCCGGTCTTGGTGAGGGGCCTCTCTCCAAGCACTCCAACCCCTGCCACCTAGCTCCGGACTCGAGCGATTCGACCACACGGTGTCTGCCGACAAAGTCGTGCTCAGTGTCGATGCCATACGGTACCGCTGTCTCTGCGGTATCCCTAGCGAGAAAGCCATCGGGCAAATTGACCTCCGGCCCGATGCCGAGGCCGGGCCAGAGAAAGTCCTGGCCCGACAGCAGGTACCCCTTCTCTAGTCGCAGTGTGTCTCTAGCCCCTAGACCAACCGGAACCAGTCCCGAACCAGCGCCCGCTTTGAGTAAAGCAGTCCACAGACGTGGTGCGTCATCGTTCCCCACAAAGATTTCAACCCCGGGCTCACCGGTGTATCCAGTACCCTGTATCCATCCAGAGATTTCGAGTTCGTTACCGGCTATTTCTTGGCACCGGAACCTGCCAACAGCGTTGACCTTTCCCAACACCTCGCTGAGTACGGCGGCGGCTGACGGACCTTGGAGTGCGAGTATGCTGGTCTCTTCCGACATATCGTCAATGGTCACCGAGCCGTCGTCGGGCAGAAGCGAGTAGAACCAATCGAGCATGACTTTGACCATCGAGGCATTGGGGACTCCAAGGACCTCATTCTCAGACTTCACTGCAAAGATCATGTCGTCAATGATATGCCCATCGTGATCGAGGAAATGCGTGTATCCACATCTGCCGCTTGCGAAATTCAAATATTCTTGAGTCGCAATGCTGCTCAACCATGAACGAACACCGTCACCGGAGAACCGGAGGAAACCCATGTGGGAAACATCGAACAGTCCTGCACCTGACCTCGTCGCCAGATGCTCCTCCTGTATCGACGAGTACCAGATCGGTAGTTCGAAGCCGTGGAATTCAACCATCTTCGCGCCGGCATCGAGATGGAGTTCGTACAGCGCTGTCCTCGTCAGCCCGTCCTCAGACACATGTCAAAGGGAGGCCCAGGGGTGCAAGAAGTTACGGGAAAGAGGGGCACTGAGAAGAGACTTACAAGAGAGCGGAGAACAATGAGCAATGAAAGCGAAGACTTAAATAATAAGGTCCATACTATACAACTGCGAGTTGAGAAGATGGAACGAGACACTGCTAGGCAGGCCGGAGAATCTGAGCGTGCTTCTCAGAAGCGAAGCCGCTCAAAGCCGATTCGACCTTCACGACGCCCATCGAAGGAGCGTGGTACGGAATCAATGGTCGGCCCCTGCAGGGTATGCGGGGCCAATTCTTGGGACACCGACGACATCAGAGGTGAGACCTCGTGCTCAGAGTGCGGTTACGTCGCAGCCGAGAACATGATTGATCCTGGGGCTGAGTGGATTAACCACTCTAACGGTGATGACAGGAGTCGTGTGGGTGCGCCCACCACACTCACCCTTTCCGACAAGGGGCTGTCGACTGAGATCCGTCGATCTGACCTCACTGCAGGCGGCGCCAAGCGTCACGGAATGTCCGGCAAGGCACTGCGTGGGTGGAGACGTCGACAACGTATCGACCAGCGCAGTAAGACCCGTGATAGCCGCAGCCGAAACCTCTCAAAAGCGATGCAATTCATCCGCGACCGCGGTGACTTGCCGTCCCAGATTGAGCAAGAAGCGGCTTCTCTGTACAGGCACTCAGTCGAACGCGGGCTCGTCACCGGACGCAGCATCCGCGGCGTCTCAGCAGCATGCGTCTACATCGCCGCGAGGGAGGCTAAAATACCTCGAAAGATAGAGGATGTTGCAGAGGCCTTCGACATGATCAAAGCGGTCGAGGAGAAGGAGCTCAAACGGACCATTAGACTAGTTTCAAGGATGCTGGGCACGCACCACATCACTGGACCGGAGGAGTACTTTGAGAAGTTCCACTCTGACCTCGGCCTACCTCCTCAGGTGCTGGGGGATGTCAGGGACCTTTGGGACTCCGTCAAGGACGACCTGTCCTGGCAGGGCAAGAAGCCCTCGGGAATAGCCGGCGTAATCATCTACAGGGCTTCACAGGAAAGCTCCTCACCAAGGACGCAGAGCGAAGTCTGCAAGGTTTCGGGAATCAGTGAGGTAACCCTCAGGGGCCTACTGAAGATACTGGCTCAACTAACTGCAGAGTAGGCATATTGAATGCCTGAATCCCATAGCCGGGGCATGCCCCTAAGCCCAGTAGAAGAATTGGGTGTAGCCGTCGCTGACGGACTTGAGGATCAGTTTGGAGAGAAAAGTTGGTGGAATTCCTTCAAGGCCGTTCTGTTCTACGGGCCAGCGGTCCTGATTTCGATATACCTGATTGGCTTCTTTTTGGGCATATTCTGAACATAAAATGGTGGACGCTGGGGGATTTGAACCCCCGGCCACCTGGTTGCAAACCAGGTGCTCTTCCAAGCTGAGCTAAGCGCCCTTGACTGTTCGAATCGGCTGGAGTTCTTGAGTGCAACCGTCACTCGGGGCTCACTCGTCCTTGGTTGAGTCCATCAGTCTTGGCAGGATGACCACTATCCCTACGAGCGAAGCCATCAGGACCAGCACGAGGAAGTCATCGCCCCCTAACTGCTCTTCTTCAGACCCGGTAGGGAGATTGTCCGATACCGTATGTTGGTCCTCAGAGAAGCTGACTGTGAAGGCTGACTCGGTCAGGGATTGGTTGTGGTCGATCTGGTGGAGCATGGAGATGCTCCCGGGCAGCAGACCGTTAGAGGGGTCGAGCAAGACTAACTCTGTCACCTCGCAATCAGGGTCGACCTTGCTGTCGTTCTCATCGAGTTCGCAAGAGGGACTAAGCCAAGCCGTCGCCATGTCGTCCACGCCCTCGAACTCCCCATCCCCATCGGCATCGATTAGGACCCTGTGAACGGCCTCCTCACGACTATCGACATTGTAGAAGAACAAAGAATCCGTAGAGACCAAAACGCCTGAAGAGACTCCGTCTGGAGTCACGCCGTCTTCCTGGAGAAGCATGGTGTACTCCTTGGTGTCATGGGCAGAGACCGGGGCGGCCATCAGCAGCAGCGTCAGTGCGACTGTCAACACACGGACTCTGCGCACGCCCCGCCGTAGTGGGGCGATGGCTTCAACATGACCGGCAGGCTCGCGGCGACCAGTGGATTCGCAACGCACCGTTCTGGCCATCGGGCTCGCAGTCTGCATAGTTGCGGCTGCGACTGCTGTGATGATGATGTCAGACGTGGCAGATGACGGTGGCACGGGTTCTGACATGATGCTTGACCCACTGATGCAGGATGAGGAGCATGACCACAGGAACGCCAGCCAGCATATGATGTACACAACAAATATCCAGCCTGTATCATTCAACGAACTGACAGCTCCGGGTAACGCCGAGATTCAGGTAGCAGACTCTCCTGATGGCAAGACCTACGCCTATATCGCCGGATGGACCGAGATGCATATCGTCGATGTCACTGATCCCTCTAACACCACGGTCACTGGTGTGTACTACGATCCGAACACACAAGTCCTCGATGTCAAGTACCTCGAGTACAATGGGCGGGAGTACGTCATAGTGCAGAACCAGATAGTGGACCCTGGGGCTGCAGATCCAAATGTAGGCAACTGGGAGGACCCTGCACAGGTCACTGTTACCCTGGTGGATGTCACCGACAAGAGTGACCCCAGTTGGGCTGGCTCGTGGTACGATGCCGACCATCCGAGTGGCCCACACAACCTCTACACTCATATGATCGATAACGAGTGGTACATCTTCGTTGCCAATCCTGACTACGAATCATGTGACGTAGGGCAGGGTGATGCCTGCGGAGGGATTACCATTGCCCACCTAAATTTTGATGTTTTACCGGATGAAGATCCACGGATTGTTAAGGTCGGAGAGGCTGAAGTCAGTTGGGAATCAACGCTTGGAGGATGGATTTACATCCATGATATGACAGTCCAGACTTGGCCAGGAGAGGATCAAAATGATCCAAGATTCGGACGGACCTACATTTACGGAGCTTACTGGGAGGCTGGACTTCGGATATTCGATGTGAGTGATGTCCCTCATCCTCAAAATACTCCAGTTGAATATGCGTTTATTGCAGGAGGATGTATTGTAACAGTAGGAACTCAATTGGGTTGCAATTGGAGAGCCCCCGAGGTGGGTCAGTGGATGGAGTTCGAGGACTTTGACGGTGACGGAGAGATCGACTGCGGCTGCACCGGCAACGAGAACGGTGGTCGAGCCTCCTACATACACTATGCCGAGCCAATCGACGACATGGTAGATGCCTCGCATCTCGGATATCCCCCGGGCAAGATGCATCTGACTATGCTCGCCACCGAGGTCCTCGAAACCACTGTTGGCACCGGCATGGCGTATCTACTAGACACGACTCCGTATGAAGAGGTCAACGGCAATGTTCGCTTCATGCCCCGACTAATCCATGGCTGGGAGAATCCGTTCGCACTCGACCACCACATCCCCGGCGGAGAGGAGTGGTTACTGTTCAGCCCCCACAACGCAGATACTCAGATCTTCCAGACTGGACTGCCTGGACTGCCCGACAACAGTCATGGTGGGGCTTGGGACGGCAGGATCTACCTCAGTAGCTACCATGCGGGGCTCTGGGTGATGGATATCGAGACGCTGATGGCAGCGGGCCTTGAGGATGGCAACAAGTCCGATACCCACATGTCTGCGACCGTCGGTTACCACCTGTCCCATGGGGCCGACGGCGAGCCTCTAGACAGTGCTTACTACGACTTCGGCTGGACTCCATTCATCTGGGCTGCTGAGTACCACGAGGGCTACACTTACCTGTCATGCATCACCACGGGACTTTACATCGTTCAGCTAGACATTGATCAGCCATACGGCATTCCATTGGACCAATAACGCCCAAGCGCGTAGCGCTCGGGCGACCGGTGCATTGAACAACCGACCGTATTCGTCGGCGGTTGCGAGGCTTGCCTATGTCCGGACTGCGAAACGCTCCGATGCTGATGATGGTCGCGCTGATGGTGCTAGCGCCACTGTCTGGATGCCTCTCATTCATCACCGGAGACGATTCGGCCGATGATGGATACACTTGGGTCGATCCTGTAATCGAGATTGAGGACGCCAATCACTCGCACAACGACATGTCGGCCCATAGACTGTATACTCCTAATGCCAATCTGATAGACTATCACAATCTCAACTGCGATGGCGAGGTCAAACCTCCTGCAGACTTGGACAACACGGCCGGTCGGCCTTGCTATCCAGAATGGAAGAACGTCGCGCCGACCCCAGGGGACAACTCGGAGATAGCCATCGAGGGCAACTTCCACGAGGACTGCGAGATCTACGCTGACGGTAGTGGCGGTTGCTACGCTTATGTCTCTAGTTACAATCAGTTTGAGATTCTCGACATCAGCAGCCCTAACAACATACAATTGCTCTCAACATACTACGCAGAGATTGCCCGGATGATAGACATCAAAGTCACTGCCGATAACAACTGGGTGCTGGTGAACCACGAGCTTACCAACAGCGAACTCGACCCAATACCTAACGACGACGACGCCAACAGTGGGACGAATCGCCTCGATGTCATCTACGTAGGAGACAAAACCAGTCCGATTAAGGTCGCTGAGTGGAACAACCCGCCGGCTGGCTTCCACAATCAAGATGTACACGTCTATTGTGACTGGGAGCCTTCCAATCCACTGTGGTCCGGAGAGGAGTGTCACCTGTTCCTATTCGGTGCCGACCCTTACCCTGAGCTCGTAGCAGGCGGCGGTCCAGTCAAGGGCACTCAGGTGTTCTATGTTCCTCTGGGCTTTGAATCGTGGCTGCCAAATCAGAACGATGAGCAGCAAAACTCGAGTCGCGAGATACTCCGCTGGGGGGCATACACTCCTGAGGGGCAGACCACCTGCGGTGGCTCAGTCTTCAATCACGATCACGTCTTCTTCGTCCACCCTGTGACCAAGCAGAAACTTCTGATTGCATCTTACTGGGATGCTGGCCTGAGGATTGTGGATGTCACTGAACCGCCGCAGGTGGCTGACGCGATGGGTATTACTTGGCCACAGGAGATAGGTAGGTGGTTGGGGTGCTCATCCGATGACAGCGGCTGGTACGGTCCCGATGGAGGGGGGCATGCCGACATGTCTGCCGAAGAGTGGCTCGACGCTGGTCAGGGCAACGGCAATATCCACTATGCAATTCCATTCGAGAATCTAGTCTGCGACGGCATCAGCGAATACGATCCCATGTCAAAATGGCCTGCCAGTTGCGGAACCGGACCCGAAGACGCGAGTTACGGTCAGAACTGGAGGCATTACACAATCATCGCCCCAGAATACGGCTCTAACGACAATCACACCGGCTACCTATGGACTATCGACACGACCGACCCGACCAAGCCGTTCCTCGTCTCCAAATGGAGGCTTCCGGGCCAGGGCATGCTTGCCAACGGTAGCAGTCATCCTCAGCATTACATCCCTGGTGGCTACATCTACAGCCCACACAATGGTGACGTCGGCCTCAACGGTCACGCCTACTGGACCCACTACCATGCAGGTGCTTGGTTAACTGATCACGGTCATTCATGGGACGAGTTGGCCTGGGAGAACGGCTACCCCGAGCCCGATCGAGGATTCAAGGCGATAACTGAACTCGCCCCCACTCATACAGTCGGATACTACCTTCCTTCAGGGCCCGAATGGACTGACAACGCGAGTGAGTCGATGGGGTATGACATGGCCGACTGCTGGGCATCATGTATGATACCGTTCGACTGGGGCCTCCAATACGATCCCCGGGGCTTCGTTCTAATCTCAGAGATGGTCAGTGGAATCTACGTCGTGCAGTTCGACGAGGACTACGACCCTCGTTACAACTACCCGGCCCTCTGGCAGGCCGAGGCGAGTGATGACTGAGTTGATTCAGATGCGTGTGAAAGCGCTTGCCGCTATTCTCTTCCTTACTCTGCTGATGCCTACTGCAGCTGCTCACGGAGCCAACACGTTCTCATTCATCATGAGGAGCGAGAGTGTGCAACCGGAATCAGCACAGGTTCTCCAGAATGATACGCTGATTTTCCACAATGTTGTAGATTATGAGAGGAACATTTCCTTGGAGGGCCCCTATGGAGAAGAAGTGTGTACAGCAGGCCCATCTTCACCTGGGACAGAAGACGAATGCAGGTTCTGGCTGGATCCAGAAAAATATGGCCCCGAAACCTATGGGATTCAAATTTTCTCCAATGGCAGCTGGTGGAAAGAAGTCGTTGTAACCATAGTACTGGACAACCACACCGAGACGTTGCCTCCTGACGGTTTCGTCTTCGGCCCTGACCCGGGTGAGCCTGAAGAGGACGATATGTCGAGCATGCTTCTGAGTGCCGCTGTGCTGCTGGCTGGTGCCGCGGCGTTTGTCTGGGTGATTCGAAATATCAACTCAACCGAGGACGAGAAGGATAGGGCAACCGAGGACGAAAAGGATAGGGTCGAATTGGAGGCATGGCTGAATGAGGCTCTTGATGGGGATTCGTAGATATCTTCGCATCCGTACGGAAAAGGAGGATGAGTGGGAGTGAGGCGAGTCCTAGCAATCCTGATGACCGCCAGTGTCGTTCTGGCGGGATGCCTGGGGGATGCGGAGTCTGATGTTTTCTACGGCGACGACATCGATCCGCCGGTGCCCGTCGAGGACTTCGTTCTGATGGACGAAAACGGTGACTACTACTCGCTGTCTCAATTGCAAGGTAAAGTGATTGTAGTCGCCTTCCTGTTCACACGCTGCCCCGACATCTGTCCCATCGTCAGTGCCAATCTCGACTTCATCTCCGAGCAACTCGGTGACAGTTACGGCTCTGAGGTCGCAATCTTATCGATTACTGTGGACCCTTGGACTGACAACTCCTCGGTTCTAGCGAACTATGCCGAGCAGAGGGGATTGGACTGGCCTCATCTTACAACTTCCAATGCCAGCGATATCTCCGATTTAACTGAGGTCTGGTCTAACTTCGATGTCGGCCTAGAGACTTATGCCTCAGACGAGGATTCTGATGGAGTGGCAGATGGCTTCGATATCTGCTCTGGTACTCCTGAGGGAGAGCCAGTAGATGACAACGGTTGCGGCCTAGAGACTCAGCAGTCCGATGGTGATGTCAAGATAATGCACCATCCGCTTAACTACTGGGTGGATCACACGACCGGGACTATAATCGTGGACAAGCAGATGCGTCAGAGGGTCTGGTGGGGTGACACTGACTGTAA
>JAAZXI010000035.1 GCA_014240285.1 Methanobacteriota archaeon
GCGGTATCGGACGGCTTGATGCTCGCGATGCGGTCCATAACCGCCGAATCAGGAGTTTCCGCCCCCCCGGCCATGAAGTCAGACCAAGACATTGCGTTGGCATGGTTGATTGCATCCATCCCGGTCATGGACACCACTGCCTCGACTTTTCCTAGGGAATCCATGGTGGCTTGTAGCCTGTGAGTGCACATCTTGCTGGAGTCTCCTCCATCCATGGGATTCGTCCCCACGAAGACCACCTTGGAGTCTGAGTTTCCGACTACCCACTCTACCTCTTCGGGAGAACACGTGTGATAGACGCCGACCGCAGCTCCGTTGCACATGTTGGCAGCAGCGTAGGCAGCATACCACTCCATGCGGTTGTAGGAGTAAATGCTCAGCTTGTCCCCGGCCTCGAATCCCATCGCAATCAGGGACTTGGCCACTCTCATCGTGGTGTCGCAGAATTCTGACCAGCTCATGCTGACCCAGTTCCCGGAATCGTCCTTCCAGGATATCGCATTCTCGTTGGCGTATTTCTCGGCATTTGAAATCAAGTACTCGGGCGTAGTCTTCGCTGACATGCCTCAGGACAGAACATCTGTTGACTTAACATTTTACTAGCCACAAAGTGACTAACTTTCAGACGCTCATGGCAGCACCGCTCTTACATTGGCACGCCAGTCCGCACCGCCGTTACGATTGGCCAGCGGTGAAGCAGGAGAAGGATGCCAACAGCCTAGGACCTTGGCAGAGTAGTCCGTCAGCGCAGCTCTCGCTCTCGATTCAGCAAACTTGCCGACACCGATTACCTGCTCCGCTTCCAAAATCTCTACTACCTCATGCAGGTGCTGGTCACAGCGCTCCAACAGAGTTCTCGCGGTCGGCCCGCCCACTTTGTCAGGAGTGATGTTGGTGGCGCGAGGGCCTGAGAACAGCATCAGCGGGCAGTGGTTGACGAGGAAGACTCTGCTGGCTATGGATCCAACGTCACCGTAGTGCTCGGCCAAGAGGCCCCATAGGCGGGTGCCCGAGACCTCCTCACGAGGATACTCAAGACCGACAACGGGTCTTCTTGGGTCGGCCACCTCCGGCTGATTCACCGGAATGTCGGTGATGCCCAGCAGGTCGCGAACCACTGAGGTCGCAGCAAAAGGAATCCCCATCTGACCCATGCCATGCGGACCGGGATTCATCCCGAGGATGACCGTCCGTGCACCACTGTCGCCCATTCGCCTGAGGTACGCCTCATGCGCATCCCATGCGTAGTCCAGAGGATTGTAGCAGACATCGACACTGCCCTCGGACACGAGTCTATTGCCAATCGGTCCGACATCGTCACGCAGGCACGCAGCAGCACGAATCAGCTGCTCTACTACCATCCTATCACTGCTTCACGTCTGCCACTGTCGCACCTGACAGGGAAAGGAGATCTCCGGGAGTAATTGGGAACACGGTCTGGGCCGTCCCGCCCGCGCCCCACACTAGGTCGTACTGCAGCAGATCCTCGTCCATCAACACGGTGCATGGCTTCATGTGACCGAACGGAGGTACGCCGCCAGGAGGGTAACCAGTGTTCTCGATGATGTACTCAGCATCGGTCATGCTCGGCTTGTATCCTAGCAATCGTTTGAGCTTACGCTTACGCTCGACACGATTGGCTCCTGAGGTGATTACCACTACCGCCCTGTCCTCGCCGGCGAAGACGATTGACTTGGCGATGTGAGCGACGTCGCATCCGAGCTGGTCGGCCGCATCCTGTGAAGTGCGGGTGCCTTCGGTGTACAGTCTGGCTTCGGGCGAGTACCCCATTTTCTCGCACTCCGACAGCCATTGCTCGTGCCCGTCCATGACTCGTCATGAGGGCCATACGACTTCATCATTAGGGAGTCCATTGAAGCGAACGACCTCGTCGCAACGGTATGCAGTGGTTGCTTCAGGCCGATACGGTCCGCAAGACCATACGGGCCTGTATTACAGTCCAATTGGCGACACTTGCGGTGTGCTACGCGTTGTGGGTCTCGGAGGGCTGCGACCACTTCATGCCCTTCATCTCCGACACCGACACCCACCCGGTCTCCGGAGCACCGTTCACATTCGGCTTTACCGTCTCCGGTCTGCTGCTGGCACTGCTGGCTTGGCAGATGTTCCGTCTCAGGTCTGACTGGATATCATCCAACCCCACCGGGGCCCGGCTGAGGTCACTCAACACCTTCTCGGCCATCTTTGGGATTATCTCCGGTCTGTTCATCGTCTGGATAGCCTACACACCTTGGGATGAGCAGCTCGCACTGCATCTGCTGCAGGCACGTGTAATCTTCGGCAGCTCCCTCATCTGGGCATGGCTCTCCACTGTTATGGCCAGTGACATGGCAGCCTTCGATGCTCGCTTCCTCGAGGTGCACAAGCCGCGCCGGAACAGGGCCGTGTTCACAGCTCTGTGCTTGGGTCTGATGGCTCTGAGCATAGTACTGTTCACCGGGTTTGGTGAAATCGCCGCACTTGGCTTGTCAGACTTCGAGTCATATGTTGACCTGGTTCAGATATGCACCGAGCTCACGATTCCTGAGATGTCTATAGCTGCATTGTTTGAGTGGGCGATGGTTCTAGGGCTGATTGGCGTAGTGGAGACCGGAATCCACGAGGTCTCGCTACTAACCTCACACGAATCCGAGGAGTAACCGCGCACGTGCGCCTGTGCAACGTTCATCAGGACCGCACATCGCGGGGGGCTCATGTGGTGGCCAATCGGGCCTTATGGCACGATGATGGCAGTAATCCTGCTCACCACCATTCCGCTGAGGAACTTGTTGACTCGTGACGAGCCTGACAAGCGCCTAGCGCTCTCAGAACTCCCTGCTGAGATTAGGGCTAAGGGATACCACTGGCACATCTCCCTCTACGTTGTGATGTACATCTACAAATTCATGATCGACCAGCACAACGAGTCGATGAAGGCAAGGGTCGGAGGCTACACTCATTGGGTGCACGGACTCGAGGGCGATTTCACGCTGTGGGCCCAGGAGGCCTTCCGAAGCGACCTGCTGACAGACATCCTGTCGTTCCACTACCTGTTCGTGTATCTGTTCATCATCTGGTTCTCACCGATGTATTTCATCCTCGTCCGAGATCACGTGATGGCGGACAAGGCGGCTCTGAACTATCTCGTCATCTACCTGCTCGCAGTCCCTCTCTATCTGTTCTTCAATGTCGAGGTGACATCCTCTTACATTCCCGGAATGGACGCGCTTCTATACCACGATAACTGGTTCATCGAGTTCGCCACAAATAACGATCCAATGGACAACGGAGTGCCTAGTTTGCACTTCGGACTGCCTATTGGACTTCTGATTCTAAACCGACTGCATGTGAGGGATTTGGGAATCACCATCAAGGAATGGCGGCACCGGGAATTCGATCTCTTCATCCAACTAAATCTGGTAATCTACTTCTTTTCAATCCAGTATCTAGGCATTCATTGGATTCTCGACATCATTCCCGGGGTCATACTCGCAGCAATCTGCGCGATGTTTGTCCACGCATGGCAGCCGCGGATACGTGCACGCCCCGAGAACGGCTGGAAGTCACTGATTCCTGCTAAGCGATCACTGACCGCAGCCGCCGTGTTCGCGCTGCTGTGCACTGCTGCCCTTGCTACAATTACAGTCGACGGCTCGGGTACAGACGAGGACATCCCGAACATGCGGTTAGGCCCAGGTGACGTGAACATCGACACCATCTAGGTGCACAGTCTGTGGGACCCGGTGGGTGTGAGGATTCTCAATGTCGGTGAAACCCCGGTGGAGGTGCTGATTGTCGACCGTAGCCACGTCGTCCCTCACACAAACGGAGGATACGTGGATTGGGACGCGATAGTAGCCGGTTCAGCACTCAATCCCGACTTCCAGATCACATCCCTCCCTGCAGAAGGGTCCTGGGAGACAGAGGTTGAGACTCCGTCCATCTTTGACACACACCTAATTCTCTGCAGAATGTCCGGATTATACGATGGAGTCGGGGAGCTCCGCATCACCATGGACTACGTAGATGATGAACTCATTTGGAGTGCACTCCTGTTGTCTGTGCCCGCCTTCTTTATTGCCGGACTTGTCATTGAACAGATGATGCGTCGCTCAGAGGATGAAGTGGGCGAACAGGCCTCCGATGAAGAGGCCTGATACCGCCCCTAAGCCTATCCAAGTACCGACCCGGAACGCAGGGAAGTTACGCTTCCAGACGTACATCGACTGGAAGATCCAGAACAGAATTACAGGGACAAACCAGACGTAGAAGAAGAGTTGAGGTAGAAATGCCAGCAGCATCCCTACATTCGTACCTACAATCAACTCGGTACTGCCTCCCGCTGGCTCCGGGGCGAAGTACAGGAGCGCGCTTGCGACAATCAGTCCCGCAAACGGAGTTGCTAGATCCCAGTCAAACAGTCTCGGCACACCTTCGATGATGTGAGGTATGCACGCGAAGGTGAAACCGACTAGGCTCGGCACGGCTACGGGCCACAGCGGCGCCTCCTCCCACTCCACATCGATGCGGCTATTGCACACCCCCATGAAGGCTGCGAGTTCTTCCGGAAGGTTTTCTTTAGATTTCTTTACCTCGATTAACATGGCAAAGGGAGAAATCGTGCTTGGTTGCCTCGCTCCGCACCCCCCTCACGTGGTGTATGCGGAGAACCCCGAGCAGAATGAGCCGTTCTCAGAGGGTGGTTGGGAGACTCTGCGTTGGGGCTACCATATGCTGGCTAGGAAGCTAAAGAAAATCGACTACGACTGCATAGTCATCCTGACTCCGCACTGGCAAACCTATGTGGGAACCCACTTTCTCGGACTCGAGCGCTTCCAGAACATCAGCGTAGACCCAATCTTCCCTAACTTGTTCAGATTCAACCACGACATCACAGTCGACGTCGAGATGGCTGAGGCCATGCACGACGCTGCTGCCGAGGCTGGAATCATAACCAAAATGATGCGAAACCCAGACTTCAGGGTCGACTACGGAACCATCGTGAGTTGTCACATGCTCAATCCAGACTGGGACAAGCCGATAGTGACCATCAGTAGCAATCGCTCGACGCATTACTACTCGAATGAGGTGATGAATGAGCAGGCCACTGCATTGGGAGATGCTGTGATGAAGGCAATCGAAGCCAGTGGCAAGAAAGTCGTATTAGTAGCCAGTCACTCACTATCGCACAGACACTTCGTGACCGAAGCGCCGCTGCCCGAGGATATGAGTCGAGAGCACATCTACAACCACAGTCAGTATGTCTGGGACATGAAACTCATCGATATGATGAGACGGGGCGAGATGCGCGAGGTCATCGACATTCTACCTGAGATGATCGAGCAAACGATGGCCGAGGCAGAAGGCGGTGGCCTGACCTGGATGATGGCCGCGATGGGCATGCCTGATTACCCCGCTGAGATTTATGGCTACCAATCTGTTATTGGGACAGGTAACGCAATTGCGGCCTGGGATCCCAATGAAGCTACGCGCCAGTTGGCCCTCTGAGGTGATTGAATGAGTGAAGAACCTGAAATCGTACTCGGGCTGTATGTCCCACCGCATCCACAACCATTGCTCGCTCCGGAGCAGAACGAGGGCTGGGGCAAGCTGCGCGATGCCTTCGATATTTGCCGCCAGCGCATCGAGGAGAGCGATGCGGACCTGATGCTGATCTACTCAACCACCTGGCCCAGCGTCGTCGGGCACCAGATACAGGCCCATCCTAAGCCGGTGTTCACCCACGTCGACGACGACTTCCACTTCCTTGGCTCGATGCCATACGAGTTCCACATGGATGCGGAGTACGCAGAGTGCTACAGAGAGGCGTGCGAGGCTCGCGGCCTACACGCGCGCACGGTAGCCTACGACGGTTTCCCTATCGATACCGGCTCGGTTGTCGCGCTCAAGTTGCTGAACCCAGACAACCGGATACCGGCTTGCATCGTCTCGAGTAACGTGTATTCCAACCGCGCTGAGCAGATAGTGCTCGGAAAAGCGGCGCGCGACGCCATGTCAAAGCTTGGCAAGAAGGTCGTAGTCGTGGTGGTGGCGAGCCTTTCGAACAGAATGTTCACCGAGCACATCGACCCCACCGAAGACAGGATACACTCTGCAAAAGATGACGAGTGGAATAGGAAGATACTGGAGTTCTTCGGCAACGGCCGACTTGAGGACATCAGCCAGTTGAGTCGTGATATCCAGGGTCAGATTAGAGTCAGTAAGGTCGTAGCTTACAAACCGGCGTGGTGGATGGCCGCGGCCATGGGGCAGCACAACAACTACGATGGCGAGGTGCTGGCCTACGAGGCCCTGCATGGAGCCGGCGGTGCGGTGATACAACTCACTCCGGCCAAGGGCGGGGTTGGCGACAAGGAATTCGACGAGGACGATGTGGAGTACTACCACGGTGACCGCAGTGTGCTTGACAAGGGGATGATATGATGCCGCATGATGACCATCCAGAAGAGGAAGAAGATTCCAGTATCATCGAGGAAATCGTCGATATCGGCGAAGGCGCACTGAGCAAGGGTGCTGAAATCATTGGCACTGCAGCAGGACTAGCTGTAGGCGGACCGGTGGGTGCAGTCGTTGGCGGGGTTGCCGGTAAGACGGCGGTTAGCAAGCTGATGGGTGACGACGGCCCGTTCATCACCGAGAAAGGTCCCTCAGCAGTTGGCGCTTACCCTCACCTGTACAAGGCGGGCGACCTCCTCTTCGTGAGCGGCATGGGCCCGCGCACGCCAGACACCAACGAGATCCCAGGAGGGCCAATCAGGGACGATGATGGCAATCCCTTGGACTACGATATCCAAGCCCAGACTCACTCGGTCATCAACAACGTCCGGGCGATCCTCGAGGCGCACGGCTCTAGCCTGGATGAAGTGGTCGACATACTGGTCTTCCTCGTCGACATGGAGCGCGACTTCCCGGGCTACAATGAGGTCTACTCCCACTACTTCGCGGAGATACTGCCAGCGCGCACTACAGTTGCAGTCGACGCCCTACCGACCTCTATAGCAATCGAGCTGAAGGTCATAGCCAAGGCCTGATGCAGGGGCAAACTTAGTCATCCGAACTAGGTATCGCCGGACATGGTCTCTGAAGAGAAATGGTGGGAGCCATCGGACACCGAACTCGAGGATATGATAGAGGATCGGCTTGAAGACGGCCCCCTCGATGGAGTTGAAGAGACGCCAGAAACGTCGATTGACTCTGGCGGGGGAAATACCAGAGCCAGAATCTTGAGGTTCTCCACTGGCGCTCTGATATTCGGACTAATATCTCCTTGGGGATGGCATGAATCTGGATTACAGGCATTACGGTGGGCCTTCCAAGATGTGCTATGGATACTAACAGATGGCCTCTCTTTTTATTCTGAATGGGAAATGAATCCTCTCGAATACATCCATTGGCTGATGGGCCCTCTACTCCCCCTGGTTTTCGTAACGACCTTCGTAGCTACATGGTACAAATCCCGAGAAGGAGATGAGGAATTCGGGAGGAAGGCGAGCATCTTCCACCTCTCTTTCTTTGGCGTATGGTGTTTCCTGAGTTGGTTCATTTGGGAGGCATTCTTTCCATCTGAATGGGATTATGGGATATTTATCGCAGCCGCTAGTGGAATCGGACTGCATCCTACGGCGTATGGACTAGCGGAGAAACTCTCCAATAGCTATTGAGAATCACCTAATCTAGTGACTCGATGTCCTCGGAAGCGCACCATGTCGGCGCTGTCAGTGGGTTGCAGCGGCTCGGCGTTCCGTTGGGTATCGCAATCCAGTAGTCCATCCCGTCGACTGGACCTGGGTAGTCGGTTGAGATCATATGGGCTCCTACGGCGAGCGCGGCCTCGAACCGGGCAGTGTCGTTGTTGTCCGGCTCCTCACCCCCACTGTCCGCTCTGGTGCGGACGATGTAGCCCTCATTGACCAGTTGCGCGATCTCTTCACCGTTACCAATCGGGTCAGTCAGTGAGAAGATAGCCGCCTCACCAGTGCCCTCGTCAGAGAGCGTGAACATCAGCGCCCCTGTCAGGCCGGGGTGGTCATCGAGGTAGAGGTCCCGCATATCCCCTCTCGCCAGCAGCACGAAGATGGCCTTGCCCCGACTCTCCTCGAGCAACGGCCAGCCGTCGTTCACCACGCCTTCATTGAGGGTTGGCCATTCACCACGCACGTCATCAGGAGCGATAGTCCGGTTCCTCGGCCAGAACTCGGCGATTTCGTCCTCGATGTCCTGCAGGATTCCTGAAAACTCCACTGTGGTGATGATGTCGACTGCCTGCTCGGGCCAGTCCTTGGGCTCAATCCAGATCATCAGCGGGTGGTGCTGCTCGTTGGCCTCCGACCACTCTAGGAGGGTCTCGAGGCAGTTCTGGAAGGTCGGGCATGTGGTACCCGAGTCGTACTGGTTGTGATACACCCGCAACCCCTCTCGGACATCCCACCAGACGTCAATCTCGAACTGTCTGACCCCAAGCTGAGAGGCCTGCACGTCGAGCGGTTCGTGAGTATACAGGTACTCGCGAGTCGGCGAGACTAGGGGCTCGATGTGGTATGAGTTATGGGTCCCTTCCATCTGAATGTGGTTGAGTCTCAGAGGATCCTTCTCAGGCTCCTCTCCGAATAGCCCTCCTTCACCCCCGATGCCGAAACAGCCGCTCAGCGGAGCGAGCAGCAGCATGATTGCCAGGACACCTTGCAGAAGCCTCATTTTCAGTTTACCAGAGGGTGCGCTAAGGATGAAGGATTCGGCGGGAGAACCTTCAACAACGGCCAAGATTCGGGCAAACCATGCGACCAGTAGGTCCGAAGGACCTCGTAGGTATTGTCCTACAGCCCATCGAGGCAGTCTCCAGTACACTAGAGCGCAAACTGGGACTGTTCTCGGTGATTATCATCTCGCTCTCGGCCATGATAGGGAGCGGTCTGTTCGTACTGCCGTCGCTCGCCTACGCTATGGTCGGAGGAGGAGTATGGCTGGCCTATGTCTTCGCTGCACTCGTGGTCATCCCTGGGGCAATCAGTCAGAGTGAGTTGGCCTCGGCCATGCCGACCTCGGGTGGCTCCTTCGTGTTCATCGAGAGGACCTTCGGGCCGTTGTTCGGGACCATGGCCGGACTCGGACTATGGGCATCTTTCCTGCTCAAGGCCGCCTTCGCTCTGATTGGGTTCTCGGCCTACCTGATGTTCGTTCAGGGATATCTGGGGACCGATGTCAGCGCCATTCAGGCAGCCCTCATTATGCTGGTACTGATAGGCATCGTCAATATCCTCGGGATGACGAGGATAAAGGCGGTACAGACGCCTATCATCACCCTGTCCATCCTCATGCTGGTCGGGCTGACTATCTGGGCCAACGTCTCCGGTGATGCGGACTACTCGAAGGCCCGGCCGGTGCTACAGAGCACTAGCGATTGGACGAGGATGGGCGAGGCCGCCGCCTTCGTACTCGTCTCCTATGCTGGGGTGGCTAAGGTAGCGGCCATAGGAGGGGAAATCAAGAACCCGGGCAGGAACCTGCCAGGAGGGATTTTGACCTCCCTCGGGATAGGGGCTGTTCTCTATGCAGTACTGGTCGCGACAATGGTGGCCGTGATTCCACACGAGGCATTCTTTGATTCGAATGGCCATGCCATCGAGGACCCTGTCCGCGCCTTCGCTGAGATCGTTGGAGGGAGCAACGTGGCTATCTTCGCTGCTGTCGTGGCCATCCTGACGATGACGTCGATGTCTCTGGCAGGAATACTCGCTGCATCGCGCTACCTGTTCGCGATGTCTCGGGACAACCTGCTGCCCGATTTGCTCGAGGACGTCCATCCTCGGTACGAGACCCCCCATATCGCCATCGCCCTCACCGGGCTGGCGATGGCTGTGGCCCTTCTCACCATAGACGTCCATCAGGTTGCCGAGTACGCATCAGGATTCCAGATTATGGTGTACGTGCTGATGTGCCTGTCCGTACTGGTACTCAGAAAGGCCACGCCATCCCACGCATGGTACCAACCCGAGTACAACGCCCCGTTCCGACCCTTCCTGCAGCTATTCGGGATTATTTCGGGCAGCCTGCTACTCTACTTCATGGGGATGGAGGCCGTCATCGGCGCTGCGACCGCCGCTGTCGTTGGCTGGCTAATCTACCAGAGCTATGGCAAGAAGCACCAGAGCCACAAGGTCTTGCCGTGGGAGACCTTCAGACTGATGTCCACCGACCCCCTTCGCGCCGAGTCACGCCGACGCGCATCCGCGTTCTTCGCAGCGGATACCTGGGGCAATAATTTGCTGACCCTCAGGCAGTTCATGTCCTGTGTTGACGCCCTTGGCATGGAGTACGAGAACGTGGACATACTACGCGACTACTTCCACGCCGCAGACGAGAACAGCGACGGACTGATTCACCTCGAACAGTATCTGATGGCCCTTGAGACAATGGCTTCCGATGAGGGATGAAGCAGGCGAGTGGTTGAAGGCGTCAATAGCCTTCGCCGCACTCCCAGAGGGAGTGCCATGGTTTCCAGCCGAGCGAGAAAGGTCACCACTCAGACCCTGCAGAAGATGAAGCAGTCAGGCGAGAAGATTGCCATGCTGACTGCATATGACTACTCTCTAGCACGCCTCGTGGATGGTGCCGGAATAGACGTCATCCTCGTCGGCGACTCTGCCTCGAACGTGATGGCAGGAAACGAGACCACAGTGCCAATCACTCTCGACCACATGATTTACCACGCCCAGTGCGTGATTAACGGCGTTGACAGGGCGCTTGTGGTGGTCGACATGCCGTTTGGCTCCTACCAGGGCGACTCCAAGACCGCGCTCGACTCGGCCATCCGCATCATGAAGGAATCCGGTGGACACGCTGTCAAGCTTGAGGGAGGAGCCGAGGTCTGCGAGTCAGTCAAGCGCATCGTCGAGGCCGGCATCCCGGTGATGGGCCACCTTGGCCTCACACCACAGTCGATCTACAAGTTCGGTACCTACTCGGTGAGAGCTAAGGAGGAGGCCGAGGCATCTAGGTTGATTGAGGACGCCAAGGCGCTCGAGGAGGCAGGCTGCTTCTCGGTGGTCTTCGAGAAGATTCCATCCGATTTGGCCAAGCAGGCCAGCGAGTCACTAGCTATTCCCACCATTGGGATTGGAGCCGGACCGGACTGCGACGGGCAGGTGCTGGTGCTACACGACATGCTAGGAATCACCAAGGACTTCTCGCCGAGGTTCTTGAGGAGATACGCCGACCTCGGAGGGGCTGCCGAGGCAGCTGTCAGGCAGTATGTGGAGGATGTCCGCAGTGTGGACTTCCCGAACGAGGAAGAGAGGTATTGAGCAGAGGCGCGGCGCGCCCCTCACAACATTCAAGGACGCTCGCATTAGGATGAGGAAGGACTGTCATGAGTGAGATGTGGGTAGAACGCCATCGTCCGCATACTGTGGGCGACATCAAGGGCCAGCGCGCAGTGGTAGACCGGCTCAAGGCGTATGCCGAGATGCGCACCTTCCCTCACCTACTTTTCTCAGGCCCACCGGGCACCGGCAAGACGACTGCGGCCCTAGCACTTACTCGCGATGTGTTCGGCGAGGACTACAGGATTAACCTGCTAGAGATGAACGCCAGCGACGAGCGCAAGCTTGAGTCGATTCGCACCAAGGTCAAGGGATTCGCCAAGACTGCACCATCTCCTGGTACCACGTTCAAGGTCATCTTCCTAGACGAGGCTGACGCCCTCACACCCGACGCACAAGGCGCACTGCGACGAATCATGGAGCAGAACTCGCAGACCTGCAGGTTCATCCTATCGTGCAATTACTCGTCGAAGATTATCGAGCCCATCCAGTCGCGTTGCGCGGTGTTCCGCTTCCGCCCACTAGCCGAGGACCAGGTCCTCGAGATGGTCAACTCAGTTGCCGAATCAGAGGGCATCAATCTCGACGCCGAGGCCGCCGTAGCGATAGCCCACGTCAGCTTGGGGGATTTGCGCAAAGCAATCACCTCACTACAGGTCGCCGCATCGCTCAATTCGAACGTCACCCGCGACCTCGTCTACGAGACCACGGCGACCGCTCCGCCCGAGGAGCTACACGGCTTCATCCTCGCTTGCAAGGAAGATGGCTTCCAGCCGGCCCGTCGTAGACTCAAGGATCTGCTCAATCGATTCGGTCTGGCCGGGACCGACCTCGTCAACCAGATGCACCGCGAGCTCGGCTCGGCCTCGTTCCTCGATGAGGCGCAAAAACTGTCAGTCACAGAGGCGATGGCCGAGTGTGACTTCCGAATGGTCGAGGGTGGTGGCGAGGCGCTGCAACTTGATGCGATGACAGCAAGAATATGCTCACTCATCGGGTCCTAGGCAACCCGAACGATGTTGATGGTATAGACTGCATCCCAGGTGTTCTGTTCCCATGGATCACCCACCTCGCTGAGATTGATTCGAACCTCGTAATCACCTAGCTCCATGCCTGAGATTTCCCACGCCAGCCCAACGTCCTCAGCCCTCGAAGCGACCTTAGGTCCTAGCACATCCTTGGTCAGCGTATTCTTTTGATCTCCACGGGTCCAGTTGCTTCCGACCTCGTCGAACCGCACCTGAGCCTCACTCAGTTCACCCACAGCGCCATCCGACAGATTGGCTATCATCTCGCCACGAAACCACACACTGGCAGTCATAACTGCGGTTTCGGCGTTCACATTGTCGCGTACGGCCATGCCGAGGACGATGTCGATGGTATCCTGATTTGTCTCGATGTAGTATGTGCCCTTACTCCATCTGGCATCGACTACGGCATCGTTGGTCTCGATATCAAGCCCTCCGGAGATAGTGGGTGCGGCAATGTCGCCCAAGGGAGGGTTGGCCAGAATGAAGGAGAGGGCGATAAACGAGAAGAAGTAGAGGAAGCAGGCCCGGAACCAGTTGCCCATGGTGAAGAGCTCGTAGTACTCGACCGGCACCATCACCTTGTGTAATGATGGGATGGAGACCATCAGCAGCATCGGCAGCAGCCACAGGGCCCTAGTGGGCTCGGTCAAGGTGGGCATGAAGAAATAGCGCATGAACAGGCACACGCCCAAACCGTAGACGATAACTATCCACATCGAGTACGCTTCAGCTGTTTCCTTCTTGGCAGCCGCAGCCGGGTCGAAAGGCTCGAGCACGCGACCCTCCTTCTCCTTCTGCTTGTCATCATCACTCTTCTTGCGTCGCTTGCCCCCACCGTAGGCGCTCGCGCGCATCGCACTGTCGACATCGACCATAGAATCTAGTCACCGGCGGGAGCGGTGCGCAAATCAACCCTGCGTGTGAGCAGCCGTGCAGATTTGGGTCAATATCGGGCCCGAATGCTCAAAATAGGAATCGGGACTCGCAGAGCCACAGCCTCATTGGTGTAGTTGGTAGCACGCCAGTCTCATAAGCTGGAGGTCGTCGGTTCAAATCCGTCATGAGGCACCACAATCACTCGTGCATGGTGACAGCCGTCGACTGCCACAGCACATAGTATGACCAATCACTCCACGAGAAATCGTAGTCGTCGAAACTCGTGATGTCGTACTCCCACCAGTAGGCCGCATTCAGTGATGCGAACATGGTCATGCCGAGCTCGCACTCCAATCCCGGCGGGCCGAAATTACCCGGCCACGAATCGAGGTTCGTCAGCCCCTCGCACGTGTTGCTGAAATCTATGCCGCCACTAGATGTCGAGTAGTTGTATGCAGAACTCTGAGTGGAGAACACGTAGGTGTGGTGGATTACCGCGGATTGTCCTGAGCAGTTGGCTATGCATGTGCCTGTGAGGGTTATCTCGCCTTGCGCGGCAGCCAGGTGTGAGGAGGTGCCGTAGTCCTGCTCGATGGTCAGGTTGAGGACGCTCCAGCCAGCCGCGCTGGAGTAGTCCTCGGTGCCACCGCTGG
>JAAZXI010000036.1 GCA_014240285.1 Methanobacteriota archaeon
CACTGGGTGATGTTGGAGGGGGCGTCGTAGGTATGTCCGACCTCAGGGGGCTCTGCGTTCGACCACCCAATCGACCACCCCTCAGGACCACTGATATCGACAATCGCGTCATCATCGACCCCGGCGTGATTGGTGAAGTTGAAGTTGAGTCCAATTGTATCGCCGGGGTCGACGTCGAAGATTGAACCTGAGACCGGGCCGAATTCGATGCCCGGCGATTCGATTTCGAATGGGTAGAGGTAGTCTGTGCCATTGAATACAGTAGCGGCAGCGACCTCCTGCAACTCTAGCGCCCGCGCGGGGGAGATCTGTCCAGGATAGGAGTGTCCGACAGGTGATTCACCAGTAATCGCAGCGTGGAAGACGCATGCGGAGAGGTACGTCCCGTCTATCGAAGGATGCGAACCGTCGCCAGAATACAGAGTCGAGAACGCTGTCGAACCAGCGCTAGGGTCAACTCCCGTGTCCGCGACTGTGTCGTACAGATGCTTGTAGGCCAAGCCCACCGGTGCGATGAAGGCCGGTTCCGACTGCGTGGATATATTCTCGAGATACATCTCGTACCCCTGCTGCAAATGCAGTTGCATCGATGGGTAATCCGGATTCCGCCATTGATTGCTAGAATCTCCATCCTTGTACCCCCATGTCATGAATAGAATCGTACTTCCTCCTGAGTCTATGACACGTTGATTGAGGTAAATCGCAGCATCCTTACTGTCTTGCCAGTATTGAGAGTCGGTCGAGAACGAAGGGACTTGACTCTGGTCTTGGAGAATCACGAAATCGTTTGGTTCATTGAGTGCGATGTCCCACTGATTGCCACTTTCCCTAGCTCGATCTTCGTGTTCGTAGAGTTTCAACCCACCACTTGTCAGTGCTGAGACTTCGGCATCCCATCCTCCATCGGCCAAGATGCTATCGAGTTTCGAAGCGAGATTGTTCTGACTGGTATACGAATTACCGAGCATCAGCACATCAAGAGTATTCGTTTTGGTGGAGGAATCCGCATCCCCAATAGTTGAATCCAAGGCGCCCGGCGAAGGGTTGGAAACAATCAGAAAGAAAACGAGAATCAAGACAAACCGACGCTCGTTCACGTTCGACGCTCATCGTTCTCACTCTTTTATCCCTGCTCTCTTCCGATAGAGAGCTCTACGAAGAATTGATGGTCCGAGGGGATGTTGCATCAACATGGCGAGGGCATGGCCTTTCGGGAAGAAATTAATCAAGCCGCGTCAGATTAAGCGATCTGGCAAGCGCAAAATCATTGTGTACGAAAGGAAGCCAGACGACACCTCTGGAGAGAAGATGGCCGACCGAAGTCACCTCGAAGACGCGGCTTTCAAGGATGCCATGGCTCTTCTAGGGGACGATTCCAAGAAGAAGTAAATTTCCTAGAGCACAGGCTTCGGAATCAATCGGCCTGCGGCTGCGACATCGAACTCACCAGCATGAATCGGCGATTTCAGCCCGAACTCGAGGCCTACGGAAGGATCAACCTCTCCGAACTCTCCAAGTTCCTCTCCCGAGACCAGGACTCTCGCACCTCGGCCTGCTATCCATGGCCCCTGTGAATCTTCAGTCGCTAAGAAAACGACTTCGCTCATATCGGCACCGAGGTCTCTCAGTAGGGCCTGTGCGATACCTTTAGCTGCGGTGAAACCGCCAGCAACCTCGGCACATGCCCAAGCCACCCTCGTCGAATTGGCCGAGTCCCTTACGACCTCCCCTAGTTCATACACTCTCTGCGGTAGTTCGTGATGCCTATTAGCGGCAAGCAGTCTCAACAGCGAAGGCAGTATGTACTGACGCATCAAGGTGTGATCTATGGTGATGGGGTTGGATATCACAGACAGGCCCCCTCGGGCAGGCCATCTGACTCGCTCGAACTGATCCCTCTCATTCGATAGGGTGAGGCCCTGAGTCTCTTGGATTCCCAGCGACCTCAGACTTGCCCTGAACCTGCGATTGAGGTGCGACGAATCCAGTGGAATCGCATCTAAGTGTACTTCAGAAAGCTTCTCTGGCATATTGTCGTAGCCGTACCCGATGGCAATGTCTTCGACGATGTCTATTGGGTGCATGATGTCACTGCGCCAACGCGGCATCTCCACCACGTGCTCACGCTCGCCCACTGCGCAGTCCGCCCAACGCTCCGCCCTGTTCACACCGTCAGTGACCGTTCGCGACTCAATCAGACGTCCACCCATCTTGATTAGGGCAGCAGCAATCTCGTCGGAACCCAAATCCAGGCCAAGTACCTTCTCGATTAGCCGGTCCGGAACCCGATGCCTCACGGCGTCCCCTCGCGGAGTGATATTAACATCGCCATCGTATCCTTTGACTCTGACACTTTCGATTGCACCGCCTCTCTCGTGCAGTGACAGGCACACCAGCATAAGGCATGCTTCGCAAGCTCGCTCGTCCCATCCGGTCACGTCTATGAAAAAGTCTGTTGTTGATTCAGTTACAGTGGTGTGATTGCCATTGATTATTGGCGGGAACGACAGGATGTCGTCGTTGGAATCGAGAATTACCGGAAATGAGTCCAAGTCATCCATCAGGGAGGCGTACTCTACACCCTTGGGATGCTCCTCCAGAATCTGCTTAATCGTCATCTCCTCTCTCATCATTAGAGGCACGAATGAATGCGAATCGGGGACCGTTACGACCTTGAACGGCTCAGAGAGCGTAGACATGTCATGCACCCCTATAGAGGAGAATCTACGCTTGCGCCCCAGCGTGAGATGGAGCTTCTCCTGGTGGTCCATCAGAGACTGGATGAACTCGTTCCTCTCGAAGTCAGTACTTCCAGTGTCGACATCCCTGACTATCGCTGCCATGATGACTGGCCTGACCAGTTCTAGAGATGGATCGACCTCCATCTCTACCCCGCTCTCAGTTACCTCGACAGATGGCTTCTCAAAAGCACCCCCGACAAAGCTCCTAGCAGCCCGAGCCAGAGACTCGTGACTGAGGAGGTCGGGACGGTCTGGAAAAACCTCGACCTCGATGGTATCGGCGTTGTTGCCCTCCACAGGGCATCCCATGGCAGGCAGCCAGTCGGACCAGCTTTCTCCTGAATGCTTGCCACCGTTGATGCCCTGAATGTACTGCAGGACGGAGTGCTGAAGATTAAGGGTCGGCATTTCTAACCTCAGTTGCCAAGCCACATAGGCAGCGGACGATCATAACCAATCAACCTCAGCCCGCTGATGGATGCTGTATCGTAATCTAGAGCTCTGAGGTTCCTTCTGCTGAGTTTCTCCAACCCGTCAATACCTAATTCACGCATCCAGCCCTGAACGGTCGAGTTGAGCCAGACTAGGGTCTGCTCCAGACCTTCTTCAGGAGGTGGTGCCACTAGAATGGGGCATCCTGCCGCGACTGCTATCAGCATATCTTCCGCGCTCGGCGCCTCGTCCATCTCGATGAGTAGGTGGCGCCCTTGCTCATTCAGGTTCATCGCTCGGGCGGCTAGACCTATCCGTGGGAGTGTTGATGCTGCGCGACTACCGCCAGGGGATGCCGCGTCAATGACAGCTCCATCCAAATCTAGATCTACAACCAGCCTGAACAGGTTATCGACCCTGTCAACGCAGTCTCGCAGCAGGATTAGTGAATCATCACTCATTTTGCAGGTTATGGATACCAGAATGGCCTCTATCTCTGCATCGTTCAGGTGGGGCATGTCGGCCAAATTGAGTACTACTCCTGCGCATCCTCCGAGCCAGTCTGCGCAGTCAATGAGATTACCCTCACTTATGAGGATCAAATCTTGCTCACGAGGCGAATCTCTGACGAGGGCGGGCTGAGTCGACGAAGCCGCCCCTAGCCAGCTACTCGCGGAGTCAGATTCGACCAGCCATGGGATTGGAAAAAGCAGACCACCCTCGTCGGAGCCGAGCGGCATCAGTAGGGTGTATGGGTCTAGAGGAGAGTGCTCTGGTATCCTGTCTGAGGTAGAGGGGATCAACGCGATGCTCTCAAAGCCCTCTGCTACTGATGAATCGGGCATCTCTGCGACTCCCGAAGAGGTGTCGGATGGAACTAGGACTAACGCATCCTCCTCTAGGGTTAGTCCTAGCGACTCCAGACGCTCAGTCAACTGGATCATTTCTGCAGCTTCTATCCCCCTCATCGCGGCGCCTTCTCCGGGAGGGGGGCAACTACCTGCGATGACCACGCGTCCTCCGGTCATGCCTACTCCTGGCTCGGAGCCGACTGAGCCGAGGACAATGACGGTCCCGTTACTCATACCCGCTCCAGTCATTTTGCCTGCATGACCTCGAACGATTACCGTGCCACCTGACATGCAGGCACCGACCTCGTCTCCGGCAGAGCCTTGTACGGTGATGGTACCTCCAGTCATCCGACTCCCAAGACGGTCTCCAACGTCCTTTTCCACGACTATGCGGCCGTCTCGTTGAAAAGCTCCGAGCATAGAGGTGCTTGACCCCTGCAGTGTGAAGTTTCCACCGTTGTTCATGGCGCCAGCGCATTCACCGAGGTCACCGAGCAGCAGCACCCTCGATTTCACTGGAAGATGGGAAATGGCTCCAATCTCCCCTCTCTTGGGCTTCTCATCGCCTCCGCGACCCCATCCTATTCTTACTAACAGGTCCCTCTCTAGGGCTTCGGACAGCATTCCATCCAGATCTCGACCGAGTTTCATACTCTTCGCAGTGACCTCGCGCATGGCTCTCCCTGTGCGGACATGACGCTAATGGTCTTCATTCTGACGGGCAGCATGGACACAAGTCGCTGCTATTGGGGGGAAATTCGAGATGCGAGAGGAAGGGTATGTTGATAGAGGGCTTGCAAGGGCGTCAAAACGCCCTCAAGGGGGCATATGGGGTCAAGGCGTGATTAGAGTCGCCATCAACGGCTACGGGACTATCGGAAAGAGAGTCGCCGATGCGGTCGATGCTCAGGATGACATGGAAGTCGTTGGAGTGACTAAGACCGGGCCCAGTTTCGGGTGCGGCCTAGCAGCGAAGAAGGGCTACTCGCTTTACTGCACCACCGACGATTCAGAGCACATAGCCTCCTTTTCTTCCGATGGATACGAGTGCCGCGGAGGGCTCTCCGACCTGCTGGCCTCAGCGGACGTGGTGGTCGACTGCGCTCCGGGCAAGATGGGGGCGGCAAACCTCGCTAAGTATGAGGCAGCCGGTATCAAGCACATGTTCCAAGGCGGCGAGAAGCACGAACTCACCGGCCTGTCCTACAGTTCTAGCGCCAACCACGCCGCGAACCTAAATGCACAGGGAACTAGGGTAGTCTCCTGCAATACAACCGGTCTCTCGCGCACTCTCGTGCCATTGTATGAGTTGGGCGACTCCCTCAAGGTCGAGTGCACCATGATCCGTAGGGCGGCTGACCCGGGTGACTCAAAGAAGGGGCCTATCAATGCCATCAAGCCGGTGCTGAAGGTCCCTAGCCACCACGGTCCAGACGTTATGACAGTGAAGCCGGAAATCGAAATCAACTCACTGGCCGTGGCAGTCCCAACCACTCTAATGCACGTTCACGCCATCATTGCAGATCTCCCCTCAGGACACGGTCAGACAACTGAATCGATTCTAGACCTATGGAGGCAGACTCCGAGGGTCATTGTGATGCATGGAGAAGGCGATAGGCTGACGACCACCGCTGAAGTCATGGAGATGGCGCGCGACATGGGTCGCAAGTGGGGCGACCTGCACGAGATCTTCGTCTGGGAGGATGGAGTGAAGTTGGTGGGCGACAGGCTGTACTACTTCCAAGCGATACACCAAGAGAGCGATGTAATTCCCGAAAATATCGACTGTATTCGCGCTCTGACGGGAATTGAAGCCGATTGGCGCACTTCTGTGGCTAAGACCGACAGTGCAATATCGGATTACTACGGGCTATGACAGTGTCCTCGTGTAGGCGAGTTTTGTGGCACACCTAGTATGAACGGTCAAAAAGCCCCCTCGGGTCGGCTGACGCATGACTAGCCCTCGCTTTGTCATACCGATTCTCGCATCCCTCATACTGTCCACGTGGACAGGAGTGCTCGCGAGTGCCTCCGAAGCCTCCTCTTTAGACAACTTTGTGAGGGAGGGCGATTCGCTGGACCCCCTCTCTCAGTGGTCACGAATCGATGCCTCAGAAACCTATTACCCTCTGCGCGAGTCATCAGGCCTCCTTCACTCTCCGTTCGGCGCTTTCGACCCACTGAACGATCCCGTACCTATTGGTCCTGAGAACCTGTACGACCCGCAGGCTTTGAGGCGCACGGGGATGCTTCTGGTCCAATCCTGCAGTGCTGATATGACGGCCATGCTGAACACCTTCTCTAGTATGGGGGTAGATGTCCTGGACGTAGTTCCTGATAACGCCGTGGTGGTCCGTGTGGACTCGCTGAGCGACAGTGGGGTAGTGGAGACAATCAACAAGCTGCCGAATGTCAGATGGGCCGGCGAGTTGCCCATAGCCTGGCGAGTAGCCTCCGAGTTGATTCCCCTTTCAGGTAGGGCCGGGGTGCTCGTCGATCTGGATGTGACGCCAGCCCCTGATCTTGATTCAGATGAATTGGCGGAACTCTCTCTGGACCTGCACCTAGTCTCGGGGGAGACTGGGCCTAGGGCGGTCTGTGACGCCTATCTGTGCCAGCCTCGCTCTGTCGATGCCGCATGGATCCCGGTTCTCGCTATGGATGGCAGGATCCTGTATATCGGCGAAGCTTCTCAAATAGCCATTCACAATACCAATGCCAGATCAATCAGTGGCATCAGCGGTGCGCTAATCAACTCCGGAGGGGCACTGGATGGGAGCGGCGAGGTCCTTGCCATTTCTGACACAGGTCTAGACGGTGACCAAGGTGACTTCACGAATCGAATCAGAGGAATCTATGACCAGTTCGGCCCTGACAACTCGAACGCCGACATGAACAGCGGGCACGGCACCCATGTAACGGCTACACTGCTCGGAGATGGTTCAGGCGACTCGACGACTATGGGGATGGTGCCCGCTGCCACTTTCCACTTCTACCAACTTGAGGCCGACAGCTCCGGGGCCCTTGCCCGTTGGGGTTCACTGTACGAGATGTTCAGTCACTCTTGGCAGAACAGCGCGCGCATACAGACTAACAGTTGGGGTAACGAGAACTTCGTCGGCGAGTACAATTCAGACTCTAGGTCAGCCGACTCATTCCTAGTCGATTACCCGCGCTTCTTGGTGCTGTTCTCGGCCGGTGATTTAGGCTCGAGCGGAGTCAACAGTGTCACACCGCCCGGGACCGCCAAGAACGTCTTGACTGTCGGAGCCTCGACTACTGGGGCATATGGGAGCACTGCCGAGGGTTCTGTAGCCGATTTCTCATCTAGGGGGGCGACCCTTGATGGACGCATCAAACCGGACTTGGTCGCTCCAGGTGTGATGATCTGCTCGGCCAGGGCCGAGGAAGCGCAGTTCGCAAACGGCGACCCGTGCTCGAGTGCCACTCACAGTGACGGAAGCACCCCTCTGTATATGGCACTCAACGGCTCGTCGATGGCCACTCCTGTGGTAGCCGGAGCTGCAGCAATGGTCAGGCAGTACCTCAGAGAAGTAGAGGGTATTAGCGAGCCCCGCTCAGACCTGATCCGAGCCATCCTAATCAACGGTGCAGAGGATATCGGCATTCCTGATATCCCCAATCCGGCTGAGGGCTGGGGGCAGGTCGACCTGCAGAACAGCCTCTATCCGTCTTCAGGGGGTCAGAACCTGTCAGTCCTGTACGACGTCTCACGCGAGCTGCTGCCCGGCCATGCATTCCACTATACCTTCGTCCTCGATGCAAGCCAAGGCATGGACATCACGTTAGTATGGAACGATAGGGAGGGCTCGGCAATAGCAGATCAGAGTGCCGCCCGGTTGGTAAACGACCTCGACTTGAGGGCAATTTCACCCGACGGGACAGTGTACATCGCCAATCAGTTCTCTAACGGGTTCAGTGTCCAAGGCGGCAGTGAGGACCGGTTGAACAACGTGGAGAGAGTACGTCTGCCTTCCAGTGCCTCAGGCACATGGATCGTCGAGGTCGGCCATGCAGGGGGGGCACTGCAGGACTACGCCATCGTACTGAGCGGAGTGGCCACAGAGTTGGAGCAGGCGGACCTTTCTGTGTTCGAAGGCTCTCTCTCAAGCTCCGTGGAGAGTCCGCTGCAGGGCGACACCTTCCTCGTCGAGGCCGCTTGGAAGAATCAGGCTGCGGCTGCTACAGGTACCTATTCAATCGAAATCGAGGACCTCACGACCGGGACGGTGATACATACTTCGCAACGCTCCTCCCTAGGTGGTGGCATACTCGACTCGCTGTCATTCCCTCATTCGTTTTCCACTACTGGCCTACACGTCCTCGAGTTGAGACTCGACTCGGGCTCAGAGGTTGACGAGCTCAATGACGAGTCCACTGGAACAGACAACAACCGTATACTGCTGCATGTCTACGTCTCACAGATTGGAGTCAGACTCACTCCTCTGATGCAGGACGGGAGTTTTCCCAGCAACCCCGCTGAACTCAGCCAAACCATGACGAGGACGTTGGACCCGAGGACAGCCAGCTGGGTCCTATTCGATCTCGAGATGCGTAACGAAGGGACCTCGGAAATCTCAGTCAGATTGAGCGTATCGCCGGTTCAATTGTTGGGCGACGATGGGGTCCTTTACTCTCCTCAGGACGAGTGGTGGAAACTAATCAATGAGTCCGGACCGTGGACACTCGCTCCGTTTGGAGAGGAGGGCGACAGAGTCGTAGTCACCCTGAACATGTCAGATATGGACACCGACCTATCCAACCCCTCGGATGTCGTCTACGCTCTGCCAGGAACCTTCGTCTCAGATCTGACTCTGTTCGACACCAACGCGCCCACAGTCTCTCACAGTATCAGGCTGACAGCAGTCGTGGAGAGGGTTGAGGGCCTGTACACCATAGTCGCAGGGACGGCGGAATTGGGCGCGGAGCCCGGTGAGTTCGCCGTCTTCTCACTATCTATCAAGAACACTGGCAACGGTCCGACTCAATACACGGTCAATTGCGAGACTACCGGTCGCTGGACAATTCACCTCGGCAACAGCCATTCGTCCGAGATAACCCTTGAACCGCTGAACAGACTCCAATTCCTCCCTCTACCTATTAGGGTCAGAGTCCCTGATGCCGAGGATGGGCAGCCTTCCGCAGGACTAACTCAAGACGTTGTCTGCGTTACGAGTTCGGTCAATGATCCGACACTGGAGACCATAGAAGGGGCTGTTGTCACAGTCCACGAGAGTCTTGACTTCTCGCCCGAGCTTTTCAATTCCGAAGGCGTCGCCCTTGGTCCTCTGGCGATAGCTGAACCAAGGCCCGTCTTGAACAACGACATAGTCACAACCGAACTAATTGTCTCCAATGATGGCAATGTCCCAATGCAGTTCGTAGTACAGGCATTCTCGTCCTTGAACACCTGGCCCATCCAAATTTCGGAGGGTTCGGACGTACAATCAGAGGAGATATCACTCGAGATCCCTGCCGGGGCATCATCCACTGTCACTATCGTCACCATCGTGCCCCCTGCTGCAGATATGGGGACATCCAATACCATTACCATACGCACGACCCTAGCTGATGGCCCCACCGTGACTAACGCTACACGCCTAGTGGTGCAGGAGATTGCCACCTTGGAACTCTCGTGGAACGCAACAATGACCATCGCACTGGGGATTCCGGGCACAGCCAACATACACGCCCACAACACTGGCAACGTCGAACTCGACATCAGCCTGACAATGGGTACTCTCCCAGATGGCTGGTCTGGAGGGTTCCTCTCCGGTAGGGACTTTTCGATGGGGATGAACCAAGAGGCTACTATCGCAGTCGGCATCGATCTCCCGGGTAGCCTCCCTGTCGGACTCGCTGGTCCGAAGGTTTCTGTCATCATCGAAGCCACCCCCCCTTCTGGTAACGAGGTATATGTCTACACAGTGGAGATGGAAGTCGAGGTACTGCCCTCGATATGGATTGGGCTGGCTAGCAGTTCACCGACTATAGAGAACATCGGGGCTGACGGGCAGACCTTCGAGATCGTGGTCACTAACCTAGGAAACTCACTTGCTGAGGTAGTTCTCTGGTCATCCGGCCCTGACGGCTGGGACATACAAGTGAGTGAGGCCGAAGCAATGACTCTAGGGGCGAATGATTCCTTCACAGTACCAGTCACTGCAACCCCGAGTGAAGGGGCTTCGAACGGCTTGACTCACATCCAATTCACTGCTAACTCTACGGATTCTGGTGGCGAACTCGCCTACATAACCGGAGGCACTCTGGATGTGGGCATCAGCAAGGCTAGGGATTCCAATAGAGGGGGGCTCGGTGGCATACTGGACAGCCTCGGACTTCCTGATTGGACCCTAGCACTAATCTTTCTTGTTCTGCTAGGCTCTCTCATAGTCTCAGGAGCGAGGATGCGCAGATCCTCGACGACCTCCCTAAGTCCTGAGGAGGAGCTGGTTCCCGAGGGTTCGGCACTACTGGCTGGAACTCAATCTGAGCGAAAGGCAGCTGCCTTGGAGACCTCAGCCTCAGGCGAGGTACTGACCGGAGGAGTCAGCGACGAGGAGATCCAAGCCGCCATAGCCCAGTCGTCTCCGATGCTCAAACCACCTTCCAGCGTTGAGGGTGCCCCCCCTCTGCCACTAGACGGCCTGCCCGAGGGCTGGACAATGGAACAGTGGACTGCTTACGGCCACCTGTGGTGGGAGCAGAACAAGCCTTAGTCTGCGCTTTGCTTATCACTCGGGCCACTCTCGTAGCACCATGAGCGACTCGATAGTGTTGTTTGGACCTCCAGGTGCCGGCAAGGGCACCCAAGCCAACAGGATTTCATCTCTCACTGGCAAGCCTCAGGTATCGACCGGAGACATGCTGCGCGCCGCTGTAGCTTCGGGCTCTGAGTTGGGGTCCGAGGCCAGAGGCTACATGGAAGCAGGCCTACTGGTCCCCGACGAAGTCATCATCGGTCTGATCTCGGAGAGGCTGCAGGAGCCCGATGCCGTGTCCGGCCTGCTGTTGGACGGATACCCGAGGACAATCGCCCAGGCCGAGGCGCTGGCTGAGGTAGGAAATGTCTCTGCTGTGATTTCCATCGAGGTTCCCGATGAGGCCATTGTCGAGCGGATAGTAGGGAGGAGAATGGATCCGGAAACTGGGATGATTTATCACATCAGATTCAACCCCCCTCCTACTGAGGTCTCTGCACGAGTTGTTCAACGCAAGGACGACACCGAGGACACGGTGCGGAACAGACTGTCAGCCTATTACGAGCAGACCGCACCTCTCGCAGATTGGTATAATCAGAGAGGAGTGCTCGTAAAAATCGACGGAAACCGCACTATCGAGGAAGTAGGAAGTGCCATCGAGGCTGCTATTTCATCACTGGGGAATCAAGATGACTAGCCGGCGCCGAAACAAGGACTCAAGGAGGAAGAGAAGAGCCTCAAAGGCCATCGAGGAACTGTCCTCCGTCCTGCTCTCCTACGGTGCTACGGACTCCGAGACTGTCGACGCCGCTGCGAGGGACATACTCAGAATCGGGAAGCGACATGGAGAGCGCCCAGAATCGCATATCACCAGGTTGATTTGCAGGGGTTGCGAAGCAGCACTGATTCCCGGCCGCAATGCGAGATTCAGAATTTCAGGCGGCATACTGATTATCACCTGCGAGGCCTGCGGCAGGATAGAACGCTCGGGGCCGGATTTCGAGAGGGGTGATTCAGATTAGCGAAAAAATCCCGCAGTCGATCATTCGACAGGCAAAGGACAAATCCACTCCCATTACCATCAGGATAGGTAAGGAGGGAATCACCGACTCAGTGGTATCGGAATTGAGCGACCAGCTCAGTAAGAGAGGACTGGTAAAGACGAAGGCCAACCGAGGTATGTTGAACAGCTCCTCCGAGCGAACAGAGGCGTTCTCTGGCCTCGCCGATGCCACTGGTTCTAGACTAGTGCACAGCAGAGGGAACACCGCGGTTTTCTGGTCCGGCAGGAGTTAGTTCAAGAAAACTATCCTCTCTTGGGAAGGGTTGCGATGGTCACATATTTAGAGGCGACAATGCTCGCCGAGTCATGGTGTCTGGGGAACAGGTTGTCCTAGCCGTATTCGTAGTGTCTTTCGTACTCATTCTGTCGGAGTACCTCCACCGTACCATCGCGGCTTGGTTTGGTGTTGTTTGTATGCTCTTCCTTGGCCTATCAACGGGCGTCTTTGAGATGTGTGAGACGGTGGCCCTCGGCCCCGATGGGGAATATGCATCCTCCATTTTCCACCATCTGGGTTTTGATTCATCCGCAACGTATGGTGAGATTTGTCACCATTCTCTAGAATCTCTAATGTTGAGTTGGATACACTTTGATGTCGTCGGTCTACTATTGGGGATGATGATTTTCGCCGCGCTACTAGAAATCTCAGGATTCTTTGAGTATGTCTCTATTAAAGCAGCAAAAATGTCGGGTGGAGACCCTTGGAAGCTGGTTGTTTATCTGGGGACATTTACAACATTAATCTCGTTAGTGATTGACAATGTTACAGCCATCATCATCATCGCTCCGGTGACATTGAGGATTTGTCAGAAATTGGAGATCAACCCAATCCCTCCACTTCTTGCTGAAGCGATTCTTTCTGATACCGGAGGGGTGGCATCCATGGTGGGTGATCCGCCTAATATCATGATTGCTAGTCAAGCCAGTGGTATGGATGAATTGGCATCACTATTCGGATTCAATGGTTTCTTGATCCGTCTGGGTATTTTGACATTCTTTGCTTGGGTTGCCACGTTAGGATATCTCCGATACTACTACCGTGATTGGCGTGAATCTAAGCCGGCCAACGTTGAAGCAATCTTGGAAGAAGATGAGTGGGATTGCATTGAACATCCATTGTTGATGAAGACAACACTATGGATTCTAGGTGCCACAGTTGTCATGTTCTCGGCAACTGAATTTTTACACCTCCATATCGAGATTCATGCTTTGGCCCTTGCAGGTGCTGGAGTGGCTCTAGTCGCCGCCCGCCCTGAAGACCACGAAATGCGGCATGGACTCATTCACTCAATCAGTGAAAAGGTGGAATGGCATGCACTTCTGTTCTTCGCCGGCCTCTTCATGCTGGTCGGTGCAGTGGGCAATGTGGGATATCTTCAAATGCTTGCAGAATGGATTTTCGATACATTCGGCAGCGATCCAGTGATGCTTGCAGTAGCAATCATTTGGGTGTCTGCTATATCCAGTGCGATTATCGATAATATTCCGTTCACTGCTGCTATGATTCCAGTGATTGTCGCTCTCGGCGCGAAAGCGGCAGAAGAAGGCAACCCAATTGATCTTGCACCATTATTCTGGGCTCTTGCTATGGGTGCTGGCTTTGGTGGAAATGCGACTCCAATCGGGTCCAGTGCCAATGTTATGGCTGTCTCAATTAGTGAACGCGGACCCAATCCAATCACCACTAAGGAATGGATGCGTGTAGGTTTCCCTGTGATGATAATTACCTGTGTTGTTGCAACGATTTTCATGATAATTTTCCACGGTACGCTGTATTCGTCTCTTTGACGAGTCCCACCTACCTCTTCCGACAGCGTGAAGCGTGATCTCTCTCAGCGAATACCGTGTACGAGTGCCCGATTTGTGGAC
>JAAZXI010000037.1 GCA_014240285.1 Methanobacteriota archaeon
GACGCCGAACGTGGATGGGTCCACGCCGAGTACGCCCTACTCCCAGGCTCCACCAATACCAGATTCCGCCGAGAGCGTAACGGTGCCAAGGGCAGGACCCAAGAGATCGAGAGACTAGTGGCGCGCTCGCTGCGCGGTGCGGTAGACCTCGAGGAGCTCGGGCCTATTGCCCTGACTGTCGATTGTGACGTGCTGAACGCCGACGGCGGCACACGGTGCGCCTCGATTACGGCCGCCTCGCTGGCCCTGAGACTTGCCGTCCGCCGCCTGATTGCCTCCGGTGACTGCCTACCAAAGGAAAAGCGCCTGAGTAGGGAGGATGTCAAGAAAGGGGTCGAGGCGCCCGAGTTGAACGCAGCTGAGAGATTGGCTCACGAGATGGCGGTGATGCCTAACGACGTCGGGGCCCTGAGTGTTGGAATGGTCGCAGGAGAGGTCAGAACCGACCTCGATTACGTGTTGGACAGCAATGCCGATGTCGACATGAACGTCGTGATGACTAGTGACGGCGGATTCGTCGAGGTGCAAGGTACCGGGGAAGAGGCGACTTACACCCGTGAGGAGCTCGATGCTATGATTGATGCAGCGACAGCAGGGATTTCAGAGTTGCATACATTCCAGACTAGCATACTCTCCGATGCGAGTTGATGGTGGGACTGGCCGGACTTGAACCAGCGGCCTCCGCATCTTCAGTGCGGCGCTCTCCCAGCTGAGCTACAGTCCCGTAGCACCCTCGCCACTGTGGTTGTGACTTCAAGCCTTCCGAGCCGGATTTGACTAGAAGACGTCGTCCTTGTCCGCTTTCTCATCGAAGGACATCATCTTGCTGGAGCCTTTCTTCGCTGCCGCCTTAGCGGCTGGTTTCTTCTTCTTATCGACGGTCTTCTTGGCCCCATCGTCCTTGTCGCCCTTGCGCGACTCTGAGACCTCTTTCTCGAGCATCTCGAGTTCCTCGGTCGACATACCCGCCTCGATGGCCAGTTTTATTCGCCTCTCGTCGCGAGCTTGGATTTCCAGTAGTCTCTGCCTCGCCTTATCGTAGTGCTGGAGCATGTACATCGCGTCGTGCTCAAGCAGCGGTGAGTCGGAGATGATGGTGATGTCGAGCCACTCACCCTCCTCGGCCAGGAATTCGGCGAATGGCTCGAACTTGAGGTCGGACTTCTTGATCTGAGTGTAGTGGAGGGCGTTGCCCATCCTGTGCTCGATGCCGGCGAAGTGACAGTAGAACTTCTTGCCACCGTACTGCTTGCGGACTTGCTCGAACAGCTCGGAGTAGTCCTCGCTGGTCCTCATCCTGCCGTGTCCGCGCGCATGGATGTGCGCCATGTTGAGCACCGGTACCGTACCTTCGACGTGGTTGCAGACCTCGATTACCTCCTCCACAGTCCCCCACAGATCCTGACGACCAGAGGTCTCGATTCCAACCAGAGACGGTTTCGCCTTGTGCACCCACGGGAAGGCAGCGTAGTCATCCTCATCCGATTCGTCCCCCCAGATTTGGTGGACCCTCTCGACTACACCGGAGAAGATGTTGGCGACTTGTTCGTTAGTCTCGGATCCAGGGTCGTTCTCACCGTAGGGGCCGACGTGGTATACTAGGTGTCTCGCGTTGACAATCTTGCCGGCCTGCATGCTGGCCTCCATCTTGGTCAGAGTGCGGTTACGCTCCCTGCGCGAGCCGAGCAGCTCTGCATAGTACGGCCCATGGAGGTTCATCTCTAGGCCGGAATCCCAAGAGAGGATGCCAGCCTGCCAGTACTGATCAAAGTTCTTCGGTTGCACGGTCCGGACGGTCTGAATCTCCATCGCATCTAGTCCGAGAGCGGTGATATCGTCCATTCCCTCGACTATGGTGCGACCCTTACAGGAAAGTGGAACTCCGGCTGGACCTAGTCTCAATGTCATCTCTCGCCCCCCGCGGGTCGGGCCGAACGGTTCCCCCTTCAAAAGGGGTCTCCGACAACAGTGTCAAACTGAGGGTGAATCCGCTTTTCCTGCAGCGCGGGCTGCGCGTTCAACTCCTTCTCGTCCCGGGCCTGAGGATGGGAGTGCGCAGATAAACGCGGCCAGCCACTCATGGGAACTGGACAAAGGCCCTGCTGGCGCTCTGACTGAGCCAAGGGCATGCTCTACGAGCGCTTCGCGCTGTCCATCTAGAGTGCAGACGTGGGGCACGAGTCCGCGTAGGCGGATCTCGTGCAGCAGTCCTGACTGATCGACTCCCTCTAACTGCGAGATGGGGTCAAGCGCTGCCGGCTCGATGAACAGAACGTGGACCTGTCTGATGCGCTCAATGACCGCCCCCCAGCACTCGGCTAGTCGGGAAGAATCCTTTGGCAAATCGGCGATCATCACCGTGCGCGATCCCTCGAGCTCGCCGAAGGTCATGCCTGCCCCCCATGCGAAGCGGGCCGTCTCACCCTCGATGACGGTCGAGGCAGAGGTCACGAGCCAGTGTGCCCCCTCGAGGGCTCTCCTCCAGTCGATAGAGCCATGGTCCATGCTGGAGAAGTCCTCGCCCTCGGCGCTGGTGACAAGTCTGGTAGCGGCTCCGAGGGCAGCGGCTGCCGAGAGCACGTGGGACTGGGCATCGTCACGCTCTGGCCTGCCGAAGGCGACGATGCTGACATCACTGGCTGGCATGCTCCTCGCTGGTGCTAGGCGGTGATGAGTCTTGCCTATTCAGTCTTCCAACGCAGCAGAGCGATGGCTCCACCGAAGCCGAGCAGATGTTGGCCCGAGTCATGATCGACCGAGGCCTGGATGAGACTGCCTCCCGAGGACTCTACGGTAGAGGCTATCTTGACCCAGTGCTCACGGGACTCGCTGTCGGAGCTACGCAGCATCGAGGCCTCGATGACAAGCGTCTCGACGGCTCCCTGTTTGGCTGCCTCTGCTATCTCGGTCGGACCGTAGGAAACTGCACCACCAGTGGAGATCCGCTTCAGACCCTCCTCAATTGCTCGAACCTGCTGGACCAGTGCGTGCTCCCCTAAGACCGAGTCCGCAAGGCCCTCAGCCAGAACCTCGTTGGCTGCGGGCCGGCCTCCAATGGAGGTCGCTGTGTTGAGAATCTGGTTCTGAGCCCCTTGGCCTCTGAGGTGAGTCTCAAACTGCTCGCGTGCCATTCCTGGGCCACACAACACCAATGGCATCTTGTCCTTAAAGACAAGTCTTGTCTCCTTGGCGACGCGCTCAAAGAAACCCCGGCGTACGCTCGTCGAGTCATCCGCCTTCTTGCCACCACCGCGCATGGAGAACTGCGAGACATCGCGTATCCCATGAGCTGCGACCTCGAAGATGAGTATCTCATCGGACTCCACGACCACTAGGCCACACTTGGCGCGGCGCCCAGCAGACAGAGTCTCCCTTAGCAGTGATATGTCGGCCCGCGAGAGCCCGCCCACACGGGTCAGTTCGATTTCTGAGCCTGGGTTGATGAGGTGAGTGTGGTGGCTACCGATGTCGATCTTGGCCTCGGTAATGATGCCGTGGATGCGGAGGTTGTCGGTGAATGGCTGGAATGCGGTCTCTTGGACCTCGAGGACTATCCACATCGGCTTGCGCTCGGCACTCTTCGCCCTGCTGTCCGACTGTGTCCCTGTCGTCGAGTCTCTGCGGTGTGACAGCATGCCCACACACGCGCCAGCGCTGCACAGCTGCGCCGCTGCCCACAGGTCGTCCTCGTCCTCGAGTCGTAGTCGGACTCCTTCATCGAGGCGCTTTATTCTGCGCACGCAATCACAACCTCATCTGAAGGCGCCTGTTAGTCTGCCTTCGTCGTCCATGTCCATGTCGAGGGCGGCCGGTCTTGTAGGTAGCCCGGGCATGGTCATCATCGAGCCGCATACTGCGACGACGAAGCCAGCGCCGGCGTTGACGCGAATCTCCCGAATTGGGAGAGTGAATCCAGTGGGGGCACCGAGGACCTTCGGCTCGTGGCTGAATGAGTACTGGTTCTTGGCCATGCAGACAGGTAGAGATCCCATGCCCCACTCATTGAGGGTCTTGAGGGAAGCTTGGGCCTTGTCACTGAAGTCGACCGTCTGGGCCCCGTAAATGTTGGTAGCCACTCTCAGGATGGTCTCCTCGATTGGCATGCCGTGCTCCACGATCGGGGTGAATGGTCGGCCTGCCTCATCGTGCTTCGCGCAGGCCGCGACCACAGCGTCGGCCAGCTCGGCTGCCCCCTCTCCCCCCTTAGCGAAGGCCTCGTTGAGGACGACCTGCTTGGCGCCGGCCTTGACGGCCTCGTCCTTGATGGCCTCGATCTCTGCCTCGGTATCGTGCTCGAAGCGGTTTATCGAAACGATGACCGGGATGCTGGTCTCTGCTAGGTTTCGGACGTGGCGGCGCAGGTTGCTGGCCGCGCCAGCCCTGGTCGCCTCGACGTTCTCGGTCTCCAGCTCCTCGGGAGTGGGTCTCCTGCCGCCGCCGGAGGCAAAGCCTCCACCGTGCATCTTCATCGCCCGCACGGTGGCATTGAGAATCAGGCAATCAGGCGCCCTGTCGGCTGCTGGCGCCTTGATGTGGAGCGCCTTCTCGGCGCCCATTTCGGCGCCGAAGCCTGCCTCCGTTACCACATAGTCCGCGCACGAGAGGGCGATCTCGTCGGCGATTATCGAAGAGTTTCCGTGTGCGATGTTGGCGAATGGGCCACAGTGGATGAAGACGGGGTTGCCCTCGAGAGTCTGAACGAGGTTTGGCATCAGGGCCTCCCTGAGTAGGAGGCACATCGCTCCGGCCGCACCGAGCTCGTCGGCTGTGACGGGGTTGCCCGAGTTCGACTTGGCGATGACGATGCGTCCAAGGCGCTCGCGTAGGTCGGCGTAGTCCTTCGACAGGGCAAGGATAGCCATCACCTCGCTTGCCGCGGTGATGTCGAAGCGGTCGGTGCGGACGACCCCGTTGAACTTCCCGCCTAGGCCGATGGTGACTTGCCTGAGGCTGCGGTCGTTCATGTCGATGGCACGGGGCCAGTAGATCCGGTTGAGGTCGATGTCGAGTTCGTTGCCGCGGTGAAGGTGGTTGTCGATGATAGCAGAGCACAGGTTGTGGGCTGAGGTGACCGCGTGCAGGTCACCGGTGAAGTGGAGGTTGATTTGTTCCATCGGCAGGACCTGTGAATAGCCACCACCAGCAGCGCCACCCTTGATTCCGAAAACCGGGCCCATAGAGGGCTCGCGAATCACGCAGCACGCGTTGTGCCCGCGCGCGTTGAGGCCCTGGTTGAGGCCAATGGTGGTCACCGTCTTGCCCTCTCCGAAGGCGGTCGGACTTACGCTGGTGACCAGAATCAGGTAGCCTGACTTGCCGTTGCGCTTGGCCTTGATGGTCTCCCAGTCGATCTTGGCGATGTGTGGGCCGTGAAGAATCAGGTCACTGCGAGCAAGTCTGAGTTGTTCAGCCACTCCCTCTATGGGGCGCATCGTGGCCCTGCGGGCGATCTCGAGGTCGCTGTCCATCACTCGCGGCGAGGACCCACCTCTCTTGAAACCTTCATTTCGGTGGATTCGGAGCGGCCCATAGGGATTCCATGGCGGACTACTGGGGCATCGCGGGCTACCCCGTCTCGCACTCACTCACCCCGAGGCTGTTCGCTGCAGTCGGTGAGTACCTGAAAATGAACGGTGCGCAGCAGGTGTTTCTCGAGGCAAACGGTATCGATGAGTTCGAAAGCAGAGTCGCTGTACTCAAAGGCGATCTCTGGCTGTCTTGCACCGCACCCCTCAAGCACTCTCCACAGGACAGGCTCGGGGTCAGCGGGCCCGATGGGGTGAACGCGGTTAACCAGCTGAAGAGGGTTGACGGGGAGTGGTCGGGGACCAGCACGGATGGGGTTGGCTTCGTGGCCGCCTGCCGACACATCGGCATCGAGCCCTCGGAGAACGTCCTGCGGATGCGAGGAGGAGGATCGGCCGCACGTGCCATCGCCGCTGCCTGGGCCTCAGAGGGTGGCCAAATCATCCCAGAAGAAGGACGACGTCCTCTGGTAAGCGGGCCATGGGACTCGGCGGTCGTCGAAGCTGGTGAAGCAGTAATCGGAATCGATCTCGATGCCGCTCCCGCAGGGGGCGATAGTGAGACTCTTGACGCAGATACGCAGGTATCCATCTCCTACGGAGATGGGGCTAGTACGGACGAGTTTGCTGTCATCATGGTGGCGGCCCAGCACCTTGAGGCGTGGAAATCCATCTTCGCGCCCGAACGAGCAGACGAACTGCCTTCACTCTCACTCCTCCTCGAGAAGCTCTCTGTGACCCTGTAGGCTCACGATAATGAGGGGGGCGGTGAAAAGCCACCAAGTGAGAATTTTCCCGGGACCAATGCTCAACTCTCCATGGAACGCAATCAGCGATTCGTAGCCCGGCTCGCCCTCGGCAGGGGCGCTGTCTATCACAGCCTGCCTGTCCTCCTCCGCAAGCAGTCCGAGATCGAAGCCGACTGAGTCATAGGAGAATGAAATCCCATCGAAAGACAAGCCCATGTCTCCGTCCTGCTCGAAGTGGGCGAACTGGTCGACTTCGACAGTTTCCTGTGTGTTTGTGTCGAAACCCCCGGTAGAAGATTCTCCTTCGCTGTCTTCGTCCCCTGAGATTCCGAAGTCAGCTGCTACGGCCAGCGGGACGGCGGTCAGAATCACGACGGTTCCAAGCAACCACACCAAGGCAACAGTAGCCCTGGTTAGAGTGCTTGGACGCACTGAAGACAAGTACAGTGTGGCGAATAGGGCGAACATGGTCAATCCAACCCAACTCCTAGCCCTATCGAGGCATGAGCCAGAGCAAGGCTCACTGTCTCCATCTAAGGATGGAGTATCTGCCGATGATTCGCTGGAGTTTTCATTCTGATTAGTTGGCGCGGGAGAGACGTCCTCTCTCTCTAGCCAATACAGCAAAAGCGGGGTAGAGTTCTCAATTGACATCTCGAACGATTCTTGGCTGCTGTCAACCATATACTGAGTACGGATAGTGGGTTCTCTCTCTAGTCCGTCAGTGTATGTCCCGACGGCTACAATCTCGAACCAAGATCCTGCCCACGCCATCAGCAAGAAAGCAGCAGTGAAGAGCAGGGTTGCGAATTCGGACTTCCGCATTCGACCACATTGTTCACTACTCTTCCCTTCGAGGAACTAGCATTGCTGCCCCCAAAAGTGAGATAGTGGCTATGATACCTAGTCCTGGAACTCTGTTGCCAGTAGATTCCTTCTCAACCGGCTCAGAGGGAGACAGTGGGTCGGGGTCCTCCCAGTCAAACAAGCCGTCGCCGTCATCATCCAAATCGAAGAAGTCGATGACTCCGTCTTCATCGGTGTCGGTCTGGTCTAGATCGGGCAGGAAGTCGTCTCCGAGTATGTCGTACAGTTCCTCTACATCGTGCTTAGAATCTGGTGCTAGATCCCTCAACTCAATGAGTCCTAGGGCGTCCAGTTTCGCGTCTCTGGCATCTTGACCAGTCAAGTATTGGATGCTCAATTCGTACGAGTGTTGCTTGACACCCAAAATCTCGGGACCCAGGAGAACTTCGTAATCTTCGCCTCCATCGGTCGCCATTAGTGCCATTCCGAGAACCCTAGAGTTGCTGGTATCCCAGAACATGATTGGGCACAAATCATCCAGATTGGCAAGAGGTTCGCTGGGATCATTGTCTTCTATCAACTCCTCCAGTTTCTCTCCGAAGGCCTCCATAGTCTTCTGTAGATTGGAGTTGTTTAGGGCCTCGAACATGTCGATGTACTTCTGGAAGATATCTTCGGAGCCGTCCTCGTCAGAACCATCCTCGCAGTCCTCCTCGCCATCATTGACCCATGATGCGGGAATGACCTGCCCGTTGTCGCAGGTGTAAGTCCCGTCTCCTCCGGACTCGTTCTCGTCGGAGCCGTCCTCGCAGTCTATCTCGCCGTCGTTCTCCCATTCGGCTGGTATCTCCTCACCATTGCCGCAGACGAAGGTGTCCTCTTCGGGAGAAATCTCCTCCAACCATGCACCGACCTGCTCCTCAATTGCTGAGAACAGCTCCTGTACACCACTGTCGAGGGCCGACACCATCGAGATTCCCATCATCGATGCCATTCCCATCGAAATGGGCGGGGCCAAACCGCACTGTGCGGAAACTGTCCCATTCGAGGACGGGTCAGTATTCACATTCTCAACTCCTCCGACAGGAGGGCAGTCCCAGTCCCAGATGGCTCCGGAGAATACGGTCATATCCTCAGAGAAGATACCCTGTCCGGGTATGCTGTCAGAGAGTTGGACATTGAACGCATCCAAGCTGATGTCGAAGTCCTCTGCTGGAATTCCCTCGATTGACAGCATCAGGGAGTAGCCTGTGATGGTAGAGAATTCGCCCTCGATCAATCCGCTGTTATATTCGCCTTCCTCCGAACCATTGTTGGTATCTTCAGTCGATTCTTCACTGAGGTGATGCAGGTAATCAAGTGGTTCGTCTGCTCTCCACTCAGATTCGATGGAGGGGATTTCGAATGATACCGAGAACCCCATTCCAAGCTCTGGTGCCAATACCTCGTCGGCAGCAATCACCTGTAGATTGAACTCCATGTTGCTCTCAAGAGCGAATTCGCCGCTCATATCCAAATCGCCGCCGTAGACCATGAGTTCATCATCGACGTACTCAGTGTAAACCGCATCGATTACGAAGAGTTGCTCAGTGGAAGCGCTCATCCAGATATCGATGCTCTCATTCTCGTCGGTCCAAGCGACAGTGAAACCCATGTCCCCGAGATTTCCATGACGGATTGTCAGTTCTGTCATCCTCTTGGTAACCTCGTGGGTGTCGCCATTGGCATCGGTTATCTCTACGGTCTCATCTTCATCCCAGGACTCAATGAAGAACTGGGTCATTCCACTCATTACCTGATCACTCTCAAGCAGGAATCCTGCGTAATCAGCGGCTTCCTCGAGATCCTCATTAACCGCATTCGTGTCGATTCCGGTCAGTTCCTCAATGTCGTTCTCATAGTTCCCCCAGTCGTAAGAAATTCCCCAAATTACGGAGTCATTAGGACCCACTGCAGCGACAGTGGGGGCCATGGAGGTCAGCAGTAGCAGGCATATCGAGGCAGACAGTAGTCTCTCGCTCATGAGGGGACGATAGCAAGGCGTGGCTTGAGTCTTTTCCCGGCATTCCTCAAAGAGGAATGTTTCCATGCTTCTTGGGTGGCACCCACTCTCGCTTGCTCATCAGCGGTCGCAACGCCTGAATCAGCTTCTTGCGCGTTTCGACTGGCTCGATGACATCGTCTAACCAGCCACTGCGGGCCGCAGCATAGGGATCACCGAACTTGCTCTGATATTCCTCCATCAACTCGCTGTGAACCGATTCCCTATCCTCAGCCTCGGAGAGCTCCTTGCGGTGGATGATGTTGACCGCTCCGTCAGCCCCCATCACCGCCAACTCGCCACCGGGCCATGCCACATTGTAGTCCGAGCCGAGGTGCTTGCAGCTCATCGCGAGATAGGCGCCGCCGTACGCCTTGCGGGTGACTACCGCGAGCTTTGGCACGGTGGCCTCAGCGTAGGCAAACAGCAGTTTGGCGCCGTGGCGGATGATGCCGCCCCACTCCTGCACGGTACCGGGCAGGAATCCAGGGACATCGACGAAGGTGACGACTGGGACATTGAAGATGTCACAAGTACGGATGAAGCGTGCGGCCTTGACCGAAGCGTCGATGTCAAGGCATCCTGCCAGAACCTTAGGCTGGTTGGCCACTATACCGACTGATTGACCGTCGAGGCGGGCGAAGCCGATGACGATGTTCTCGGCGTAGCCCGGGAACAATTCGAGGAACCTGCCCTCGTCAACCACCTCCTCAATCACATTGCGCATGTCATAGGGACGGTTTGAGTCTGAAGGGACGGTCTTGCTCAGACCCTTGCACTGTCTGTCCCATTGGTCGCCGCTGGGGACTCTGTCGGGCTCCGCGAGGGTGTGATCGGGCAGGTAGGAGAGGATCTCTGCGGCGATGTCGATGGCATCGGACTCGTCCTCTGCGATGAGGCAGGCGACTCCGCTGCGGCTAGCGTGCTGCTCAGCCCCACCGAGGCTGGCCTCATCGAGCTCGCCCTCGACTATCTCGGGAATCATGTAGGGACTACGCATGAACATCTGGCCGTGTTCCGCGCCTAGAATCACAAAGTCGGAAAGTCCCGCTGCAAGTGCGCTGACCCCGGAAACCGTCCCGAGGATCACCGAAATAACGGGTATCCTGCCCGAGCAGGCCACTAATATATCGAGCAGATGGCCGGTGGCGCCCAGCGAGGTCACGCCCTCCTCGACACGCTGTCCGTCGCCATCCCAGATGCATATCATCGGTAGTTGGGATTTCTCGGCGAACTCGGCAACCTTGGCGATCTTGCGCGCGTGCATCTCGCCCATCGTGCCTGCGAACACAGAGTAGTCCTGAGCGAAGCACACCACCCTCCTGCCGTCGAGCATACCGTGACCTGCGACTACGCCATCACCGAGAGGGCGGTGTAGGTGCATGTTGTGCTCTCCAGCTCGATGCTGGACGAAGGCGTCGACCTCGACAAAGGAATCGGGATCCAGCAACAAGTCAATGCGCTCGCGGGCTGACTGCCGTCCAGACTCGCGCAGTTCCCTCAGACTAGCCCTGTCGCCCGGGCTGTTGGCGGACTGCCTCATGGAGTCGAGCTCGTCACTGCGCGAGTCCGGCATGGCTCGGCCAAGTGCGAGTCGGTTCATCAGCAAGATGGCTATTCGACGAATCCTTTCCAGTTCCTCATGTACTCGACAAAGGTGTTGCTGAGCCCCTGTTCACGAAGGTGCTGGGGGGTGAATGGAGGCCCTTCGGGCTCATACTCCGGATTATGAACGTGGGAAGCCCAGTCGGCATGACCGACAGCAGCCCTAGCCACCCCAACTAGATCGGCACCATGCCCCATTACGGCCTGGGCGTCAGAAGTTGACCAAATTGCACCAGTCGAGATAATCGGAATCGCTCCGCCGATTCTCTGTGAGAACCATTCGGTCAGCATTCGAGAGTCTTCGGGGAACTCAGAGGGAGGCCTAAAGCAATCCCAGCAGGAGATGTGTAGGAAATCAATTCCTGATTCCACCAGTTTCTCAGAGAGGGCGAGGCTGTCATCAATCCTGACTCCTATCTTAGTGTACTCAGGAGAAATCCTAACTCCGATCAAGAAGTCCTCGGGAACCTTGAGTCTGACATCTTCGAGTATCCTCAGCAGGAAGCGGGAACGCGACTCTATGTCCCCTCCCCATTTGTCCTCCCTCCTATTGGTCAACTCTCCGAGGAACTGGCATATCAGATACCCGTGAGCACCATGCAGTTCGACCCCGTCGAATCCTGCTTGGGCGCACCTTGCTGCTGCATCGCCGAAAGATGAGATGAGGTCTTCAATCTCCTCTTGGGTCGCCTCTCTAGAGTGCCCGCACTCCGCCTCAGAACACGGATTCTCACTGGCGGATATCGGCTGGACACCGGTAATCTCCTCTGGAGCGCGCATGCCTCCGTGGAATATTTGCGCGAGACTCAATGCATCGCGCTTTCGAATCTCGTCTGCGAGTCTAGTGAGACCGTCGATGTGGTGATCTCCCCAGACTCCCATCTCGCCCTCCCAACCCTGGCCGCTAGCCGTGACATGCGAAGCGGCGGTAGTCACGATTCCGAACCCGCCGTCAGCACGGCGTAGTAGCCAGTTGATCTCATCTTCAGATAGGGTCCCATCGACATTGCTCTGCTTATTGGTCATCGCCGCCAGAACTGCTCTGTTCTTCGACACGGCCCCAGTTCGAGAGAACTTGAACGACTCGTCGGGTGCAGTCATTGCCCCCGCCTGTGCCTACTTGCCTTCAAGGCTCAGGAGAACGCGTCCGGTGGGTTCTCGCCGAGTAAATCCTGATCCCACCCCTCTGCCACAGCGTCCCTGCCCTCATCCCTCGAAAGCAGGTGGTGCAACTTGACTAGAGCCGAAGACGGTGGACACAACGAGCCGTGACCGATAATGCCCATCTCATGCTGGTCACGGCCCTTGTCGTAGACGTCCATGTGAATCGGACCGTGGATGGTCTGGGTGACCACGACCACCACGCCACCACCCGCGCAGTGGTCGGCCAGCATGATGCGCAGTCGAGTGTTCTCAGGGCTATCCTCCAGTGGGTCGGCGATTGGTAGGTGACCGAGGCCGGTGCCGTGGAACAGCAGTGCGTCGTAGTCAGCATCGATAGCCGCCTGAACCATATCGGGCTGCAAGTGGGCATCGGCTACGAACTGGGCGATTCTTGTCGACTCGTCGAACATCATCGGGGAAATCGCCTCGGTCCTCGCGTCGTACGCAGATGGCTCACCCATCTCGATGGAAGGGCCGTCGGGGCCGAGGCTGACATGGGCTATCGGTTCCTGATTAATCGGTTTGAAGGCGTCGCGTCGAGACGAGTGGTACTTGCGGGTGGCGCAGCCAGGGAGAACAGAGCAACTGCCATCTGACGAGCCGGCATGCAGGACGACCACTGACGAGTCGCGATAGCCAGTGGGCTCTGGGCCATTAGCTGCCCAGTGGACGGCAGAGATGAGATTCTCGGCGGCGTCTGAAGAACCGCGGTCGGGTGAGCGTTGTGAGCCGGTCACGACAATCCTTCCAGGAGGCCGACCGCCTCTGCCGGCCCAGCCATACGACATCGCTGCTGCAGAGATATGCAGAGTGTCGGTGCCGTGGGTGATGACTACACCGACAGCGCCCTCGGAGAACGCCTCGCTGGTGGCCTGCAGCATTCTGTTCCAGTGCCTAGGACGGATGTCGTCAGACCACATGCTGCCGAGATTCACAGCGCGTATGCGCGCGATGCTGCGTAACTCTGGTACTGAGTCGAGCAGTTCGTTGGGAGTGAAGCGAGCGCTTACTGCACCGGTGCGATAGTCGACCTTGCTTGCAATCGTGCCTCCTGTGTGGATGAGGTGCACCAATGGGAGGGACTCGTCCTGCTCTACCTCGGGCTCGACCTCCTCCTCTATCATGGGCGCCTCGTCGAGTTCCTCAATAGACTCGACATAGGAATGGGGGAACGAGATGTTGTAGCCGTTGACCAATTTTAGAGTCACGAGTTTTGGGCCCGCTGGAGGCAGTGCGAGGCCGGTGTGCTCGGCTAGGCCAGACCATGTCTTCACGGTCAGCTTCACCGGCGTTCCCGGGTCCGGCCAATCCACCATTGACAATGCGTCGGCCCACTACTCAATGAATCAAGCGCCTGACGGCTACATCAACGCAGAGTACAGGCATATTGCGATGAGCGTCGGCAGTACGACCATGGGTAGGGTCGGGATACTGTCCGTATAGCCCCTGAACTTGGGGGCCGCTACTGTAGCGAGGAAGACTGCCAGACCCATGGCAGTACCAGTCAGAATGGCCTCGCTGGCTGCTGCATCTTCGACATTGAAACTGCAGTAGATGTTGACTATCCCGAGGGCCAGTAAACCCCCTCCGATCGCCATCCTCATGGCAGACGATTCTCCACTTTCGATGCCTTCGACATCTCCGAAGATGCTCTTGTTGAATCCAACCGGATCAATGTTCATTCTCAGTCCTATAAGCAGCGCTACGCCGCCTGCAATTTGCATGGCTAGGCTATGTTCCATGGTCCACGCAAG
>JAAZXI010000038.1 GCA_014240285.1 Methanobacteriota archaeon
GAGAAGGCGTGGCACGCCGCCTTCATGCACAACATGTTCGTGCGCGCGTCGAAGGGTGATGGCTGACGGTGACCGGGATGACAGAATCATCCGGGAGCGCGAGTTTCGCCGGGGCATCAACATCGATCTAAGTAACATCGAAATCCCCGAAAGGAGCGGTGACGAAGAGGAGCGGCGTGAGGAGCTCGCTAAGGCCGTGGACGAGGCTCTCGGGGAGTTTTATGATCCATTTGAGCAGCCCAGTGGCGACGAACCGGGGGCGGTGCAGCAGGATGGCAGCGTCCCTCTCGCTCCAGAGCATGACATCGTGACAGAGATTGCAGTCGAGGGAGAGAGGGGGGTCAACTGGGCCCTGATGATCTCGATGATTGTCGTGTACAGCGCCATCGGAGTCCAAGCCGGTCTGGCGCTGTCGCCACTTTTGGCGATTGTTGTCCTAATGCTTCTCGCAGGGGTCGGCTTCGTGCTCGGAGAGCGCTGGGTCCCAGACCCAGCGATGAAACTTCTCGGGGTCACCTGGGTGATTATCTCGATGAAGGTCATGTACGGCCTAGCCATTGAGCTGAACCACTGGGACTACATCGGGATAGAGGCTCTTGGTGGTCTACTTCTGCTGCTCGTCGGCGTGAATATACTAGTCGCTTACAGGCACGACCATGATGCCATCGCAGCTCAGTCAACTCTCGTACTATTGGCCCTCGCCTCGACGGCTGGCTCAGTTCTAGGAGAGAGTGGTGTCGCGGGGATGATACTGCTCGCGACCCTGCTAATGCACGGGCTCGCACTGCACAGGCAGTCGGGCAACCTCGCTGCGCTCGGTGTGGCAGCGTCCAACCTGTGGATCGGAATGCACGCGATAACCGGTGGATTCGAGTTTGGCTCGCTGAGGATACTCGCTCTGGATGATCCTTTGCTTCTGTTCCTGCTTCTAATGACTGTCACAGGCATCAATGCGACCATGGCAGCGCGCTTTGCACGAGGGGAGAACTGGTTCTCTCGGGCTTTCGAGGCGTTTGGGCTTGGCAAGCCAGGACTCTGGGGCGTATCGGTCTCGATGGGTATGGTCGGAGCGCTCCTAGCCGTCGCCAGCAGCCGTGAGGACACTGGATACGCGCTAGGAATAGTGGCTTTCCTCGGCGCGGCCTTCGGTGGTTCATACCTCTCTGTCAGGGGGGTCGATACGAGGCGAGTAGTGGTCCCCCTCGGGGCTTCTGCCCTCCCTCTGGTGGGAATGCTGTTTGTAGGGCATGACTCGGGCAATCTAGTCTACACTCTCGGTGCCTACGAGCTCTTCACAGCCCTCGCAACCATCGTCACTGGTTTCGTGCTTCTGCGCGACCAGGACAGGGTGACTGACAGGGTGTTGTGGCTGGGCGCTGTCGCCGTGCTCACTCTGCTCGTCATACTAATCCCGGTCAATTCCACCGCTGCAGGCGGTGACGGAGGAGTACTGCTGCTAGGTCTGCTGGGCTCGATGCACGTCGGGACCGCTATTCTCGCAGTGCGGCGGGAGTCGCCTTCACTTGCCGGGGTAACAGTTCTGCTGCCATGGAGTTGGGTGCTTCTAGAGGAGGTGGTGGAGGAAACCGTCAGGACCTTGTTGGTCGCAAACGACGTGCTCGATCCCGGCAGCATAATCGATCTCGAGCCTGTTCCTCTAGGAGCTTATCTCGCCCTGTCATGTGTTCTGATGGTCTCAGTCAACATCCGGCTGGGCGCGTCCGGCGTCAACCTCGCCGCCCGTTTCCTCGGAGTCTCAGAGATAACTGCGTCAATCCGCGACTCAGGAGTCCTACAGCTCTGGTCGCTGGGGTGGTGGCTGCCACTGTTCGCGATGATTTTCATGTCTCAGTTCGGCGGTTTCACTGCAATCACCCTGCTCGCCGTGCTGTTTCTGCTAACGTTCCTCCATGTCGGTTCGGAAATCGCTGGATTGAGGGTCGGTGAGGCCGGCAGCATGACTGCGATTCTCGCTGTCGCCGTACTCACAATCCAGTGGAGGCACGGGATGTTTGTTCCTCTGACGGTGCTGCTCTGCCTGACTCTGGTTGCTCTGATGCTGACTAGAGCTCCTAGCAACGAGAAGTTGTACACCAGCGGCTTGGGGCTGATGAGCCTTCCACTACTGTTAGCGCTCTCTGGGAGGCAACCAGTAAAGCTGCTCGAATCCACGGGTTCGCTACCAGAAGTCGATGTGGGCATCGCTGCCGTGATGTGCTCTGCTGTAGTGCTAGTAGCATATCTGCCTCGCGCGGGGAGCATAGAGAAACTGCTCAACCCAGCTCTAGCGGCTCTGTGGCTGCTAGTAATCACCATCGCCCTCGCCTTCGAGCTTGAGAGCGAGGCAGCGGGGATCGCCTCGTTGGCTATGTTCGTAGTCAGCTCGCTGTGGCTGGTCGCCAGAGGCGAGCTGCGCGCCGAGCTAAAGTCAGTGGCTAAGCGAGATGCGCGCGTTGAGATGGCCGCAGAGGCGACTCGAGTGGATGGAGAAGATGAGGATGGCGTTTCGACATACGACCCACGGCTGGCCGAGCTGGAGGCCGAGCGCAGAAAGCGGAGGGAGAAGTCTGGCACCGACGACCTCGAAGAACTCTACATGACCGACATGAGTCACAAGCCTATGGTTGTCCTAGCAGTGCTCTCGCTGATACTTGGTGCGGGGATCATACTGGGTCTGCTCAACGGTACGAATCCGCTCATGCTGGTGGCAATAGGCGTCTTCTCGACTGTTCTGATTGCCCTTGCTAGGTCGCGTACCAAGAGCCTCGATTTGGAACTGCCCCACATCATGGGAATGGAGATGCCAATCGCCATGGCAATCAGTGGACTGGTCGCAATCCACGTGGTGTCCCACATCGGTCCGGGTAGCAGCAATGAGGACCTTCTCGACATGGCTGTGCTGGTTGTCCTGATGGTAGAATTGGTGGCGATATCACTGATTGGCCAGAACAGGTTGCTGGACCGGATTCCAATCGCACTCGACTGGATCGTCCTGCCACTGCTGGCTGGGAGGATGCTGGGGGCCGTGATGGTCGAGGCACTTCCCTATCCGCTGACAATCGACCCGTTCGGAGGCGATATGATCGAGTGGGAGATACCGTGGATGCTGCTCGAGTCGGTGCTGGTGCTAGTCGTTCTAGTGGATATCTGGGTCGACCGCAAGAGGACGGGGCTTGGCAGGACTGACTGGAAGGGCTCCTCCGGACGTGGCGCACGCAGCCTGTTCGTGGTGATGCTATCGTTCGGTCCGGCCGGTGTACTGGCAGTGGCGAGCGCCCTCGAGCAGGGCTGGAGGTACCGCCAACCCTGGGCCGTCGGCCTAGCAGTCCCAGCAGGCCTGATGGCGCTGTTCGCCATCGGTAACTGGTACGAGCCGGCTCTCGATGTATTTCCCGAGGTCACGATGGGCATCGGGCTGCTGCTACTTGCATTGTTGGCGCTGACCGTTCCTCTGAAGGGCGAGAGTTGGTCCATGATGCTGGCCGTCGACTCGCACCTGCTAATCATCATAGTCGCTATCGCCCATCACGCCACCTCGGTGCTGCTACCTGTGCTGCTAATCGCACTCTCGACGACAGTATGGGTGGTGGGGATACTGCAGTTGCGGCGGACCCTGAGAGTCTGGGGGCTGGTCAATCTGGTTGTGGCTATACTTAGCGCGTTGATATTCGTGCCCAGCATCTTTGAGCCGACGACCATGCTGATTGCGCTGATGGTGGTGGCCGCAGAGTTAGGGGTGGTGTCATGGCTAGGTCTGCGCAACGAGGCGCAGATGGTCAAAGACTGAAGTCACAACGCCGTATTGCGAGCCTGTTTTTGGCCTTAGGCATAAATATCTCAGCAATGCCAAGCGGGCCAACGTTGATGACACACGGTAGCGACAAGCAATCGTGACAAGGTCTTGGATATCAGACACACCCGACGAGGTCGAGCATCCCCCCGTCCCATTGGGCATCAACGAGATGGTGGTGCCTAGAGCCACCTTGATGCTCTCACTTGGCACTGCATTGGTACTACTTCTATCAGCAATCTGGGTTGGCTGGGCGGCCTGGAACTTCAGCACCGATCTAGAGGATTCCTTAGGGCCGCCAATCGAGGCGCCGACCATCGACGGACGACTGGCCTGGGAGGTCGACCTGCTGTTCGATACCTGCTCTCCAAGAGAGGGTGACTGGGTTTGGCCGGAGATTCTCTCGGAACAGGACGACGTGTTCCTCTATCCCGGTGAGTTGCGCTGCGACTGGGAGCATCAAGGTGACGATGACCGTGCCAGTGTGGCTGTGTACAACCGCGGTAACACCACGGTTGACCTAGTACTGGAGATTAGGGGTTCGGGAGTACTTTTCTCAGGCTCAGACAACACCAGCGATCTGATGACCCTAGAGAGTAACGAAAACGGGATTGTCGAGCTTGAGCTGACTGAAGACATCTCCGAGGGCAGCATAACAGTGGCAGTTAGTCATCTCACGGTGGTGGATGCCGAGGTGCTGCTCGATGTGAACGTGTTCAAGGGCACCGAGGAGCGCGAGATGCACATCAACGATAACGACAGGATAGAAGTTCACTACATTGTCTGGGATGCCGACACTGGGGAACAATTGGATGAGGGTGACCTGCCCGTCACAGCAGGGGATGACCCATCTTACATCGACGGTTTCGGCTGGTCTGCCATTGGCTTAGATATAGACAGTGACAGGGGTTTGATTCCTGGAATTAATACTGGGACATCTCACATCACACTGCTCCCTCCCCCCATCGCCTACGGCAACAACGATGGTCACGAACTACAGAATTCCTGGCTAAGATTCGAACTGAGCATCAACAGAGGCCCCATCACTTAGGACGCGAAAGTGACTTGACCAAGTTCTTGGAGGGGCCGACGTGGGAGAAGATAGTCGGCACACCGCGCTAAACCCGTCGGCGCAGATTGTCAAGGAGGCGAATAAGCGGGCCAAGGCCGAGTCGGCCCGTCGCGCAGAGCCCGCGTTTCACATGACCGAGGACATGCGCAGGCTCTCCACACCGTGGTTCGTTGCCTTATCCCGGGCTAACTGCATAGACCCCAATGTGCTTCCAGCTGGAGTAATTCTCGATGCGGCCGCGGGGTCCGGTCTGCAGCTTGTCGCCTACTCGCAGGTGCTGAAGCGGCCCTCTCTGGGAATTGAGATGGACGGTAACATCGCGGTGCTGTGCGCGGCGAACTTGCACATCAACTCCGAGGAGGGTGACCTGCAGCGCTCGATGGATCGTGTCATCATCGGTGACGGATCAGACGCTGAGGGAGCCATTACAGAGTACTGGAACAGCCTGCGTGAGGCTGGAACTCGTGCTCATCCTCCTGTCGCCATGCTGCATCTGGACCCCGCACGACCGCGTGATGCTCAGAATCACGATGTGGATGAGATGGAGCCTTCCATCGGCTCGGTCCTACGTGGCTGGGTCAATCACCTACAGAGTGGACCTGAGGGTCCAGCGGTGCTGCTTGATCTGTCCCCAAGGCTCGGCGAGGTGCAGCAGTCCGTCATAGAAGCCGTCGTCGAGACCTCTTTCCCCGGGGTTGGCCGTACCTGGGAGTGGTTGAGCCAGGGTGGAGGCAGGGTGGACAGGCTTTCGCTGTGGGTAGGTGCCCTCTCATCACAGGAGAGTCATAGGTGCGTGAGGATGGGGACGAAACATGTAATCGCCTCCATTGAAGGGGAGCCTTCGGAATCTGAGACTGCCGATATGAGCAAGCCCCCTCCCTACGGCGCCTACATGACGATAGTCGACCCCGCTCTGGTCCAGAGCGGACTTCAGGAGGTTTGGTTGGAGCGTGCGCTGCCTGGAGACAGTGGTCACTCTTGGCTGCGTCTGGAAGGCCGCAGGCCCCTCCTCATTCACACCGACCCCTTAAGCAAATCAGAGAACATCGAGGGTTTCGTCGTGGCTACCGGCGAGATAGTCCAGCACAGGCTTAGTCCCCCCAAGTTACACACCATCGACCAGACTGCGGCATCGGTAGCGAGGAACGGTATTGGCAAGATTACACTGCGCTGTAATCTAAACCCGGATGTTCATCCGACCCTACAACGCAGGTTGGACCGAGAACTGAAGGAGATTGAGGGCGCTAGTGGCTTCATGGTGGACTTAGAGATTGAACGTGACTCCGGCAATCAAATCCTGTATGTAGTCTGCCGAGAGTAGTTTGAACCGCCCCAAAGGGGCGTCCAATCGGTTCAAATAGGGATGGTAGGTCGCCCAGATGCCCAATGGGCCACCGGGTAACTGGTGAACACGGGGGAACCGTACAATGCCTGAAGATGCTGAACTCGGAGATGACTTCTCCTACATCCTGCGGATGGCAGACAGCGACATCGACGGGCTGCGCCCCATCGCCGTCGGCCTCACTTCCATCAAGGGCATCGGCATGAGGACCTCTCAGCAGATTTGCCGCTTGGCTGACCTCGATGGCAAGAAATTGGGAGGTCACCTGTCAGATGATGAGCAGGACCGCCTGCGCAGCTCCATAGACGATTACGCTACTACGGTCCCCTGGTGGCTGGTCAACCGCCAGCGCGACCTCGAGACCAACGAAGATGCTCACATCGTCGCCACTGAGGTCAAGTTGACTCGTGATGATGATGTCACCCGTATCGCCGGTGTCAAAGCATACCGTGGAATAAGGCACAGAACCGGCCACAAGGTACGTGGGCAGAGACTCAGATCGAACGGCCGCAAGGGCTCCTCTCTTGGCGTCGAGAGGAAGAAGTGAGGTGAGTAGATGGGAAATCCGAAGTTTGCAAGACCCAAGACTCGCACCCCCTCACACCCTTGGAAGCAAGCCAGGATTGACGAGGAGCATGCTCTCAAAGAGAAATACGGTCTGAAGAAGGTCGGCGGCATGAGGGAGATCTGGCGCGAGAAGTCGGCTCTGCGCCGCCACAGAAATCAAGCGATGAAGCTAATCGGTAGGGTCGACACCTCGGAAGGCCACTTCGCTCGTGAGAAGACCGATTTGGTTGAATCTCTACGCCGCAAAGGTCTGCTGCCCGAAGGAGCAGGGATTGACGACGTTCTCCAGATTACTGTCGAACACATGCTCTCGCGGAGGCTACAGTCAGTCGTCTTCTACAAGGGACTGGCTCCGACCATGCGCTCGTCTAGGAATCTCATTGTCCACGGTCACGTCTGTATCGACAACCAGAGGATGACGGTCCCTGGGTACCACGTGCTCAAGCATGAGGAGGATATGATTCAGTACTCCTCGAACTCCCCTTTCGCCGATTCAGAGCACCAATTCCGCAAAGACATGGAGGAGTTGCGACTGACCCTTGTAGCCGATGATGATGATAGCGGTATAGAGCCGGTCCGAGTCGTTGATCCCGAGTTCGTAGAGCAGGTCAAGCGCGATGCAGCAGCCTCAACAGGCACCGAAGACAGCGCTCCCAAGGATGGTAAACCCGCTGAGGAGAGTGAGAGTTGATGTCAAGGAAAGCAATCCTGCATATCTTCACCACGCACAACAACGTGCTGATGACAGCCACTGACCTCACCGGAGCCGAGACCATCTGCAAGGTCTCGGGTGGCATGGTGACCAAGGGCGGCAGCGACTCAGGTGGCCAGTTCGCCTCGACCAGAGCCGCCGAGAGAATGGCTGAGATGCTGGCCGAGAAGGAATTCAACCAAGTCATCGTGAAGTACCGGGGTGCCGGAGGGAACCGCTCTCACAGCGCCCCTGGAGCGACCTCTGCTATTCGGGCACTGACCCGAGCCGGAGTGTCAATAACCCGCATCGAAGACGTTACTCCCATCGCAACTGATGGGACGAAGAGTAAGGGAGGGCGCCGTGGGCGCCGAGTATGAGGTGAATTCATGGTCAAGGCGAAGGTTATCGAAGAAAATGACGAGAAAATTTCCATACTGTTGAGCGACGCGGACCGTGCCTTCGTCAATGCTATCCGACGTACACTAATCTCTGACACTCCCAAGATGGCTATCGACACCGTTCGCTTCGAGATGGGTACAATCGAACAGGATGGCGAGATATGGGAGACCAATGGTCCGCTGCCCGACGAGGTTGTGGCTCAGCGGCTGGCCATGATTCCCATCCCTACCAAGCACGACGAGTTTCACTTCCAGGACAGTTGTCCTTCATGCGCCGAGTTGGTCGTCGAAGACAGAGGATGTCCACTCTGTACGATGATTTACACCTGCAAAGCGTTCGGCAGCGAAGGTGGTCGGACTGTGACCGCTGGCGATATGAGTTTTCTCGGAGCCGGTGGTAGCATCTCTGAGAAGTACCACAGCATCCCGATTACTAGGCTGTCCCATGGCCAGATGATCGAGTTCTACGCCACCGCAATCATGGGGCGCGGTCGCGACCACGCCAAATGGTCGCCGGTCTGCGGCATTGCATTCTCACCACGTCAGGTTGGAGTCCTCAACGTCAAGACAAGGTCGAAGATACTGTGGGACCTAAATCTAACAATCACTGCCAAGGACTTCGACAGCAACGGGCGCTTGGAAGACATCAGCAAAGTAGCTCAACTGATAAATGACCTGCACCACGTCGGTGAGGGTACCGAAGAGGCGATGAGTTTCAAGAACGCCATCACCCTCGAGGACGTTCCCGGCGAGTACATCCTGTCGTTCGAGTCCGATGGGTCGATGACAGCTAGGGTTGCCTTCCAGAAGGCCGTTCAGGAGCTCTCCGGGCGGTTTGGAGAGCTCAAGGAAGACATTGCAACGGTCATGTAATCCGGCCGAGGATTCTTGGCTGGTAGGCCGGATGGGTCACTATGACCGTGTTTCTTGGCCGAGGCGAGTGCGGAGGCCACGTCACTCTGCTTTTCACGGTAAGTGACGAGGTTGCGGATCCAGTCAAGCAAGGCAGCCTAGGGGCTGGATTATGTGTCGATGACGGAGTCGGGGTCGTCGCATACGGAGAACAAGGTGAGTTTGGGCTCAAGGTCTCGTTCGAAGGTGCGGAAGGTGATTCGGGGCTGTACAATAGTGTCCTCGACCTCCTAGTTGAGGAAATACCCGAGGCTGAAGATATCGCATGGGAAATTAGTGTCAGGCTGGCTCTGCCGGTCTCGCAGGGCTTCGGCATGTCGGCCTCGGGAGCAGTGGCCGCAGCCCTAGCCTTCCAGAGGGCGATAGGGCTTCCACACGAGGAGAGTCTGAGGCGTTCTTACTCAATAGCGCACCGTGTGGAACGCAATCGTTCGACGGGTCTTGGAGATGTGACTGCGCTGGCCGCTGGCGGCGTCGAGCGCAGACTCGAGGCAGGGGCGCCGTACCACGGCCCGTTGCTGCACCGAGGTCCAGGTCGGGCCGAGGGATGGAGTAATGATACCCCGGTTGTGCTGGCATGGTGGCCCGACACTGGCAAACACACTTCGGGTTACATCGATGATTTGGACTGGAAGGAGTCGATTAGCCGGGCTGGAGCGAAGCAGATGCAGGGGCTGTCCGAAGGGGATTGGGGCATCGGCAGGTGGACCGAACTACTCGATTCAGCGAAGCACTTCGTAGAGGACAGTGGGTTGCAGGAGGATTCATCGCGATTTGATTTGCTCTCTTCGGTGACTGGGGTGATGAGGGAGTGCGGCATCGGAGAGAAAGCAGTCGCTCTACTCTGCATGCTAGGAGATAGTGCAGCAATCGTCCCCAGCGATGCAGCGAGCGAAGTGGATTGGTCCGACTCGCTGGTCGCAGGGCTGGAGAAGGCTGGTCTACAGACGATTCTGACTAGAGTCAATCAACCCTCATGAGCCGTTCCTGGCCTTCTCATGGAACTCGACTAGAGGATTGAGATCCAACGGGCTGGAGTCGAGTTGTATAGCTCCCTTGAGCTTTAGGCCACCACAGAAACCGTGCCGGTAGACTATGGCTCCTTGCCCGTACTCGGCAACATACCGGTCAACCTGCTTCTGGGTCTTCTTCCGAGGAAACTTGAGGTCGGCACCGAAGAAGTGTTTGGCGTCTATCCACGCGCATGGCACCCCGTTGATTCTGACATCGTCGAGCATCAGCAGGTCGGGAGTGATGATTGCCCTCCCCTCACTCACCTTCTGTTCAGCGAGCAGTTCCTCCTGACGGCGGAACCTCACTCCAAGGGATTCGAAGTAGTCGCATAGAATGTCCTCAAAGACTTCGGCTGCACTCTGGGTGTCACTCTGATCGACTGAACTCACTCTGTCCACTGACTCAGCCAGTTTGAACTGCTCAAGGTCGCGCTTGTTGAGTTTGGAGGGATTCTTGTTCAGGGTGTCCTTGATTCTGGTTTTGGTCCACCCTCTGCCGGTCAGAATAGCACGGAAGGTGTTGACAGGGGGTGCGTCGAATCGCTTGGACAGAGCCAGTACGCTCTCGCCGGATTTGTAGCGGCGGTTGAGCTCGTTAGCTCGACGCATTAGTTTCGAATGAGAGTATACGCTCTTCTCCTGATTCAACGCACTGCGAAGCGAGAGAGCTTGTTCGAGGGTGATTGGGAGGTTGCCGAGCTTCGCGGCTATCTCCTGCACCCTCTCCTCTGGCAAGAAACCGAACTCACCGGGTATGCAGGCGATATTTCCGGCCTTGCGCTGCACGTCCTTGGTCACCGCGTTTGTCTTCCAGGAGACTTCCACTCTCCGAGGAGGAGGATCTATCTCCTTAGGGAGGCCCATCGGCCGGGGTTTTGCCGAGAATCGGGCCAGCGCTCGCTCGACGGCTTCTGATTCGGCCACCGGGCTTTTCTTCTTGGGAGTGTTTTGACCACCCCCAGAGCGCCGGCGGCGCCGGCGGCGTCCCCGCCGTCGGTTACCGCTCTTCTCTTCACTCAACACTCCGGCCAACAACAGGGGCCCCATGAACCCACCGAGTACGAGTGGTCAACGATGGCGTGCGTAGAGGTCATAGAACAAGTCCCTGATAGGTCCGGGAACGAACCAGATTACGGCTCCAAATGACCAAGGAAAACTCATTCTGGATGCGATGCGCCAAACAGCTGCGCTTCTAGCGTACCACTGCCCGTCTTCGGTGATGATGAATACTGAGTCCACCTCTCTCAAGTTGGGTGGTCTAGCTTCGAGTAGTTCGCGTCCCTCGTCGGTCTCCTGACCCATCGTGCGGAGTCTGTCGCCGGAGTTACGCTTGTCGATGAAAGCAGCCCAGCGACTGCACTTGCCACAGGTGTCGTCGAAGATGACTGTGGACTGAGTCATCGTCTCACCTACAGAAACGCGATGCCCGGCTCTAGAGGGAATGCCAAGCTGGCCTTCCCGGCTACGTCCTCACCCTCACCGGCCGGATAGACCTCGAGAGATGAGACTCCGAGTGCAGCGGCGATGAAGGCAGAGTTGGCCTCGATAACTGCAGTCTCGTCTAGACTGTCGGAAATCAGCGTCCTCTCAGTGACAGACCACGAATGGACTCGTCCGCGCTTCTTCTTACTGCCAGTTGTCAAGGCCATCCAGATTTGGAAGATTTCGCCCCTCAGTGTCTCGTTCTCGAATATCTCGAGTGATTGGATATACGCTTGGCCTCCGGTCTTGAAGTCGAATCCATCTGAGTGGAGTCGGAGCGCATCGCGCGCGAGCTCAGACTTCCAAGCCGCAGCCGTCTGGATGACGATTTGGCTGATCTCGCCCTCAGTGTGGCGCTCAGCGAGCTCACGCAGGTTGCGGGCGCTGTCGATTAGATTTCGCAGGTATGCCTCACGGGCCAGCACAGGCGCATCCTGTGAGGAATCGCCGGGCTCGGAAAGAACGTGGGTCGCAAGCAGCCCATCTCCTCCCATGCGGTGCCAGAATTCCTCAGCAACGTGAGGCGTCGCAGGTGCCAGCATCGGGATCCAATGATGTAGGAATGCATTGGCAGTGGCTCGGTCGCATCCACCTCGGCGACGATACCAGTTCCAGTCGGCCAGCATCTCGAAGTGGCTAATCATCACACCCTCGCGTAGGCTGACATTTGACATGGCTTGGCGCCAAGCGCTCTGGTTGGCTCGCAATCTTGCGTTCAGCCACTCATCCATAGGTCCTGGTGAATCGGTCATCGCCAAGGCGGAGTCAACAGCGTCAATGACCGAGAACATCTGACGATGGTTTGCCTCGACGGCACTGTCGGACCAGTCCATGCCCGCCTCCGGATTAGCGCCGAAGAGCATGAACAGTCGGACCGTGTCTGCACCATATCGCCCGACCATGTCCTCGGGACTAACCGTGTTGCCCAGTGACTTACCCATCTTGACCGAACGCGTTCCGAGCGGCTTACCGCAGGTCGGGCAGTCGGCGTCGAAGTTGTCGACATGGTACTCGGCGTTGCAATCGGCGCAGAACGGTGCAGGTGCGTTGAGCATGCCCTGGCAGACCAGAGTGCCGAACGGCTCGCCGACTTCGTTCATCCCAGCATCACGGGTCGCTTTGGTGAAGAAGCGAGCATACAGCAGATGCATGACGGCATGCTCGATGCCTCCGATGTAGAGGTCGACACCTCCGTTCATCCAGTAGTCGACCGCTTCACGGGCAAACGGGGCGGAGTCGTTGTTGGCGTCGCAGAAGCGCATGAAGTACCACGATGAGTCATAGAAGGTGTCCATGGTGTCGGTCTCGCGCTTGGCTGCCTCTCCGCAAGATGGGCAAGAGGTGTTGACGAAGACGTCGTGGGCGGCCAGCGGGTTGCCGCTCTGGTCCTCGCTGAAGGTGACGTCTAGAGGTAGTTCGACAGGTAGGTCCGAGGAGGGGACTGGGACGACGCCACAGGCCTCGCAGTGGATCATCGGAATCGGTGTCCCCCAGAAGCGCTGGCGGCTGAGTAGCCAATCCTTCAATCTGTACTCAACAGTTCCGTGGCCGGCTCCGGCGGCCTCGAGCGCGGCGATGACCGTGTCCTTGGCGACTTCACCGGCGAGACCGTCGAAGTCGCCTATGCCTGAGTTAACCATGGGGCCGTAGCCCTCGAAAGCTGCGCTCAGTGGTGCTGCGGGGTCGTCGCCCTCCTTCTCGGTGAGGACTCTACGAATCTCTATGCCGTATCTCTCTGCAAAGTCGTAATCGCGCTGGTCGTGGCCGGGTACCGCCATGACAGCGCCAGTGCCGTAGGAAGCAACCACGAAATTGCCCGCGTAGATTGGCACCTCCTCTCCATTCAGGGGATTGATCGCGTGGCGTCCGAGGAAAACGCCTTTCTTCTCCTTCAGCATGTTGATTCGCTCAAACTCGGACAGTCGCAAGCACTCGTCGCGCAACTCACGCCAGTCAGCCTCCCACTCGGAGCCTGTACACAGTTCCTCGCACAGAGGGTGCTCAGGAGAGAGTGTGACGAAGGTCACGCCGAAGATGGTATCAGGTCTCGTGGTGAAAGCGCCTATGACCGCGTCGGAGCCAGCAACTGGGAAGTCAATGTGAGCACCGTGGGAGCGTCCAATCCAATTGCGCTGCATCGCCTTGACGTTCTCTGGGAAGGCGATGTTGTCAATCTCGTCGAGTAATTCGTCAGAGTACTCTGTCATACGCACGAACCACTGCTCCATATCGCGCTGAACGACCTCGAGACCGCAGCGCCAGCA
>JAAZXI010000039.1 GCA_014240285.1 Methanobacteriota archaeon
AGCACGACCTCCATTGGTTGCAAAATGATTACCTGCACACCGTCAGGCAGGTATCCATCGGCCTGTAGTAACCACTCTATGGCATCACCAGCGGTGGGGTAGCCACCAATGAGTCCGACCATGAACACCGCCATGAGAAGATACAGCCTGCGAGTCATATGCTCGATGAGTCCGCGAACGGCGGCGCGGGGCAGTACCTCGGCTGAGTCCTCGGCCATGCTATGGGTAGGCGTCCTGTTCGTGAATACATCGCAACACAGACTAGTCTTACGGATTCATTTCCGCGTGATGACCGTCAGTAAATCGTCGTCCTTGAGGACATGGTCCAATCCGACCCTCTGCCAGTCGAACTTTGCACTCGGGCCCTTGACCCTAGCGTATCGGAACTTGCGAACGAAATCCCGGTGCAACTTGGTGCAGACTTCGCGAACTGTTGAGGTGTCTTTGACTATCAGTGGCTCGATTAGGTCCGCCTCTTTGCCCTGTGGCTTGAGGTATATCGACATGAAGTGCAGGTTGTCGAAGATGAAGTCCTTCATTTGGTCGATGCCCTCACCTGTCTTCGCTGAGACCTCAAGCACCGGCCAGCCTTCTGGCAGCATCGATCTGGCTCGTTCAAGGTCGTTCTCGGTAGCTAGGTCAATCTTGTTTAGGACCACGACTGCGCGACTGTAAATCCGACTCCCGGCCAACGTGTCGACGATGTGGTCATCGGTTACGTCGGTGCGCAGAGTAACCGTGGCAGAGACAATCCCGAAGCTGCGGACAATACCCCGAATCTCCTCCTCAGTAAGATTGGTCTGTTCGAGAGTCGATCGCACGACTATCCCTCCTCGCTTCGTCCTCGTGATGAAGACCTGAGGAGGCTGCTGGTTGAGCCGCATCCCGGACTTCCACAACTCCTCGTCCAAAATCTCGAAGTGCGACCCTTGGAACGGGTCCACTACGTACAGAACCATGTCTGTGCTGCGGATTACGTTGAGAATCTCGCGCCCCCTCCCCTTCCCTTCAGATGCCCCCTTGATTAGTCCAGGCAGGTCTAGGATCTGTATCTTGGCACCACGGTGCTCCATCAGTCCTGGGATGCAGGTCAGTGTGGTGAATGCGAAGTCCCCGATATTCGATTCTGCATCTGTCAATTGGGAGATTAGACTCGACTTGCCGACGCTCGGGAAGCCAACCAGTGCGACCGACGCGTCGCCTGATTTCTTGACCTCGAAACCAGGCCCCCCTCCGCTGGCCTTGGCATGTGCCTGAGCCTTCTCCTTACGGGCTCTGAGGGCGGCAATCTTGGCTTTGAGTTTGCCAATGTGGCCTTGAGTCGCCTTGTTGTACTTGGTCTTGCCAATCTCCTCCTCGAGGGACTTAATCTGCTCCTCTATAGTGGCCAGTACAACTCCTCCAGTGCCTATTCGGACGCCACCCACGCCCCGCCTCGGGTTCTTGAATCCGGTGGCGATACAGCGCTCGCCATAGGCGAGCGAGGGTTCTTTGCGTACCACCGAGTGGTGTGTATGGGGCGAGTACTTTGGTCGATATCATCCTCCTTCTAGTCGATCGAGAGGGCTTTGACAGTCTCTGTTCGAAACCTCTCGGTGAACTGCTAGAGGGCATGGAGTCCCGTGCCCTCAGGGCGCTGCGACCCGAGTCAGACTCGCGCTTCCACAGGAGCTTCGATGTCGACATCGAGGGGGATGTCATGGAGTGGTCCGATGCAAAGGACAATCTGGACCATTCCAAGTCGCTCTCTGAGCAGGGATTGGATTCAGAATCTTCCTGTGAACTGGCACTCGCACTGGCGCGTTGGTGCTCGCTGGGAGAGTGGAGTTGCTGGGATGCCAGACTGTTCCTATACCTTGAGCCATTTCTAGGCAGAAACCTATCCGGCGAGGAGTTTCTGCAGCAGCAGGTCTGGTCAGAGTTCTCCGATTCTCTGTCTAGGACCGATAGGGCATCCTACTCCGAGTCAGTGGTGCTTGACTGGATGTCACGCCGTCAGAATCTCGGTGAGACGATGGAGCCCTCTGAGGACCCTCGTATACTTCCTACCATGGAGTCCCATCGTAGTGCCAGCGAATCGCTGTTCGACTTCCTCTCTAGGGCACGTAGTGAGCCTCTGTCGATTCTGATTGGCAGAGAGTTCCTTGACCCTAATCTTTGGAACCTCGACTCCCAGAGTCTGGGCGAGGCACTGGAGGTGGCGGCATGACTGATCTCCCCCTGCACCCGGAGCCACCAGCATCGCCGCCGGACCCTGGCTTGGTAGCCCTAGGGCGATTCCAACCGTTTCACCACGGTCATGCACTATTGATCAAGGCTGCAGAGGAGTGGCGTAGGTCCAATGCCCCCGAGATGACACTGGTAATAGCAATCGGATCCTCAAACCAACCAGAGTCAATTGAGAACCCATGGAGCTCGCAAGAGAGAGTTGAGATGATAGATTCATGGTTGAATGAAGTCGGATATATCGATGTAAGCATCGTCTCCATCCCTGATATCGAGGACCCACCAAACTGGGTCAGTCATGCTGAGAATTATCACGGGCCTGCGGGTGTCTTCTTCACCAGTGATAACCCCTCGGCGGAACTCTACGAGAGTGCTGGATGGCCAGTGGTGTTGACTTCACTGGAGCAGCGAGGGAACTTCGAGGGGTGGAGAGTGAGAGAGACCGCTAGGATGATGTCTACCGTGGACGATGTCGAAGCTGTTCGCACCGTACTGAGTCACTCGGTCCCCGAGAAGGTGGTAGACTACCTAATTGCCCAAAATTCCCTGAGAAGACTCGCTTTCCTAGGTGAGGGCGGGGAGCCAGTTGGTTGATCACCACTCTCCATCGAAGGTGCAAGATGGATCACAGTGATCCTCTAGAATCCCAGTGAGCAGATACTCATATGCCATAGACTGTGCCTCAGGGACCTCAGCCACCAGATTGTGTGCCAGTGAGTGGTGCCACGATGGACCGTTAATGTTGCCAGTCGGTAGTGAGGGGAACTGCCCGTCGAAGTAAGCAGCACCGGAACCATCGATTGGCCCATCTACCACCTCGACCCCGAATGGGTGGTAAGCAGAGCCAGAGACGACAGCGACACCTGCCGTTCGCACTGCTCGATCAGCTGAGAGAGTGGTGACTTGAGCATCCATCATTGAGCTTAGATAGAACATGTCAAACGGCTCAAGATAGCCCTCGAGTCCAGTCTGATGGAATGGCAGAAACGTCTCTCCGTCCGTTGAATCCCAGATTGATTGGAGCAAAGCAATCGCAATGGCTCTGTCGAATCGCTTAGGTAGTGAGATAGGACTTGATAGGAGCTGGTAGAACTCGCCTGGGTTCTCTTCGCAGCCATAATGTGTAGAACGTTCGACCTGATGGGTGAAGGATGTACCTCCGACCCATAGGACCCCCCAGTCTAGCTCAGGAACCATCGCTAGAAGCGAGGGCCCTCTGAGTCCGCCTAATGAATATCCCCAGTAGTTCACCGTGTCTGCATCAATCATCCTTACTCCGTAGTTAGTTAATTCTGGGATATCGATACACACTCCGGTAATAGTTCGTATCATAGCCAAGTGGTTGATTACAGCCTGCATCTGACGTTCTTGCTGATATTGGAACAACTCAAAATCTAGGAGAGCGAATGTTAACGCGTCGCTGTCTCCGTCGGAACTCCACCCCTTGAAGTCAGTAGCAAGCAGTACCAAGCCGTACTCATTGGCAATCGCTCCTCCCTGACTTACGTAACTATCACCGTTCCCAAACAGTCCATGCCCGATTACAGTAATCGGACCTGAAGTGTTGTTATCTGCGAGAGACTTGGGGATGAGGGCTGTGAATTCAACCTCCCTGTTCTCGACGAAAACCGGATCGCCTTCTTCCCCTCGAGCCATCGGGGACAATGCACCCTGTGCTAGGGTGTACTGGGGAGTGGTGATTGTACCCCTAACCCTGCGCAGAGTCGTCTCTGGATCCCCATAGCCCTCGTGAACCTCGGTTACCGTACATCCGACCCCATCTTCTCCAAGCCTTTCCTCAGCATCCAGCCTCATTGTTTGGATGTCTCTCAGAATTGACTGAGTAGAAGCGGTGTGGAACCACCAAGCTGCTTGCAGCGCTCCTCGTTCGAACCCGGCCACCTGTAGTTTCTGAAACATCACCTCATAATCGTCCCTTTGCGACTCTATCCCAGGGGCGGTGCTTGCAATACCATCTCTGAGTGCCCTGAAACCATCAGAAGGGGAGATTGGATTGCCATTTAGGTCACTGATATTTCTGAACGCTACTGCATAGGCAGTGTTGTGTCCAAGCCCCGCCAGAGTCCTCAGGAATACCAGTCCTTCCGTTTGACCCTCATCTGCCCGAGCATCATTCTCAACCCAGTGATGCAGTACCTCTCCTGTATCCAAATTGAGGAGGATGCTACCATGTTCTGGAGATGCCGAGGGGGATATGTCGAATTGATTGGCTAGTCCTGAGAGATTAGGGACCCTTTCGAAGGCAGTCATAATCTGAGTCGAGGGGCTGAATCCATCGAGTCGATCAAGGATGTGCATATTGCCACTGACTGCGGACTGGGTATCAGGAATTGCTTCGCCTGGAATAACTAGTGCATATCCCGTCATTGACGCAGCATCCTCCTCTAGGAATGCCCCAGAGGGGAATGGCATCATACAGTGATAGGGATTAGTATCATCGCAATAACCGGTTTCTTCTATTAAGATCGATTCTTCCTCTGGTTGAGGGTAGATACAGGAACTGTCTGACACTGTTGCATTTGGATTGTAGTTCTCAGCATCCTGATCGGTGCAACCAGTGATCTCCTCTGACTCAGAATCAGGGCCTCCATCCCCTCCAGTGCACCCCGAAAGGAGTATCGATAGTGTGACGAGGGCAGCAAAGAGCCTTGACTTCGGAACCTCAGACAACACGGTCAGACCTCAGTTTCTACGGCCCTGCCGACTGGAGATTATAGCTGCACCAAGCATCCCTATGGTCGCAATCAATGCCGCGAATCCAGGTGTCGATTCAGATTCCATACCATCTTCGGGATTCACCTGAGACTGACCCGACTGGAACTGGATATCTACTGATATCACACCATCAATGTTCACTGCCGACCAGTCTCCCTCGTACGCGATTCCGTCTAGAGTAATGGATAGGACCCCTCCATCATTGGTGTCCATCCCCATGACTCGGGCCGATGAGAACTCCTCGCCCCATATCTCGAAGAAGTGATTCAGAGTGAGTTCGTTTGTCACATCGGAAACGACATTAATGGCCTGATCGGAACTATACATGACATGGGTAGATTGTCGACATTCCTCAGTATTGAAGCCGATATAGTTTGGAATAACCACGTTCTCACCGTCATTAATTACGGTCAGGTACAACTGCCTGTAGTTGGCTTCAGTCCAATCGAAGCACGCCTTAGTAACGTCCCCCTCTAGGGTAATCTCGCTGACCTCCTCAACTTCTTCAAAGTCGGCGAGTGCTAGCAACTCGGCTTCGGTGAGCAGAGGGTAATCTCCGTCCGACGAGGGAAACTTTTCGTTTATCGCCTGCATGTGATAGTTAGCTAGGAGGCCTTGGCCGACAGAGGTAGGATGCAACGAGTCTACCATTACGCAGTTCTTTGCGCACATGGAAGGAGGGGAAATTACCTCATGATTACTAATCATCCTAGCAGATTGGTTCTGCAGCAGGTCGTTGGAGGCAGTTAGCAAGTCGAAGATTTGTACGTTATCTCCGTAACGGGCCGCGATCTCGTCCAATCGGTCGGCCCAGAGGAAACTGGCTTCGGTGAAGTAAGGGTGAACTTCCGGAGGGAATATTTGTGTGAGGAACGGAAGGAAGGACATGTTCGGCAGATTCCACACCAAGACATCAATGTCCGCCTCTACGAGCACATCTAGGATTATTGTCATGTTCTCATCTAGCCGGTCGATGAAGGAGTAGTCGGAATTCACGATGTTGATGTCCGAATCTATGAAGTCCCATGCACCGACCATTATCGTAACCAGAGTGCCCTCTCCGTAATTCTCCGCGATGGTAGTGTGCCTCCCAGCATCAATTAGAGTCCAGGACCTATCTCCTCCAACAGCACCCTCGTAGTATTCAACACCCATCAGGTTCGCCGCATGTTGGCTGACAAATGGTCCTCTGTAACCAGTTGGATCCGAACCTAGGGTACTGTCGCCCAGAGAGGCTATTGTATGGTATTCGAATGTCGCACCTTCATCTGAAGAACCAGGCTCTTGAGCAGATGCAAAGGGGGAGATTATACTGGCCATCAGAATTAGTGCCAATCCTAGGGTCTTCTTTCGATACATGGGAATATGTTTCGCACAGTATGTCTCGTAATAAGACCAGCGTGATTCTAAATCATAGATTATACTGGCCTTTCAAAAAATCAGACTATGTCACATCGGAGATAATTCTGTGGAAGTGGTGAACGCCTGTTTCCTTTGTTGGGGAATATCGCCCCCTGTCGTAAGCACCTGCTGCTACCCCTCTCTGTGTGGCCTCGACAATCCCTTGGTCCTCTGCCTCCACCTTGTCGAGGTTCCCCCCCGCACCCTTTCCGAGTTTTGAGTGGTCCCATACGAAGCCGTGGTAGACAATTCTAGTGCGGTCTACCGAGAGTGGAATAACGATATTGACCGACAGCCCCCATGGGTAGAAGTTTAGCATCACACCCGGATATAGCCAGTAGTAGTAGGCGGCGATTCGCTGCCCGTGGTCGGGTGACGACTCGGGCAGTTCGAAGCACGACTCGTTACCCCGGGCGATGCCAACCTGCAGAACACCTCCTTCGAAAAGCTCAGTCTGGTAGGAGTCGTAGTCGAGTTCCTCGTGCAAGTCTCCGTGGACATAGGGGATATGAAAACCCTCGAGATAGTTGTCAACGTAGAGCGCCCAGTTCGCATCGATGTCGTAAGATCGATGTCGCGAGGGGTCGTGCTCAAAGGCTTCGATTGGCATCCATCCAATTCGCGGCTCCAGCTCTTCAAGACAATCTTCGAAGCGGTTCGGCTTGGTCCCGGCGAAGAGAAGTCCCTTCCAGCACTTCAGAGAGAAAGCAGCGAGATTGTCTGAAGGACGGGGAAAATCCTCCACTTCATCGAACTCCGGCATGTTTCGAAAGCAACCGTCGAGTCCGAACGTGCGGCCGTGGTAACCACAGCGCAGAGTCGAGGCACTGCACGCCTCGGTTGCCACCAGCATCCCTCGGTGCGTGCAGACGTTGGAAAGACATCTGACTACGTCACCACGGGTGAGTAGCATCGGTTCGCCGAGAAGACTCTCCATGTGTTCGAGAGGGAGCACGTTGTGCTCTGCCAGTTGGCTCTCGTGGGCAGCGAAGTGCCAGCAATCTGCGAATCTACCTACTACCTCTGAGAAAACTTCCTCATTGGTGTAGTAACGCGAAGGGAGCGTCCGCGCCTTCCTGATATTGGGGTCAATCACTCCACTGTCCGGCATCACTCACCCTCGGCCACTATCACTCTAGCGGCGCGGAGGACGCGGTCATGGTACATGTAGCCGACCTCGATAACCTCGATGACACTACCCGACTCACCGTCCTCTGGGACAGGAACGGTGGCTATCGCTTCCATCATCGTGGGATCGAACGAAGATTCGACCTCAATCTGTCTAACTCCTTCGGCCTCTAGAGCCGCTTTGGCACCCTCAAGGGTTAGCCTGACTCCTTCACTGAGTGCATCTGAGTCATCCCCGTTGGCCGCTTCTAGGGCCTTTTCCAGACTGTCGACCAGAGGCAGCATCCTCAGTGCCATCGACATGCCTCCATAACGCATCGCCTCGGATCTCTCCCTTGCGGCCCTCTGTCTCACATTGACTATCTCTGCGGCGGAGTACTGAAGTTCCTTCTCAAGTTCTGCCGTCCTAGCCCCCAGCTCCTCTATCGGGTCGACCTCGTCGCCCTGCTCGATGGCCTCCGGAGCCTCGTCGCCAGCCTCGTCTGTCACGCTGCTGCGTCCTGTGGCCCATTCAATAATCCAATGGTATTCTATTCAGCATAGAAGTACTCTCCTTTGGCCTTCTGTTCTCGGTCCTTGACACTCCCGGGCTTGTTGATTCTAGGTCTGTGGGAGTCGTGGTCGCGCCGGAAGGTAATGTCCACATCGGAAAGGAAGCGATTCATCCCCTTGCGCAGGCTTAGCGGGCCAACGGCGTCACCGTTGCTACCACCCTCGCCCTCAAAGACCAGCAGAGAGCCGCTGATGATGTCAATGAAGTAGATGTCATGGTCGATTACCATGGCAGCCTTATCGTTGCCCTCCATGGTCCTGCGAATAGCCTTAGCAGCCTCCATCCTAGCGTTAGCGTCTAGGTGCGCGCTCGGCTCGTCTAGCAAGTACAGATCTGCCTCCTTGCCGAGGCAGATGGTGATGTTTACTGCCTGAAGCTCCCCTCCAGAGAGCTTCTTGGCATGCAACTCTAACATCTTGTCAACCTGCAGAGTTCGAACCACCTGCGTGTGGAACTCCCCGGTGCGCCACTTGTTGCCCAGCTCGGTGTCGAGCCAGTCTTGAACTGTCCCGTCGAAGTCAGCACTGACATGCTGGGGTTTGTAGGAGACCTTGGCATCCATCGTGCACCACCCTTCGTCAGGGTCCATCTCTCCAGCGATGATTCTAACCATCGTGGTCTTCCCGGTGGCGTTGGGCCCTACTACACCTACTACCTCGGCCGATTTGATCTCGCCCTCACCGGTCTTGAGGTGGAAATCACCAAGCGTCTTCTCGATGCCGCCCCACTTTAGAATCGGCATGCCAATCTCCTCTCCCCTAGTACGCCCTCGTAGGAACCGTATCGGCTTCTCACGAATCCTGATGTTCTCTTCAGGAAGGAAACCGTCTAGGTAAGCGTTTATCGCTGTACGAGTCGAGCGCGGAGGGGTGAAGATTCCGTAGGCCGCGCGCTCGCCGTAAACAACATGCAGCAGGTCGCATAGTACGTCGAGTATTGCTAGGTCATGCTCGACGACCAGTACGCGCTTGCCTCGCTCTGCTAGGTTCTGGATTATCCTAACCATCCTCATCCTTTCGTGGATGTCAAGGTACGAAGACGGCTCGTCGAAGAAGTAGACATCGGCCTCCTTGAGTAACGTGGCGCACAGTGCCACGCGCTGCAGTTCTCCGCCCGATAGTGCGCCGAGCTTGCGGTCGAGAACGTGATCAATCGCCAGTAGAGAGACGTAATCGGTCAACTCGCCTCGGTCATCTACCTTCTCGAGCAGCTCGCGCACAGCTCCTTCGAAGATTTTCGGCAACTTGTCGATGTACTGTGGCTTGACAGCTACTGTCACTCCATCTTCGGCGACCATGCTGAGGTAGTCGCGCAATTCACCACGCGGGAACGACTCGAGAACCCCGGACCAGTCTCGAGAATTCACCGTCCAGTCACCTAGATTGGGTTGGATGGTTCCAGCGAGTAGATTCACCGCGGTCGACTTACCCATCCCGTTGGGACCTAGTATTCCGACCACCTGTTCCTCACGAGGGGCAGGTAGCCTGAACAAGCGGAATCCATTCTCGCCGTAGCGATGTGTCATCTCACTGTCAAGCTCCTCAGGCAGGTTGGTGATGATGAGGGCGTCGAATGGGCACTTAACGACGCAGATGCCACAACCGATGCACAGAGACTCCGAGACCAGTGGTTTACCACTCGAGTCGTCGAGAACTATGCATTCGATGCCATTGCGCACAGGCGGGCAGAATGCCCAGCACTCGGCGTTGCACTTCTTGGGCTGGCAACGATCTTCCAGAAGAACTGCTACCCTCATGCTGCTTCCCCCGTTGCGAATCGCTCAATACTTCTTCTGTGTGGCTTGCCAGAGGCAGCCGCTTCTTCTCAGAGTGCGAGGAAGCGGTAGCGCACGTACACGTACGCGGCGAAGACCATCTTCTCGGTCTTGCTGAGTTGAATTCTCTCGGTGAAGACATCGCCATTCTTCTTCTGGATCTTCTTGAGGATGGACTGGTAGAAGGTCGCCATTGCAGCAGGTGAGTAGCGAGAAGATCTATCCAGTAGTCCGAATAGTTTGAACGCCCTCTCGCGGTACCTGTCGCACCTCTCGATGTACTCATCTACGAAAGGCTTCCATCCGGGGTGTTTGAGGAGCTCTTTACCACTCTTCACATCGTCCTCGGTGATGCCAAAACGTGCAAGGTCGTCGAGAGGCAAGTAAATCCTGTCTCGTTCGGCGTCCTCGGCAACGTCACGCAGGATGTTGGTAAGTTGCATGAAGACCCCCCACGACTCAGCGTACTCGCGAGCCCTCTGGTCGTCGTAGCCGTAGATCTCGATGCACACAAGGCCGACAGTAGAGGCAACCCGGTAGCAGTATGAGTAGAGGTCCTCAAAGGTCTGGTAGCGGTTGCGGTGAAAGTCATCCTCCATCCCGCTGACCATGTCGTCCAGCAACTGCCGCGGGATTCCAAAGGTCTCGACAGTGTCCTTCATTGCCATGAATATGGGGTCAGTTGAGGTAATCTCGCCGTACGCAGTGGAGAGCTTCTTCCTGTAGTAGAACAATTGCGACATCTTGTCGTTGTAGGCTGACCTGTCTACGACCGGTCTGCCCGGACTGAGCAGTTCGATCTTGGACCTGTAGTCAACCGATTCAGGCTCGTCCGATGAGCCGCCGGGGAATACATCCACGTAGTCTCCGTCTGCGATGTCATCAGCACGCCGGCAGAACGCGTAGTAGGCCATTATGGCCCGCCGCTCAAAATTTGGCAGGTACTTGAACGAGTGGTAGAAGTTGCCCGCCTCTCTCCTAGTGAGTTCCTCACAGTAGTCGTAAGCAGTCTCCGTCATCTCGTCAGGAACATCCGGCTCGGTCCATATTGCCGCGTCAATGTGTCTGAATGGATTGACCAACTCTCCACGAGTTCCAATGACTCCCATGAAGATGGCTCCCTCCCTCACTGCCTCGAGGGCTGTGATGCTGATTGCACGGGCCGCCTCCTTGGTCAGGCTGACAGCCGAGCGCACCCTCTCGATGCCCCTTGCTGGCTCGTCGGCCTCGTACAGGGATATGCTCCGCCCGGCGCCGTATTCGGCTGTTGTGGCCGAATCTGAATTCTGACTCTGAGTCATACTATTCCCGAGTCGAGCGACCGCAGCCTGCCTTTGAACCTCTCCCTCGTGCGCGCGGGCCGCGCGTCATGCGGTCCTCAGGACCGCAGTGAAGCGTTTTCTCAAATTCCTCAGGAATCACGATACTCGTTCAATAGTCTCTTACTACTCTTGGCGAAGGGAACTGCGAAAGCAACCTTTCTCACAAGCCCCTTGATATCGGATCTGGTAATCTTGATTCTGCTGCTCGCATCAAGCACGTTACTCCCTCTCAGAAGTTTCAGGGTACGCTGCCCGATAAGCACGGGCAGCATACAGGATCCACGAAGCCGAAACTGGCTGTGCGGTAGCATTTCGATGTAGCTCACGGCTGCATCGAGATGGGACTCAGCTACGTCGATGTAAGATTCGAATAGAGGCTTGAAACGCTCCATGTTGCCCTCGTCGAGAAGATCGGTGGGGGCCAAATCGTGAGCCGATAGTGAACTGCTTGGGATGTAGCATCTACCCATTCGTAAGTCTACGGGGATGTCGCGTAGGATGTTGATCATCTGCAGTGCCTTGCCGAAGCGAACGCCCTTCTCGAAAAGATCCGCTTCGACCCTGGAATCGGCGTCGAACAGATGGTCTAGGGCCATCCTAGTCCAGAACTCTCCAACGCTACCCGCGACTCTGTATGCATAGTCATCCAGTTCAGTATCACCTGACAGGGCGACTACCTTTCCCTCCGCTGCAGCGAAGAAACGCTGTAGGTCGAGGCTCTGCCCCCCAACTATGATGTCGAGGCAGTGACGGATATGGAGTTGGTCGGAGTCAGAGAACCGGCCGATACACGCCACTGTGGCCGGCATGCTCTCCAGCAACTTCCTCTCGGAATCGATTCTCTGTAGGCGAGCGAGTTCAGAGAGGTCTGGCAGCGAGTCCGAGCGGCCCTGCGCGTACTCATTGTAATGTTCCAGTGCTACAAGTCTACTCTCAGCAGATCCTTGCTCTGAGTCTGCTATGGTGTCGGAGGTTCGTGCTAGAAGATAGAGCAGACCAACTTGCGAACGTACGCCTGAAGGCAACTCTTTGAGACTGAGATAGAATGAGCGCGAGGTGCCCTCTAGTATTGCATCCAATTCCGTGTCCAGTAGGTCTGCCATGGCAATCCCTCGGTCTGACTCAGTCAATCCCTCATCTAAGTCTCTCGCAGCCCTGCTTCGATAAGCACCTCACGCAAAACCTCTCCAATCGCCGAAGGGTCTCTGGCGACGTGGATGCCGGCGGCTTCGAATGCAGCGAACTTCTCCTCAGCGGTTCCCTTACCG
>JAAZXI010000003.1 GCA_014240285.1 Methanobacteriota archaeon
GTTGTCATCTACTGGCTCTCCCTCAGGAGTACCAGAGCAGATATCGAAGACATCTATATGTTGCTGGAGGAGTGAGGATGCGTGAGGAGACGGTCGCTCTCCTAATTGCCTGCATCCTGCTCCTACCAGGATGTGTTGCATCTGAGGACGGAGTGGATTTATTCGGGGTCGAGTATAGAGAACCTCCTGAAGCGCCCGACTTCACTCTCTTTGATCAGGATGGAGAGTTGTTCACACTCTCTGAATACGAAGGTAAAGTCGTAGTCGTTGCATTCGTCTACACCTCTTGCCCCGATATATGCCTAGTCATTTCAGCCAACCTAGACTACATCGGCCAAAACCTCGATGATTATTCCGATGAAGTCGTAATTATCTCAGTCACAATAGATCCGGCTCGAGACACAATCAACCATCTCGCTGAGTGGACCGATCTGATGGGCTATGATTGGCATCACCTGACTGGACCTACATCCACCCTCCAAGACACGTACAGATTATGGAATGTGATAGTGGATAACGAGCACATAAACGCCAGTCAGCCGCCCGAGGATGAGTCAAACCGAATTGCAGTGCTTTACCCTGACAATTCAACATTCCACCATGACGAAAACGGAGTGGGCCTGAGCGGGAGTGATTTCGCAACGCGGGTTTTCAACGAGTCTAACATAAGTTATGACATGGCTGAAGGAATCATCGGGGACTGGCAATCAGATGGCGAATGGACGTGGGTGCTGCATGCATGGAATGTAGAGAACGAATCTTGGGCAGTGACTCAAGAGAGTGTCTCATCCACTATCCTCAGTGCTAGCACTCACCTTGCTTGGGCTGCCAGCAACGCTGACCTCGACAACCTACCTCCCGGTGTAGACTGTGATGGGCGTGGCTGGGTAATGGGATCAGGAGGCGGGGCTCACTGCATGTGCGACGATGGCTACGAGAGGCCGGACGGAGATTGGCTGTCATGCATAACCGAAGACACAGGTAGTAGTAATGGTGACGGGGCAGATCCTCACGAGGAATCCTTGGGCGAGTACGAGGTCGGTCATTCGACAGTGACCTTCATCCTCGACAAGCAGCTACGCAAGCGCGTCGCCTACTCGGGGATTAACTGGGAAGCGGATGAATTTCTACACGATCTGAAAGCACTGGTAGACGAGTGATTCAGGGGTTTGTTTCAAGAGTCCGCCCCTTATGGGGCGGACATGGTAGACGATGGGGTGGCTCGCTCACTTTTCCTCACAGGACTGATGGTTACCAGCGTGTTGGTTGGCGTGCTTTTCTTCGATATCCAGAAAGAGGGCGAGAACCTTGCCCCAGTAATCGAAGGCGACATTCCGACCAATATTCTCTTCGGTAGCATCGATTCACTTAGCCTGAGCATCCTAGACGAAGAGATGGCTGGGTTGACTGTGACCGTGTTTCTCGACGGAGTGGAAATCCAAGACCAATTAGATGGGAATGGGAATCTGACCATAGACATCTCTCAGCTCGGAATCGGTAGCCATGCGATTAAGGTGGAGGCTGTAGACAGTCTCGGCCAAGAATCGAAGTGGTCAGCCGCATTCATGATTGAGTACCCTGATGAGGGGTACACGGTTCTCGTAGTCAGCAGCAACGAGATAATCGTTGAGAGGGGGAACAGCACCACGGCCTCGGGAGTCTTGGTCCACCAGAACATGGATACCTGCGATCTAGAGTGGTCTGACGGCGACATTGACGAATTCAGCCTCAACCTACCGTTCTACGAGGATGGTGGGTTCGACCTAGGGTTTTCAAACGTCCAAGCGAACCTGACCATCTCGGTACGAGGGACCTGTGGGGCCTGGGTTAACTCGAGCGAGACCAAGATTTTCAATATCACAGTCACTGAGCCGGCGGCAGAGCCGGAGCCCACTCAAGGATGCACCGATCCGGAGGCCAACAACTACGACGAGGCCGCTGAGGAGGACGACGGTTCGTGCACCTATGACGAAGAACCAGAACCCACTAGTGGATGCACCGATTCTGAGGCAAATAACTACGACGAGACCGCTGAGGAGGACGATGGCTCATGCGAGTATGACGAAGAGCCAGAGCCCGTGGTCGTGACCGGTTCTGAGGAATGGTGGGACATGACTTTGCTGTGCGACGATGGGAACTCGTCGATGGTGGATGATTACAATACCACTGGAGATGGAGAAGTGCCTGACAACTGGCAGTGCGAAGTGGACTTCACCATTGATTCCGGGAACATTACCATCAGTTCCAACGGCCTGCCCAATCATGACTTCCACTCAGGTCCAGGCTGCTGTGCGAGTGAACAAGACTCGACATGGGTCATTCCATTGGAACCTACCAATGATAGCATGTGCAATCCAAGTGTTTCATCCGATGGCTGCACGATGGCACCAGAGAGAGGGGCCATTGCGTTCGCTGTCAATGGGGTCGCAATCTACGGGCCCGAGGACGGGCCCGGAGGGGATGCAGTGGCTGGTCAAGAGGGGGCGTACGAGGAAGATCGACAACACGTCTGGTTGGGCCTATGTCACGGACACTCCGGACCGGGCGGTGAGTATCACTATCACGCCGACGCCAACTGTGTTCATTGGCATCCCGAAGGTGAACAAAACTGGTTGAACTACAGTATGGAATCATCGAGGACGGTGGCTGAACACTCGCCGATAATCGGATTTGCCCTCGACGGCTACTCAATTTACGGGTTCGTCGGCTGGGACGATGACGAGGAGGTCGCCGAAATGACTTCTTCCTACCGGCTCAAGGAGGGCGAGACTGGATACAACGGGATTGATGACTACGAGTATATTTCTGGACTTGGTGATTTGGACTCGTGCAATGGTCACTATGGGCCCACGCCAGATTGGCCGGAAGGCATCTATCACTATCACAGTACATGGGAGAACGGAGAGGGTGGAATTGGATTCCCCTACTTCATCAACTGCTACAGAGGCGAATTGTCTTCGGGAGAGGAGGAGGATCCCTGTGCTGGGGGACCCCCGGATGGTGATGTTTGGGGGCCGGGGATTGGCCCCCCTCCAGAAGGATGTGGCGAAGGCCCACCTCCGGGAGGGCAGTCAACCGAGGGGCTCAGTCTGATAGCCCTGCCATATGAGATAATTCCCCCCAATGGAGGGTCGATTATCGCCATGCTCGCGATGGCGGCGATAATGATTAGAGGATTGGCATCCGCCGAAGGCGCTCTAGATCGGGTTGGTACAACTCGCGGATATCGTCCAACTCCAGAATGAGCATCGCTAAGCGCTCTAGCCCCAAACCCCAAGCACAAACAGGCCACTCTGTCCCAAGGGGTTCTGTCACTTCAGGTCGAAAGATTCCAGAGCCGCCGAGCTCGAGCCATTCTCCCCTCCACATGACGTCTACCTCGACGCTCGGCTCAGTGTACGGGAAATATGCCGGGCGCACCCTAACATCCGGGAATCCCATTTTCGAGTAGAATGTCTTGAGCGTTGAGATGAGCATTGGTAGATTGGCCTCGGACTCGTGGATGATACCTTCAATCTGGTAGAACTCTGGGAGATGCGTCCGATCTATCGACTCTTGGCGGAAGACCCTACCTATCCCGAACACACGACAGGGCTCGTGAGGGTTCTCGGCGATGTGCCGAACGGTGTTGACCGTGGTGTGGGTCCTCAGAAGAGCCTTCTTCGCCTCCCTCTGATCGAAGGTGCCCCCCCAGCCCCTGCTGCCGGTGTCGTGGCCGTGTTCGTGCACTTTGGCCCACAAATCTAGGTACTTCTGTTCGACCTCTACCTGCTCTGGCTCGGAGAGGTAGAAGGTATCCTGCATGGTACGAGCCGGATGAGACTGTGGGATGAACAGCGAATCCATGTTCCATCCTGCAGATTGGACGAAGTTCCCCTCGATCTCGGAGAATCCCATCTCGAGGAAGACCGAGCGAATCATCTCGATTAGTGCCTGCATGGGATGCGGTCTGCCGCCGGACGGAGTGGGGGCTGGGGCGTTGACGTCGAACGGCTTGAATCTCGCATCCTTCCAGTCCTCTCCTTGGAGTAGTTCCGGGGTAACATCTCCAATCAAGTCAACCTCTGCGAGCGTTGATGGGTCGACAGATGATCCGGCCTCAGTGAGAGTCCAACTCCGCGAAACACGCTCCTCCACTACAATCAAACCCTTGCGAGATGAGAAGTGACTAACCATGTCGGCGTCCAGTGCGAACTGCTCGATGGGGCCGACCGATAGGGATTCGATGAAGGCGGACCTCTGCTCGATGACAGAAGCCACCGAGTCCTCGTCCTCGGCCACCAGAGAGCCGGCCTCGAGTCTGACTCCGAGGGCTTTGAGCAACCCTATCCCCGGTCCAGCCTCGTGGCGCTCGAACTCGGTTGACAGCGCAGCCATCGTCCTGCCGTCTGACTGCTGCTCCCTGAGCCACCCCCACAGTCGGGCCTCAAGAAGGCCCGTAGATGCGGCCGATGAGCCCTCTTCACCCAGTGAGACGGAATTTACTCGACCCTCCGAGACCTCGACCAGCCCTGCTTCCCCGAGGCCTGCCCCGGCTCCAGCTATGTGGACTTGGTCAGTCCAGCCCGTCACCGACAAGAGCTGTTCCAGGGACCATGAGCGGGCGGGCTCTGAAAGCATCGCACGCAGCATCCGGCGCTCGTTGTTGCCCAGATCCACCGTGCCACCTCGGACCTTACCGAATTGAGGCATCCACTTGATGCTTGCCAATGCGCCGCCCTTAGGGGCGGCGATTACTCCTCCTCGGACTCCCAGAGGAGTGTCGAGCACGAACTGCATGAGTGACTCCTCGGTTTTGGTCCGTCGACCCAATCTAGATTACCACACTTCCCGCAGAGCACGGAGGTCCTGATGGGGGCTTCCAGAGTAGTGTCGATGCGGTACATCACACGACCGGCATCTGGCATCTTGGTGGAATCGGGTTCCCATGCAGCGACCTTCTCAGGATCTACATTCTCCTCAACAGCCATCCCGAGCCCGACGACCAGGAGCACGATTCCAGCGATTACCAGAGGAACTGCAACTGCTAGGGCGAAAGCAGAGACTCCTGAAGAGAGGATGATGCCGCTGCCGAGTGTAATGCACACCCATGCAGCAAGGACCGTATTGGTCCTGAGGTTGCTCTCAGGGACTAGTTGCACGCATCGTCGAGAAGACACGGACGCATGAAGATGGCCCTGAGAACCGAGTTTAGGGGATGTAGGGTTCAAGAGTCCGAGTCTGTCGTCTTGGAGCACGCCTCAGTAGCTCAGCCCGGTAGAGCATCTGATTTGTAATCAGACGGTCGGGGGTTCAACTCCCTCCTGAGGCTCCAAAATGAGACTATGAAAGGTCAAAGGGCGAGCCGCCCCGGGGGGCTGACATGAGCGCAGTGATTGTAGACGGAAAGGCACTCGCACTCAGTCTCGAGAAAGGACTGCGCAAGCGAGTCGCGGCTCTCGAGGAGAGAGGGGTCGTCCCTCATCTTGCCGTGGTAATCGCCGGGGACGACCCTGCCAGTCACGTCTACGTCCGCAACAAGCAGCGGGCCTGTGAGAGGTGCGGCATCCTGAGCACCCGTATCGACCTGCCATCCAGAACCACACTAGAAGGCATACTCGAAGTGGTCGCAGAACTAAACGATGATTCATCGGTACATGGAATTCTAGTCCAGAGTCCGGCTCCCGAGGGGGTTGACGAACTCGCCATCGCATCGGCTATTTCGTCGAAGAAGGATGTCGATGGATTCCATCCCAATAACCTAGGCAAGCTGGTGCAGGGCGATGCCAGCGGACTGCTGCCCTGTACTCCCTCCGGCGTGCTGATGATGCTCGAGGATAGTGGTACCGGACTCAGCGGTGCGAAGGCAGTCGTCCTCGGGCGCTCAAGGATAGTAGGTATGCCGATGGCACTGATGCTAGCGCAGCGAGGGGTGGATGCAACAGTGACCATTGCCCACTCACGAACTGAAGATACAGCGGCGCTGTGTCGAGAAGCCGACATCGTGGTGGCAGCTATCGGCAGGCCTCACACTGTGAAAGCGGATTGGATCAAACCCGGCGCCTTCGTGGTCGATGTCGGCATCTCAAGGGCGGATGATGGAGGGCTCGCGGGGGATGTCGACCCTAGAGTCAGTGAGGTCGCGGGCTGGTTGACCCCAGTCCCAGGGGGAGTCGGTCCCATGACTATCGCCATGCTGATGGCTAACACCGTGAGTGCGGCTGAGTCGGCCTAAAATACGCCCAAATCGAACCTTGCATCCTCGCTAGCGTGAACCCGAGGATCCCAAGGTGGTGAGAATGTAAGATTCACATGGACGCTACCCACCCCCTCAGTGGCTAGTGCTGAGCGATGCACTGCGGCCATAATCTCAGGGGCTACTGGGCAACCTGGACTGGTCAGGGTCATGTCAATCTCTGCATGTGTCCCATCATCACTCTCCTCGATTCTGATGGCGTAAATTAGCCCCAGCTCAGTAACTGAAATCTTCATCTCGGGATCCTCAACTTCCCTTAGTGACTCCATAATCTCGGACTCGTTCACCATAATAGATCCTCACTGAAGTAGGGCGGCCTCCTCTCTGACTCGCTTGAACATATTCAGGAAGCCGTTAGCCCTGCTCGGAGTGAGCGAGGAGCGGATGCCCATCGCCTCGGCGTAGTCTGGCTCCATCTCCGCCACATCGGCGAGATCCATGCCGTTGACGGCAATCGCTGTCACCGCCATCAGGCCCTGCACTATCTGGGCGTCAGCACCTCCGCGCAGCAGGAATCTCCCACTCTCATCAACTGAGCAAATGACGTGTGCTCGGGACTGGCAGCCGTGAACCTGGTTGTTATCGTTCCACTCCTCCTGAGGGAGCGCTGACGGATGCATTTTGGCATAGTCGAACAGAAGCTCATAGCGCTCCATCGCGTCGAAACAGGCGCGGAACTCCTCGACTACCGGGTCGAGGTGCTCGGGCCACTTCCTGCTCCCAGTCATGCCACCGCGTCCTAGCGGCCAGCCTTGAACGTGACTAGTCTGTCAGGCGAATCTCTCTATCACTTGGCTGAGGTACTCTACGAATGACTCCGCCTCTCCCATGGTATTGTAGATCCAGAACGAGGCACGGTTTGTCGAAGGCACTCCCAGAGCGTCCATCAGGGGCTGGGCGCAGTGATGTCCGGTCCTGACGGCGAAGCCTCCCTCGTCGAGTAGCAGTGCGAGGTCCTGAGACTGGATGCTCTCGTGCAGGAAGGAGACTGCTCCGCTGCTGTCATCTCTATCGGGATCGCCGTAGATCTTGATTCCGGGGATATCCATCATCTGAGCCGCAGTCCACGAAGCGACGTCGTTGATGTGATCGTGGACCTCTCTCATGTCAAACTGATCAAGCCATTCCACAGCGGCCCCCCACCCTATCGCCTCCGCAATCCGGGGAGTTCCGGTCTCGAACATGGCGTGGCCTTCTTGGAACGTCGAACCTTCGGTAGTGACCCGCTTAATCATCGAGCCACCGGTCATGAACGGCCCCATCTCGGCCATTGCATCTCGCTTCACTAGTATACAACCGATGCCAGTAGGTCCGGCCATCTTGTGAGCCGAAATGGCGACGAAATCGGCTCCCAGAGAGTCGAAGTCGATCCTCTCGTGAGGCGCGCCCTGCGCGCAGTCAATCAGTACCCGCGCACCAACGGAGTGTGACATTTTGACGATTTTCTCGACTGGATTGCGCACCCCTAGCACGTTGCTAGTGTGGACAACGCAGACCAGCGAGGCGCCGTCCAGAGCCACTTCGAAGGCATCCATGTCGAGAGTGAAGGACTCGGTGTCTATCGGCACGTACCTGACCTCGACGCCTTTGTCAATTGACATCTGCTGCCACGGAACGATGTCCGCGTGGTGCTCCATCTCGGTCAGGACCACGACGTCCCCCTCGTCGAGGTTTTCTCGCGCCCAGCCATAGGCGACTAGGTTGATTGCCTCAGTGGCGCCGCTGGTGTAAATCATCTGATCGGGCGAGGTTCCGAAGTAGGAGGAGATTTTTTCTCGAGCACTCTCTAGAGCTGTGGTTGCCTCGTCGGCGAGAGTGTGGTTGGCACGGTGGGCATTGGAGTTGTACTCCTCGTAATAGCGGGACATGGCGTCTATGACGCACTGCGGCTTCTGCGAGGTCGCGGCGTTGTCGAAGTAGACGAGTTTCTTGCCGTTCGGCAGAGTGCGTCCCAGAATCGGGAAATCGGCTCGTATAGCCTCGATATCTAGAGCCATTGCTGTTCCTCGGTCATTTCGAGCAGACGGCCCAATATCAAGTCGCGCCAGAGGCGAGAATACACAATGTAGGTAAAAAACGACTGAATTGGACATTGTCAGCGGATGTTTATTGTTCAGTACCCCCCTCCGACGCATGATGGCGAACTCAACTGGACGGCATACGGTCGAGCGGCTCGGAAGTCGCGACCTCAACCTCGATGGGGAAATAATCAACCTCGCCATAGTAGGATCGAGTAGGTTCTACGACTTCATGGTCTTCGAAGGCGCTATCGAGTATTGGGTAGACAAGAATGGCTATCCAGACCTGATTATCGTTGGCGGTGCGAGCGGGGTCGACTACATGGCCGAGCGCTGGGCCGACAACAACTCGGTTCCGATAGCGGTGTTCTCCGAGGAGTGGGGTGATTCCACCAGGAGCCTGATTGACAGAGGTAGGGGCGAGGCTCCCAACACCCTGACTGAGAAGATTCTGAGTGGGGCCTCGCACATCCTGGCGATGCCTTCGCCGACCAGCAAGTGGACGAGAATAGTGATTGAACAGGCAGCTTCCAGAGGCATTCCCACGGATGTTCACGAAGTGGAATGATTGGTGCTCCTGTCGGGATTTGAACCCGAGTCGCCGGGATGAAAACCCGGAATGATGGGCCGTACTACACCACAGGAGCGACGAGGTTACGACAGACAGTCCCCCCATAACGATTCGTCACGGAGGATTGCCCGTTCCTGCGGTGATTATGGTCTGCGATTCGGGCGAGTCAGTGGAGTTTCAATGAGTCGATTCACTCACGGCGGGTCGCAACAAGAGTGGCTACAAGTGCTGCGGTGATGCTGAGGATGAACCCAAATCCAGGGATGCTTGTTGCTTCACCATCATCTACTGGAGTTGTATCGGTAACATTGGTTGGGACATCTTCAGGCATCGGTGTCTGATCACAATTGTCAGGAATTCCATCGCCATCTTGGTCGAGTAAATCATTGTGTCCCGCACACTGGTCGTCGGCATCAGATATCCCATCTGCATCCGAATCTATCAGAGAATCGCAACCATCTGGAGTCCCATCTGCATCTACATCCACAGTGTCGTCATATCCCGGGCAGGCATCAGAGGAGTCCGCTACACCATCTGCATCCGAATCTATCAGAGAATCGCAATCGTCTGGAATTGAGTCGCCATCAATGTCTATATTGTCGTCAAATCCATTACAAAGGTCCACATTGTCCTTGACACCGTCCGCATCCGAATCATCGATGCAACCATCGCCATCTTTGTCCCATGGAATTGATTCTTCATTACTGCAATAATCTATCCACGATTCAACGTAATCGCCCGGTGTCAGATCTTTGCCGACAAATCCGGGGAACGAACTATTGTATCGATGTGTCTTGAACACCTTATTCTTGCTAGTTTTCCCATTTTGATGGAGGGGGATGTCGTCACCCTGATTCAGCGGCCCGGTATCAATCACTGGATTGATGTATTTCCAGACGACATCGCCTTCCGGATTGACCTCAATGAACGTGCCATGGACACCCACTGTCACCAATGTGTTACCATTCTCCAATCGCTCTACTCCCCCCAAAGAGGTCGCATACATACTCGTACCTTGATCCCATGACCAACTGGGTGATGCTGGGCCCCAAGAACTGCCGGATTGTAAGACATATTCGCCATTGACCAGAGGGGGGGAAATGACATCGACTGAAGAATAACTTGTGCTACGGCGAACACCATTGTTGAAGACAATCAAATCACCAGCACCGAGACGTCCTTCATTGATCCACTGAATGTCATGTTGGCCGAACAGTTGCTGATCATCATTTGTTCCCGCGCGATAGGCAACGGGGTTGCCCCAGCGATAGAGAATGTCCCCTCCCTCTCCCGAGTTGCCTGCGGTATGTCCGGCAGCTTCCTCTGTTGTCGTGCTATGATCGATGATGTAAATCTCGTTAACATTCCTGCAGGACAATGCAATTTGGTCCAAGATTGGGTTGTAATCGATGCCATTGCAATGCATCCAATCACTCTTGTATGGGTTAAGGATGTCTGGTGAATCAACGAAGTTGATGTCGAGTAATTCAGGGTGGTTGCCAACGACGCCATAGTTGTCCTTGGTGGAATCGTAATCCTGAATAAGATGGTCCCAAATGTTCCACTCCCAAACGATATTGGCTTGGTCTGTTCCGACGGGTTGGACCTCTACGATCTTCTCAGCCCGAAGGGTGTCTTCACTCATCTTGTTGGGATTGCGTCCTGCTTGGTGGGATTCAGATTCGTTCTTGAAGTCCCACGCAATCATCAGAAAATTACCATTGGGCAATGGTTCGATATCGTGATGGCTGCGATTGGTATCTCCAGGGTAGAACCATTCCCATTCCATTTCACTGTCCCAGGACAGGCGCTCAATCTTACCCGCAACCCCGTTGCCATCATGATCAAAATTGGTACCAAGGTTGACCGTTCGTAGCAAGTCTCCATCCTCAAGCATGTAGACCGCCATACCGGGAGGCAGCCCGCTAGGAGATGTCCACGAGTGAACCATTCGCCCATGTGCGTCAATGAGGTACGCGCTCTCAGATGACATCGGAGCGAAGAGTGTATAATCCTCATTCACACGATTATCGCAATAGATGAGTCCGACTGTCCATGTGGTATTTCGATTGGCATTACAAATAGGTTCAACCGGCGAGTCAGAAGGTTCCTGTGCCTCGGTGAGGGAAATAATACCAAATGGCAGTAGCAGTGAAATTAAGAGGACTGCAATGATGGAATATGTGCGTGTTGCGCACGCTGGCGACCTTGCCATGCGAAATCGGAGATGCTTGCAGGGGTTAAGGGTCGTGGGTTGTCGTGTTTGTCAGGATTCGTTACTCACTGTCAGTTGCTTCCGCTAGACCTGTCCACCAGCCCATCACAGGGATGAACAGCAACAGACCCAGAAATCCTCCGACCAACCAAGCAAGTGGATCCTTCATCAGGCCGAGGAACTCTTCGCCCCATATCCCCAGCACTAGACCTTCCATTCCGAACCTTATCCCTCGGCCGAAAAGACCCGCCACTACGAACAGTCTGAGGTCCATCCTGCTGGCTCCCGCTGCCCATGCCAGTGCCTTGTAAGGTATTGGAGAGACTGCGGCGAGGAAAATACCGGCAGACCCGTACCTGACCATCAGGGTATCGAGTCTGGCAACTGTGGCATCGCTGGCGAAGCGCTCGAGTATCGGCCTGCCAGCATAGGCACCGATTCCATAGCCCCCTACAGCTCCGACCACGCTTGAGATGGTAGCGACTAGGACGATGGCTAGGATATCGAGGGAGCTGTCGGCCCCTAAGACCATAGGAATGACCAGCAAGTCGGGCGGTGCTGGCTGAAAGGCTGCTTCGGAGGCCGATACGGCTGCGAGACCGAGCAAGCCCCATTCTCCCGCCCATTCGATTATCGGGTCAGTGATTTCCTTGAACACGCACCTTCGTGCCTCCTTTTCAGCATGAACGTTGCTTCCCGCGGACACCGACTAGGCGCGGAGGCGACCCCTGAAAGCGCAGCCAGCCTCCGCCCGAGCATGGCGGCGGGCGAGGTCTTGGATACCGCCGCGCTGATCGCATGGCCTCTGGAGAGGATGCGTGGCAGCCTCGTTGTCCCATCGCAGAGAGCTGAACTGGCTAGGATTTCGCCAGATCGTGAGATTTTGCTTGAAGCAGCAGAATTGGAATGGGGTACCCCGGGTCAGACAGCACTCTCCCGCGCCAGCGATATTGCTGCGACTACTGGAGACATGGCCGGCCTGTCGTCCGTCGACCTCGAACTACTGGCGCTGGCAATAGAGAGAGTAGCTACACTGGTGACAGACGACTACAGACTGCAGAACCTGTGCGAGAAGGGTGGTGTGCCTTGGTTATCAGTGACGATGGAGGGAATAAGTTCGCTTTGGTCCTGGGAGTTGCGCTGTACGGGGTGCGGGGCAGTGCTCCCTTCTCCCGAGGCACCGAACTCAAGTCGGGATCTCGGCGACTGCGCCGATTGTGGCTCCGCCATCAGACTCAGTCGCAAGAGGGACTGATCATTCGGACTCGTCAGCGACGCCTTCTGTCATGCCGCCTCTGTCCATGTCCTGCTCGGCTTCGGATGGACTTCTGACTTCATTCACTGCCGCTTCATACTCGCCCTTGGCCAATCCGAGACTGCGGGCCAACTGTGGTATCCTCTTGGGACCGAAGAACAGTACTGCGATTCCAATCAGAATCGCCATCTCTGTGGTTCCTATTGCCATGCTATCATCCCTAGGTGAGAGTGTTCTCGTTCAAATGCTTCGGCTCGGTAATCCGTCAACCACCAGAAACAGGAGGGAGGAAGGCTACCTCGGAAGAATCGGTAAGAGGGGTTTTGAGGGATGCGCCGATATGCCCGTCAATCGCCACCCTGAGTCCCGAATCGAGGTATTCGGAGAGTTCGAACCTGTCGATAAGTTGCTCGGTCGTAGTCCCGAGCTCTAGGGCGACCTCAATCTCGCGCTCACCTAATCTCTCAGCCAGTGGCCCGAAGAACAGCATCCTGACCTTGACTGCCCTACCAGTGCCGGCCATGAGCAGCCGAGCTCAGCGGCTCCCATCAACCCATCTCTCTCGCAGGGACTATACCATCCGTGCACCACCAAGTGACGATGAGTGCGCCCGGGGCAGTGGTCTTCGACTGCGACGGTGTTCTAACCGACAACGGCTCCTCGTGGCAGAACATACACGATTACTTCGGGACCGAGAACCTCGAAACGCTGGAGCGTTTCCTCAACCGTGAAATCAGCGATGACGAGTTCATGGCAGAAGACATACGCCTGTGGACAGCAGTGCAACCTCGCATTCATCGTGATGACATAATGCGATGCTACTCCGGGATTACCCTGATGACTGGGGCGCGTGATGTCGTGCGCGAGCTACAGGAGAGGGGTGTCTTCGTGGCCATAGTCTCCGCAGGCGTAGACGTCTTCGTCGCGAGCATAGCATCGATGCTCAAGGTCGATGACTGGGTCGCCAATGGCTTCGACTGGGATGACGACGGTTGGTTGCAAGGGCCCGCACCCTCGCTCGTTAACTCGCACGAGAAAGGACAGTTGGTGGAGAAACTCGCTAGGATAGAAGGGATTGATCCGTCGGGAATCGTCTCAGTAGGAGATTCCAGCACGGACTTGTCGATGATGATCCCTAGTTCCCGGTTCATCGGCTTCAACCCAGCCCGACAGAGGGCTGTGGATGCCTTCAGAGAGGCGGAGGTGCCGGTAGTAGAGGGTAATGACCTGCGTGATCTCTGGCAGCATCTGTACGACGGTGAGGCGTTTCCCGATTCAGGCGAAGGGGATTGAGGCTGTGGCGTGGGTGTGCAGGTTGACCACTGTCAGGATGCAGGGTTTGGGCTGGAACCCCAACATACGTTGGTAGTCGGTCTGATCCTGCCAAGTCGAACTGTGTACCATCGTGGTTCCTTTGTGGTTACCGACGTAGTGCCCATGAACGTGACCGGTCACGAAGATGTCTGGGACAGTTGAGATGACCATGCGGTCCTCGGGCTCGGGTGAAAGCGGGGTCTTTCCGCCCCATGACGGGGCTAGGTGTCTGCGCTCCATCATTGCCCTCATCGCCAGTTCTGGAGATGAGTAAGTAACTGATCTCAGCCCTGCGACGAAGTCATCGATACTCTTGCCATGATAGGACAGTATGCGTACGCCGTGCAAGCTGAAGTCACACGGATTGCCAACGAACACGGCGTCCGAGTAGTCCTGCTGGACCTCTGGATCCAACGCCGGCTGCGGTTCAGCTGGACGAACCGCGTCGTGGTTCCCCGGCAGTATCATCAGATCGACCCAATCAGGAAGACCCTCGAGCAGTCTCGCCAGTTCGCCGTACTGGTTGAACAGGTCCTTGATTGCTAGGTGGCGCTCCTGCCCCGGGTAGATTCCCACGCCATCTACTCCGTCGCCGCTCAGTACGAAGTACTTCACAGTCCGGGCCAGGGGGTCTGTTCTGAACCACTCAATCATCTTCTCCCACTGAGGCGCTAAGAAGGTCTTGCTGCCTACGTGGACGTCGGACAGGAAGGCCGCTGAGACGGCCTCGGCCTCGCTGGCTGCGGCCTTGGGATGCACCCCTAGCGGAGGCATATGGATGTCGCTCACTGAGAAATATGGATCCCTGTTGCCTATCACGAAGTGGCCACTGACCCCGACCACATCATCGTTCATCAGACCATCCAGCGAGGGGTGGAAACTAGAGACCCCAGTGGGTTCCTTCAGCATGCACCTGACCTGCATGGAGTCGTCTTCGATATCAAACCACAGATAACCTCCTTTTGACCACTTATCAACGCTAACAAGACCGACCAAAGTGACTTCATAGTCGCGACTTGAGTGTCGCTGCCTGTTGCGCCATGCCTCAGAAGCACTAATCGGACGGCGTGGCAACGCTCGTCCGGCAATCAACATCTGGCGAATTTGGCGCAGTCTGTCGGAGAAGCACGACCGGATGTCCTGCATCTTCCCTTCCGTTGTCGAGTGACCGGTTATGTCGAAGTGTATCTCGATTTCTGCGTCGACATCCTTAGCCTGCATGGGGAAGTCATCGAGACTGTAGTGATCGAGGCCGTAGCGACGCACTGGAGGCGCAAGCACTTGAGTTCCTACAGGCGCCAGTGTCCGGCCGATAGTGGATCGGCTCTCCGGGTCCGGTAGAGTGGCCTGCTCGGACCTCGGGGTGCTTGGGGGTGCATCGATGGTTTGGTCAGACGGAACTAGGGTCAACATCTCCTCCACCGTCCTCTCGCTGAGCATCACCACATTCGACCTCTGGGCAGCTTCGATTAGAGAGGAGATGTCAGAGAGTCGTTGAATTCTCTCCTGAGCGGCCTTACCAAGCACGAGCAGACCAGCAGCGGTCAGTTGTCGTTGCCGTTCCGCCCATTCTCCATCGACCATCCTCAGCGGGTGTGTTGGGGCCGCTCATGATGATATCGCCGAAATTCCCGGGTCGGTGCCATAGGCACCGATTCAATCGTCCCAATCTGTGAGTGAAGCGAGATCGACTTCGGAGATCTCCTCAACCACTGTCTTCTTGGTGGCTTGCCAGCTCATGCTACCCTCCCACTCCTCATCGGATGGGTCGAGCTCGGAGGTGTCTATCTCAGAACTCTCGGCCTGTCCGTCGAACGTTTCGGACTCTCTCTCCTCGCCCTCTACCACCCTGTCTAGGGCCTCGAGTGTCAGCCTGAATGCGAAGGCAGCGAAAGAGCGTTTGTTGTCAAGCCGGTCATTCCCGCCGTAGTCCATCCTCCTGACTAGGAAGTAATCCTCGGTGACCACTGCCACGTGCACCCTGCCGACCTCCTTGTCAGCGGTCGCACCCCCTGGCCCAGCGATACCGGTGATGGATATCGCCACGTCTGAGTCCGACTGGTAGCGCGCCCCCCGAGCCATTTGCACTGCGACCTCGTGCGAGACAGCCCCGGCCTCGCCTTCATCAAACGCCGTCTTCTCGACGCCGAGCTCGCGCATCTTGGACTCGTTGGAGTATACCACCCATCCCTGCTTAAACCACTCAGATGCCCCTGAGATGTCAGTGATTAATGATGCCAGCAGCCCTCCTGTGCAAGACTCGGCGGTCGATACGGTCCAACCTCGCTTGCGAAGTCGGCGGGTCACTCGGGAGGCAAGTCCCGCAGTCTCTTCGACCACGTTCACCGGCCATGGCCGACACTCTTGAGAGTTTCACTCGCGTCTTGAGGCTGAATAGGGGCTCAATAGTGCGGTTGGTGTAACCTAACGTCATTTTATGATTGGTGGGTCCGGCAGGAATTGAACCTGCGATCTTCGCTTTGTAAGAGCGACGTCATAACCCCTAGACCACGGACCCTAAGAGAGCGCACAAGCGTTGTGTTCAAATCCTCTGCGGCGTAATGACAGTGCGGAGGAGTGTGTGTGGAGGGTATTTCCGACTTGGTCGAACGGCTCAGGGCCGCAGGCGTCCCGGTTGATGACAGTATCGCCGAGGCGATGAGTTTCGTTGAACCTGGAGATTTCACCGACCACGACACGGAGTTGTTCCTGATGGACAGGCCGGTCCCATTCCTAGTCACTGAAAGCGGTGCAGCCAAGACCATCTCCGCCCCTCACATGGTAGCGACCCTGTTGCATCATCTTGAGATCAGAGAAGGGCAGCATGTTCTGCTGCTGGGCTCCAAGGGAGGGTATCTCGCTTCACTCCTCGATTTCATGCTCGGACCGGATGGCGCAGTGACTATCATCGAGCCTCACCCCGAGGTCCTGCGGCACACCAGCGAGAGACTGGAGTTGCACAACTCAATGGGTCTGCTGAGAGCTCTGCCACCTGATGCTCTAGAGGGTTGGGCGGACTTCAGCAGACGAGTAGACAGGGTGCTAGTCACTGGGGCCGTCAGGGGGCTGGCTCCTGAGGTAGAGTCGATGGTCGAAGAGGGTGGATTCGTGCTAGGCCCGTTCGGAGGCCCTCTCCACCAGAGGTTGCTCAAGAGGGAGCGACAGGGGGATAATTGGATGGATACCGACCTTGGAGGGGTGGTTTTCGGGCCAATGGACCTCGCTGAGGCAGAGAGATCGCCTCTGGACCCTTATTCTCTGGCCGAACACCTAGAAGACTTGCTTGGCCTGATGACTGAAGTAATAGAAATCGAAGAAGAGACTCTAGATAGATTGGAGGGACTAATACTCTCCCTCAGAGAACTTCCTACTGACCTTCCCTTGCTGAATGAGGACTCAACCGAGGACGAAATTCTAGAGCACCCGGTAATGGAACTTCTTCTGATGGAGATGGAATGGCTAGGCCCCATGTGGCCGCTATTCGGAGATTATATGTCAATCGAGATAGCAAACCCCGGCTCGCCCGAAGATGATGATCAAGATATGCTCGGCGGACACGAGGATCTCGTACCTTAGATGGTTAATCCCCTATTGCAGGCTGCGATAGTCTGGACAGCGGTATCGATATCGGCGGGAGGTGATCTGAGAGAAGATGTCTAGATGTCTTGGGAGGAAACAGTTCACCGGACAATGCTGCTTCGACGACCTCTTCCTTCTCTAACGAGTCGCGCCCACAACTGGGCCAAACAGTCAGCGACACCCGATCATCTTCGAGATAGTCGACCCGCACGCATGGCAGGCACAGAAGTTCCAACCTATGCGCCACGCTAGTCCGATGGTGTCCGTCCAGTATTGTGCCTGTCTTGCGGTCGACCAATAGGGGCTTAGTGTAAGCCTTCCAACGCAGAGTCATCTTCTCTAGATTGTCAACCCGGTGTTCCTCCACCTGCTCATGTGGCAGCAGAGTTTCGACAGGTACGAGTTCGACCTTCACATAGAGCCGAAGGGCTGTTTACCAATATGCCTAACGCCCGAAGCAATCATGGCCAGAAGGCCGTCGGCGCAACATGGGACCCGAGCATGAGCACCTTAGCGAAGCCGACCGGCTGGTGCTTGACGGACTGCGCGCGACCGGTAAGGCGTGGATAGTCGGGGGCTGGGTCAGAGAGGCTGCTTCGGGCCGTCATGAGACTGACGTGGATATCGCCACTACTCTGTTGCCTGCTGAGGTCAAGGAGTTATTTCCGCGCTCTCTCATGGTGGGGGAGAAGTATGGTACGGTGATAGTCAGGCTGGGCGGGGACGTCTCCGACGGCACATGGGAGGTGACCACTCTGCGAAGCGAAGGTAGTTACGGCGATGGCAGGAGGCCGGATCAAGTAGAATTTGGCCAAAGTATAGAGGATGATTTGGCCCGGCGAGACTTCACAATCAATGCGATGGCCATCGACTCGGATGGCAATGTGATAGATCCCTTTGACGGTATGGCCGATTTACGAGCAGGAGTCCTGAGGGCAGTCGGTGAAGCAAGCGAGAGGCTTGGTGAAGATGGTCTACGGATAATGAGGGCGTACCGATTCCTAGATTCTGCTGGCAACATGCGCAGCATGGAGTCCTCATTGAGATCTGCTGTGAGAGAGAATCTAGGAATGCTCGATGTGGTTTCCAGAGAGAGGATTGGAATGGAGATGGAGAGAATCCTCGGAGGTAGAAATGCCAGAGAGGTAATTTCGCAGATGAACGAAGACGGTGTTCTAAATCAGGTTCTACCTGAAATCTTCTGCACCGCCTCACCCTCATTCTGTACTGACCCCATAGTCAATCTCGCTCTGCTGTGCAGTGAGGACTCTTCCAAGGGAAGCGACCTCGCAGGAAATCTGCGTAGCGCCCTCATGATGGGCAAGGAGCCATTGCGCCAAGTCGCGTTCCTGCATGGCACTAGAAACGTTTCCGTGTCAACTGAAATCGGTGGGCTTCGCCGCTTCCGTGCTGCCCTTCCTCCCAAGTGGCAGAGTGCTTTCATTGCCTATTCGCTCGGACTCGGGCAGGAAGCCTCCGAGTTCGCCGAGGCTCTGGCCTCACTGAGCCCTCTCAAAGCGGGAAACGCCCCTCTGATAGATGGGAACACTCTGGCTGCTGCGACCGGATTGGATCCAGGACCGCGGTTGGGACGTCTGAAGGGACTGTTGCACAGAATTCAGATAGAGCGGGACCTGTCTACTGAGGAAAGGGCCCTGTCGTTGCTGGATGAGTTGGACTGGAGAGATTCGGACTTTGAGGAGTGGTTAGCACTTAGTTGGCCCTAAGGTAGCTCGTTCAGCATCTCGATGTACTCTTCTTGATTGAGAAACTGGTCCTCGTCGAATTCGTGTGGCTGCACTATCATGCACCAGCCGTCTCCGTAGGCGTCGTCGTTGAGCAGATCTGGATTATCCTCGACCTCCCCATTCAGTTCCATGATCTTGCAAGGAAAAGGCGAGTTGATTAGGAGTGTCTCGATTTCGCCCTCGTAGCTGGTGGTGAGGGTAATCAGCAGGTCCTCCGTCCCAACCTCGTCACCGGCCCCCATGATTTGAGGGGAGTCGTCATCGATGACCTCGACATCGGAGTCGCCCTTGAACTCGCTATCATCTTCAGGGCGAGTGAGTACTACCCTGACGATGTTACCGTACTCAGCAAGGATGAATTCGCTGATTCCAACCTTCACCGAGTTGGCCTTGTCATCCAATGCCTGAAGCCAAAGATGCTCCAATGTGTATCTACGATCATGTGCGATGCTGAACTCCGAATAGTCGCCGGCTGCCATGTTATACCGAACCGGGCGCTCAGATTACCAATTTGAACTATTCGATTGAGATGCCCCTCAGAAGGCCACGAGGGATTAACAACGAAACCCGCTTCGGTTGCATAGGGAGAGAGATGGATTTTCGCGAGACTGAGGAACAAGGCATGATTCGCGAGATGGTGCGCGATTTCGCTGAGAGCGTACTCGCCCCAACTTGCTTGGAGCGTGACAGGGCGCAGCGGGCCCCCCTCGAGGAATGGGTGGCATTCTGCGAGCAATCTGGATTACAGGGCATCACAATACCCGAGGATTGCGGGGGCAGTCCCGTCGACGATATCTCGGAAGCGATAATCGTCGAGGAGCTTGCCCGTGTCGACCCATCATTCTCGGTGATGTTTTGCGTTCACGTCGGGCTATGTTCGAAGACCATAGCCCTGCATGGCAACGACGAGCAGAAGCAGAAGTACCTCTCGAGACTGGCCGGAAGCGAAATCGGAGCCTATTCACTGTCCGAGGCCGGAGCTGGCACTGACGCCGCTGCACTCGGCTGCAAGGCAAAACTGAGCGAGGACGGTAGCCACTACATCCTCAACGGTGAGAAGATGTGGGTCACCAATGGCGCGAGCGCTGACATCTATGTGCTGTTCGCCAAGGATGTCGACCATCCCGAATACGGCCAGAAGAAGCACGGCGGAACGACGGCATTCATTGTCGAGAGGGGGTTTGAGGGATTCTCTGTCGGAAAGAAAGAGGACAAGCTCGGAATCCGATCTAGTGACACCTGCTCGCTGCTGCTTGATGACTGTAAGGTTCCGGTGAATAATGTCCTCAAAGGCTCCGGAGAGGGTTTTCCGATAGCCATGAACGCGCTCGACAACTCAAGGATAGGGATTGCTGCTCAGGCCCTCGGCATTGCACAAGGAGCATACGAGGCGGCACTGAACTACGCTCACGAGCGGGTCGCCTTCGGCAAGCCAATAGCTCACCACCAGAGCATCGGTAACTACCTCGCAGACATGGCTACCCGCACCGAAGCGGCCAGAATGATGGTCTACAAGGCAGCTTGGGCCAAGCAGAGGCACTACGAGGATGCAGCGCCCAGACATACAAAGGAGGCCAGCATGGCCAAGCTTTTCGCGGGCGATACCGCGATGTGGGTTTCTGAGAGGGCGGTTCAGGTCCTCGGAGGATACGGCTACACAACCGACTTCCCCGTCGAGCGTTTCTTCCGTGATGCCAAGATCACTCAAATCTATGAAGGCACCCAAGAAGTTCAGAGGATTGTCATCAATCGCTCGATAGTACCTGAGTGAGGAATCGTATGGTAGCCTTCCCAATTGAGGATGTGCGCTCGAGATTTCCAGGACTGCAACGCGTGGTCAACGGGCACCGCGCCATCTTCTTCGACGGCCCGGGAGGGAGTCAGGCTCCCGAATCAGTAGGCGATGCTGTCAGACACTACCTGATGCATCAAAATGCCAACATTGGGATGTCTTTCGCGACCTCAGTAGAAACAGATGCACTGATCAAAGAAACGATGAGGGCGTGCGCCGACTTTGTCGGCTGCGAAGACCACAGGGAGATAGTGTTCGGCCAGAACATGACCAGTCTGACAATTCAGCTGGCCAGTGCCCTGAGCCGAACCTGGGGTCCTGGTGACGAAATAGTGGTGACTCGTCTCGACCATGATGCCAACGTCCGCCCGTGGGTGCTGGCAGCTGAGTGGTCGGGTGCTACGGTTAGGCGCGTTGACGTCAATCCGGATGACTGCACTCACAATGTTGAGTCTCTGAATTCCTCAATCAATGACAATACTGTCCTTGTCGCAGTAGGTGCGGCCTCGAACCTATCGGGCACCATCAATGATGTCGCTAGCATATGCAAGAAGGCCCACTCTGTCGGCGCCGAGGTTTTCGTAGATGCTGTGCACTATGCGCCGCACTTGCTCGTGGACGTCAATAAAATGGGGTGCGACTACTTGGTCTGCTCCTCATACAAGTTCTTCGGGACACATCAGGGAATCCTGTGGGGACGAGCAGACCGGTTGGCAGATTTACCAGTCGCCAAGTTGCGTGTTTCTACAGAGGAAGTTCCATTCCGATGGATGACTGGTACCCAGAGTCACGAGTCAATGGCCGGGACTCTAGCGGCAATAGAGCATCTGGCATGGATTGGTCGGACAATCTCGGGGAGTGAAATTGGGCGGCGGGAGGCGTTACAGGTCGCTTTCTCGGCGATTGAGAACTACGAACGGGACATGTGCTGGCGCATTATCGAGGGACTGAAGACGAATGCAGGAATCAAAATCTGGGGCATCACCGACCCCGCTCGCATCCCAGAGAGGGCACCTACAGTGTCTTTCACCCACAACTCGATGACCGCTCAGCAGATTGGTGATGCTCTAGCCGAGCGCGGCATCTTCGTCTGGGTAGGGAACTTCTACGCCCTAGAACTCAGCGAGGCACTAGGACTGGAGCCAGAAGGGGTTCTTCGGGTCGGAGTACTGCACTACAACACCATGGAAGAGGTTGAAAGATTCCTCAGTGAACTTTCGTCCATCCTAGCGGAGTAGGCTACTCGACCCAGCGATACTCGCGCTGGCCCTCGAGATTACCCTTGGCACCAATGCTGACAAGTGCGAACTCATCGCTCGGTTTGACCACTGAACGCTTACGGGATCCCTTGTGCAGGGCCTCGTAGACCGTCTTGTTGATTGGATGGCGTCCGGATAGGCGCTCGAAGAGGTGGAATCTCGAGGAAATTTCGCGCCACTGCGGCTGGACGATGCCTTCGAAGACCTTTGCCTTAGCACCTGAGCCGTAGCCGCACAGCCCGACCATCTCCCCAGACATATCGATATTCTCGATGTAGTCGGACTCCATGGTCGACATCAGAGCGAGGAAGATGGAACCAGTGTACTGATTGCCAATCAGGCTTGATGCGCGAGTGGTTCTCTCGATCCTCTCGTCCACGAAAATCTGGAATGCATCTGTCTTGGAAATCAGTCTGCGGTACGAGTCGTTCGCTCGTTCGAACTTCTCGATTCCCTTGGGTGTGTCAGGGAAGTCCTCAGGCATTGGCTCTGGGCCGATCTGCTCGATAATCTCTGCCCACATCGGCAGGTGCCTCCTGTCGTGACGGAAGACGTCCGGGAACATCCTCTTACCCTGGAATGCATAGGGGAGGTGAACGATGATGCGGCTCCACTGGTTGGTCAGAATCTCGTCGTTCTCGGGGTCATAGCGGCCCTCGCGAATCGCCTTGTCGCGGAAGTTGATGAATGCCTGCTTAACCGACTCAGAATAGCAACGGTTGGAGAACTGACCGTCAAAGACAGGGGTGTCCTTGTGAATTTGCAGCATTGGACTCTCAAACATGACATCGTCCTTCTTCGAAGAGCGTGGGAGATGCTTGAGAATACGCTCTGCGAGCCCTTCCCTGACCTTCTCACCACTCTCACGGGCAAGATCGAGGACATTTTCTACGATTGTCCTAGTGTCAACTTCCCTGCGTGGCTTGAAGAAATCATGAACTGGCATCGTCGAGACTCCCCAGATGTCCGGTATCTCCAGCAACCGAGGATTGTGACGAATCAGTATCGCACCGCCACCCGCACCTTGAGTATACTCGCCTGACGAACCAATGTCGTACTTGGCGTTGTCAGCGAACACAACTATGCCCATTCTGTCCTTCTCCTCGCCTCCGCGAGCCACCCAGTCAAGGGTGTTGTGCATGGCATCCACTGCGCCTATGCAAGCGAAGGTCATGTCGACCACATCGCAGTTGCGGAAGCAGTCCTTCCCATGACTGGAGGTGTAGCGCTGCTCGAGCATGTCCATGATGTAGGTCGCAGTCGGTTTGGAGCCATCTAGCGCCGACTCGGTCCCGAGGTATATCCTGCCGATGGAAGAGGGGTCGAGTCCATTGCGGTCGAGCAACCTGCGAACTGCGTTCGCGCCCATTGTTGCTGTGTCCTCATGGACATCTGGAATTGCCATCGCTGCAAGTCCAAGTCCACGGTTCAGTTTGCCGAAATCAGCTCCTCTGAGCTTGGCGAAGTCCTCCATGTCAAAGTAGAGGCGGGGGAAGTGAATCGCGATGTCATCTATCCCAACTGATGTCATTAGTCCACCCTCAAGCCCGCGCGGGTGAGAGTGGGTTATGAGTCCTCGCCCTGCTTAACAACCATGAGTTTTTGTGATAAACGTACTACTGCGAGCCGGTGAGTCGGTTCATCGCTGCAAGGAGCTCTGGTTTTTGCGAGAAGTGTTGTGAAACCGGGGCGAGTACTTCGGACAGGCCTTCTGCTACGGCCATCTTAGCATCGAGAGGGTGTATTGAGCCATCCGACACGGCGTCGACGAAACTCTGCAGATTATCCCAATTTGAGGGCTCTCCGAACTTGGGGTCAGGAGTCACTGCGATTGAATCTAGTTTTGGCAGTACGATGTACTGGGCGATCTCGAAAACTGCTGAGTCGGGGTTACCAACCTCGAGGAACGCCTTCCTCATCTTGGCCCTGAGTGTGTCGGGATCGTCATCGAGCAGGATTGCGTTACCTGGGTCGGACTTGGACATCTTATGATCGAACGAGTCCATCCTCTCACCTGGACCCTTCAGACCCGACATCATGGGAGTGTGGATGCACGTGGCCTTGGTCCAACCGTACTTGTCGGCAACCTCGCGCATGTACATGTGCGCCTTGCGTTGATCCATGCCTCCGAAAGCGATGTCAATCTCCAACTCGAAAATGTCCGCTGCCTGTAGGGCGGGATAGTAGAACGCGGCTAGATCGTGATCCGAAGAATCCTCGTCGCGACCCATGATGCTGAATGTCCTACGCACCCTCGAGAGACTCATATTCTTCGAACATCTGAGTACCCTCTCCCAATACCTGCCCGAATCCATCAGTTCTGATGCGGCCAGGAACCTGAGCTGACCCGCTCCTTCTCCTTCTGGAGGGTTTCCAAGAAGTGCCCTGAAGACTTCGGTCATGTACTCGCCGGCGAGTGTAATCTTGTCCATGTCGCGATCGAACTTGTCGTTCACCCAAGCGTGCCAGTCGGCGAGTAGGATGATTACGTTCACACCCTCGTCGAGCATGTTGCGGATGGTGTCGGCAAGCAGTATCCAGCCCAAGTGTGCCTTGCCGCTTGGCTCGAGGCCGATGTAAGCGACCAGTTGGCCGTCCCCCGAGTGGGTCGGGCCTCCTGAAATAACAGAGTCGACGTGCCCCCCGCCGACGACTTCAGCGCAGCCTGCGAACATACGGGAGACGCGTGAGCGTCCCTCCTCATCCAGCGATGAGGGGGAGTCATTGTCGTTCATGATTCACCTCATTCGAGTAGTTTGGCCAGTTTCCCCGCGCGTCCTGCCGCCTTCGTGTAGTCTCCCTGCTCCAACGCGGTCTCGATTTCCTCAATCATAGACTCTGCCTGTTCAGAGATCTCTTCGGGGATGTTTTGCGACATTGACATGAAGTGCCGCGCTGCAGAAATGCCGGACTTCGCCTTACTGGCCTTCTTGGCCCATTCCTTGGCCTTGTCTCCTCTCTGCTTGGAATTGTATCCGGTGGCAGCGTCGAGGAACAAGGTCCAATTCTTGCGGGCCTCCATAGCTGATTTCACGGCCTCCGCGTCATCGAAGTCAGGAGGGATGTTGGTTATGTTCACAACTAGTGCGCCCTGCTCGTTGTAACTGGCTACAATGGAGGTCATTATGTCGTGCGAACCGTTGAATGAATTGTCACCGGTGTCATCGACATTGTCGAAGTAATCCTGCGCCAGTACTGCCAGCCCTCCGTTCAAAGTTACCTGCTTTACCAGTCCTCGCTTGACATCGAATCTCTCCATGGTCGAGCGCTGGCTGAACCCTTCTTGAATGCTGTTGCCGCGCAAGCCTAATCGGTGCTTGTGTCGAACGGGCTAAACCGGCATCGCCTGTCGGCGGGACGTGCACCGAGGCAGCAGAGGCGCTCTAGCAGTAATCTTCGCGATGTTGATGCTGACACCTGTGGCCAGCGCTAGTTCTGCTGTCGGACTGTATGATAAAATCAGTCTGTCTGAGCATGATCTCGGATTAAACGGGGCTGCTGTGGACCCTCTTGGAGAATGGGCAATAGTCTTCGGAGCCGACTCATACCTAGAACTAGTGTGGGCCTCTGATCCAGATGACAGAGTGGAACTGATTTGGAACGGCGGCGAGGATTTGACTTATGGTGACTTTCATCCCGGAGGCCAGACAGCCCTCATCGTAGGCAGTGAAGGGCAGGTCCTCAGATATGCACGCGAGGACCACTCGGTAACAGACGCCGGAGGGGACCTAGAGTTCGATCAAATCAGGTTGACTGCAGTGGCATGGAACTCAGGGGGTTCATGGGCCTATATTGGGGGTTCCGACGGCTGGCTTTGGAGGATGAGGGCCGCCGCTGACGGTGGTGCCGAGGTACATCTGATTCAGGGCAGAGGGGCGAGTGACATCACAGGAATAGACTGTCATCCCTCGGTGATGGCCTGTGTAGTCACCAGTCTGGTGGATGGCATCGGAATAATCGACAGGGACCATACTCTATACTGGTTAGGCGGTACTGGCCATCCTTGGTCTGATGTCGTCTGTCCCACCGGCGATATGGCAGAATGCGTCGCCGTCTCCAGCGACAGGAACATCGCGAGGGTTACTCTGAACGCAGACGTCGCGTCGACCTCTGATGTGAGGTTGGTGCAAGTGACTGAAGCCGAGGGCTACTTCACCGGGATATCGCATCAGAGCGATGACCGGTCTCTGATCTACATGGCTCCCTTCGGCCTGATTGAGCACGACCTGAGCTTGAATTCGTCCTTCCCTTGGCTGGAGAACTCAGATGCTGTGGAATACGACACGGATGTCTCAGGTAGTCGGATAGTAGCGACATGGGGCACTGACAGAGACAGTGGGTGGATACTGACAGACCGTGGTGAGCTGGTGCATTACCACCCGCAGTACTCAAACGCCTTAGGAGGAGTGTTAGAGGTATGGGTACTCATTGCCATCCCTGCTGTTACACTGTTGGTGTTACTTAGTTTCGCGCTCAGCCTCTCTCCGGGCCTCCAGCAGCGGTTCACCTTGCGATTCGGCACAGTCGAAGAGAAGCGGGCGGCACGCCGAGAGGCACGTAGGAAGAAGGGGAGATAGCCGAGCAATGTTCATTTGCGCCGCACTGTCGCGGAGTGTTGAGGAAGATGGCGTACGAGGCTTTGGACTTCTACGATATCGATTCACTGCTGACCGATGAGGAACGCATGGTACGCGACATGGTACGCGACTGGGTGGATGAGAAAGTCATCCCAAACATCGAGAAGGCCTGTCGCGATGGTGTATTCCCTGATGAATGGCGAGTTGACCTTGGCGAAATGGGCATTCTCGGCGCCCCCCTGGATGGCTACGGCTGCCCTGGACTCTCGTACATCGCTTACGGACTAATCTGTCAGGAGTTGGAGCGTGGCGACAGTGGTGTGCGCTCTTTCGCCAGTGTTCAGGGCTCACTAGCCATGTACCCAATCTGGGACTTCGGAAGTGAGGAACAGAAGAACTACTACCTCCCGAAGATGACTACTGGCGAGTGGATTGGATGCTTTGGCCTGACTGAGCCCGACTACGGCTCAAATCCCGGTGACATGATTACCCGGGCCGAGGACAAGGGGGATCACTATCTGCTCAACGGTGCGAAGATGTGGATAACCAACGGCACTACTGCGGACCTAGCCGTGGTGTGGGCCAAACTCGACGGCGTAATCCGCGGCTTCATAGTCGAGAAGGGGGATCCCGGATTCACAGCCCCAGAGATGACTGGGAAGCACTCACTGAAGGCTAGCGTTACCAGCGAACTGGTGTTCCAAGACTGCATAATCCCCAAGGACAGGATGTTACCGCATGTGAAGGGACTGAAGGGGCCTTTCAGTTGCCTCAACAATGCCCGTTACGGAATATCTTGGGGAGCTGTAGGGGCCGCGCAGTCATGCTTTAGTTCGGCCAGAGAGTACGCCCTGAGCAGGATACAGTTCGACCACCCCATAGCGTCTTTCCAACTGGTTCAGAACAAGTTGGCGTGGATGCTGAGAGAGATTACTAAGGCCCAGTTGCTGGCATACCACCTAGGCAAGAAGAAAGATGACGGGACGTGGATAGCAGAACAGATCTCATTGGCCAAGATGAACAACGTCGACATCGCACTCGAGATAGCTCGTATGGCCCGTGATATCCACGGTGCCAACGGAATCCTAGATGAGTATCCGGTGATGCGGCATATGGCCAACCTAGAGTCGGTCAAGACCTACGAAGGCACTCACGACATTCACAACCTGATTCTCGGTCGCCACATTACCGGGATACAGGCATTCACCAGAGAGCCTTAGGTTAGGGTTGGCGTTTCCCACCTACGGTGGGACTGCCGAAAATTCATAGAGGGGGCTTTAGTCGCCGAAGCACTGGTGATGACATGGGAATAGCAGTTCTACTCAAGCAGGTCCCCGATACCACAGCTAAGATTAGCGTATCTGGAGGGAGAGTCGATGAGTCTGCTGTCAACAAGTGGTCGATGAGTCCGTACGACGAGTACGCGCTTGAATCCGCCCTCCAACTCAAAGAATCAGGAGGAGGCGACTTAGTTGCCATCACTTGTGGACCGTCTAGGGCTGCTAAGATGCTAACAGATGCTGCAGCCGTCGGTGCCGACTCACTGCTCCACATACTCGTAGAAGACATAAGTGGCCTTGATAGCACTCAGGTGCAGTCCATTCTGGCTGCTGCTGTTGCCCACTCCGGTTCTGACATAGTGTTCTGCGGCAAGCAAGCCGCCGACACCAACGCTGGCTCAACCGGCCCAGGAGTGGCACATCTGATGGATGCGTCATGCGTCACCATGGTCTCTGAGGTAGTCTCTGATGGCAGCTCCCTTACGGCCATGCGCGCCAGTTCGGATGGCAACGAGAGAGTCGCTGTTTCAGCTCCATGCGTCTTCGCCTTCGACAAGGGCATCATCGAACTACGTCGACCTAACGTACGAGGTATCATGATGGCCAAGAAGAAGGTCGCAGAGACACTGAGTCCTGCCGATCTTGGCGTAGATATCTCGGTTTCATCGGTTTCTATCATAGGCCACAATCCTCCACCGCAGAAACCCCCAGGACAGAAGTTCGAGGGTGCAGATTCTGTAGCAGCGGTAGTGGGAAAATTGCGCGACGAGGCGAACGTCATCTGAGGTGAGAGAATGGATGTCACGGTGATAGCAGAAACCTCTGGAGACAGATTGCACCCGGTCACCGCCCAGCTCGTAGGAGCTGTAGTATCCATAGGAGGCACTCCGACAGTGCTGTGCGCTGGAGGAATGGGGGCTGCCGAAGCCGCTTCTATCTCAGGAGTAGCCAAGGTAATCTCAGTAGTTGGAGACTGCTTCGGGACCTTTGACGGCGGTGCATGGGCAGAGGCTCTGAACGCAGTTACCGGAGGTGACGTGATAATCGCCGCTGCGTCATCAACAGGACGTGAGATTGCTGCCACGATGGCTGCGATGCGTGGCATCCCAATTATTCAGGACGCGACCAATCTAGCGCCCGGGATATCTGTGACCCGTCCCATTTACTCTGGCAAGGCAATCGAGACTTCGACAGTAACTACGCCATGCGCCATCACCCTTCGGGCCAATGCCTTCGATGCCGCAGGAGGAGGTGGTTCGGCAGAGGTCAGTACGGTGAACCAGAGTGCTGACGTGGCCGTAGCCGTGAGAGAAGCCATTGCCAAAGCCAGCGAGAGACTGGATGTCGCAGAAGCTAACATCATCATCTCCGGTGGCAGAGGAATGGGGGATCCTGCGAATTTTTCTTACCTCAACGAGATTGCAGACATAATCGGTGCCGCCGTAGGTGCCAGCAGAGCAGCGGTAGACACTTGGGAGGAGATACCTCATGACATGCAGGTCGGACAGACCGGGAAGACGGTTACTCCGAGCCTGTACATCGCAGTTGGCATCAGTGGTGCGATACAGCATCTGGCCGGGATGAGGACGAGCAAGTACATCGTCGCCATCAACAAGGATCCAGATGCTCCCATATTCGGTGTGGCTGACTACGGAATCGTGGCCACATGGGAGGATGCGCTTCCTGCCCTCAAGGTCGAGTTAGGAAAGCTCTGATTACCGGACTTGCACGGTTATCGTCGACTTGCTCGAGGCACCTCGATCATCGGTCACTGTCAGATGGAACACGTGGACTCCGCCTGACAACCTTACACGGACTTGCGAGGCATCTCCGATGACCCTCCCACTCCCGTCCTCCCAAGCCCATCCTCCGATGCTTCCATCCGGGTCGTAGGAGCGCCCCCCGTCCAGTAACACTGTGGCCTTGCCTTCCTCGTCAATGTCCACCGTCCTGTCTTCGCCGGCATCTGCCACAGGTGGTAGGTTAATCGCTCGTGCCGCGGCCGAGAGATTCTCGAGCAGGTCGCTCTCTACGGCCGGCTGGCCAACCTCAACCTCCATCTCCTCGTGCAGCGTGTCCAGAATACCTTCAGCCCCCTCAGGCATATTCGGCCTCATCTCAACCTGTCTCTGCTCCTCATCGGATAGTGCTCCCGAGTACTCCTCAGAGATCGAGGTAACTTCCTCTTCCGCATGCATATCGTCGTACCTAGGTGGTGAATCGGGGTCGATGATGACAAGAGGTGCTGGTTTCCTACCCTTCCTGTCGTCGCCCATAAGCGCGACCCTCTCGCCTAGAGGAAGGATGTGCTCGACTACCCCGATGTGCTCGAAATGCCATACCACCTCGCCCTCAGTGGTGATTCGGAAAACATCGAACCACGAGGCGACTAATATATCGTCACCCCACTGTACGATTTTCGAAATCTGGTAGTCCAATCTAGTGATTACCCTAGGATCCGATTCGCCTATGTCGAGAGAAAGAAGACTGCCGTCGAAGCAGCCCACTATTGTGCCAGATTCTGTAGGCAGCAGAGCCGTAGCTCTGGAAGGGAGTTCTGAAGTGTTCAGTAGCCCCAACTCTCGGTGCCAGCACTCAAGCCTGTTCTCAGGCCTGTCGTCGACAGTCATCCCAAGAGAATTGCGCGCAACCAGAAGGACCCCGTCGTGACGAAATGCCATTCCCGATATGGTCTCAACATCGTCCTCGGCGGCGGGCGAGTCATGCAACACCTCGAGTGCTGGTCCGAGAAGCAGCAGCCTGCCGTCCTCAAGGGCAGCGGCGCATACTCCGTCGGGCGCGCATGTGAGAGATATGACGTGTCCGACCTCTGCTTGGGCGACTTTACTTCCATCTTCTGCTAGAGAGACGAGCCGTCCAGAGCCATCAGCCACTACCGCATGGAACGATGACGCTGTCACCGCCTCGCACCCGGATTCCAATGGATGAATCCAGAGAGGTTCATTGTTGAATGCTTGAACGCCGCCGGTGTTGGTGCCAGCGACCAAAACGCCTTGCAAGCTCGCGAGTCCTACTATGCGACTGTCCAGTACGGCGGAGTCGATGACTACTCCTTCGGAACCGTAAACATGGAGAGTTCCCGAGTCGAATCCCACTGCGAAGTTGTCCTCTGGGAGTGTGCAGAAGCAGCGGGCCACCTCATCCAACTCGATGATTGCCAGTGCGTCAATGACTCCCCTCATAGACTCCTGAGGAATCGTTGCGACTTCATTCTGCCGCGTCGGCGTGCTCAACCGAAGATTCACTCTTGGCGGCATCATTTCGTGCGCCCTCTATCCTCGCTAGGTACTCCTCGGTAATTCCTCCGGTGACATATACTCCGTTGAAGCAGGAACAGTCGAAGTTTACCAGATTATGGTCTCCCGTCCTTAGGCATGCCTCAACGAGGTCTGGTAGCTCCTGATAGATTAGCCAATCAGCACCGATGGCCTCCCTGATCTCATCGTTAGTCCTGTCATGGGCGACGTACTCATCGCGGGCCGGCATGTCGATGCCGTATACGTTCGGATGCACGATAGGGGGTGCCGAGGATGCAAAGTATACTTGTTTAGCGCCGGCCTCCTTGGCCATCTCGACTATCCTTTGTGATGTGTTACCTCTGACTATGCTGTCGTCAACAATCATCACCGTCTTACCGGAGAACTCCTCCTCTATCGTGTTGAGTTTTTTCTTGACCGAATCCTTACGGATAGACTGACCTGGCATGATGAATGTCCTGCCTATGTAGCGGTTCTTGACGAAACCCTCTCGAAACGGCACACCCATCTGAGAGGCCATCTCCATGGCGGCTATCCTGCCGCTGTCCGGTACTGGGATCACCGCATCGATACCATGCTCGGGGCGCTCTTTGAGGGCCCTCCTAGCCAAAGCCGCCCCCATCCTTAGCCTCGCCCCGTGTACAGATATACCGTCAATGGTAGAGTCCGGGCGAGCGAAGTAGACGTGCTCGAAAATGCAGGGGGTGTGAACCGGCTCAGCGTGGCAAACCTTGGATGAGAACGAGCCGTCCATCTTGGCTATCACCGCCTCACCGGGAGCGACGTCTCGATCAGTTTCGAATCCCAAAGCGGAACAGGCCACACTCTCCGATGCAAATAGGCGCTCGGTGAAGCCGCCGATCTCGTTCTTACCCATGAATAATGGCCTGATTCCATTAGGATCACGGAAGGCCACTATCCCCCATCCCGTAATCATGGTGACTACGCTGTAACTGCCCTCGGCCCGGAGGTGTGTACGTTCTACGGCGCGGAAGATATCGTCCTCGGTGAGTGCCTCCATACCTCCCGGTCGGCCGTTAACAGATCGCTGAATTTCAGCGGAGAAGAGATTCAGTAGGGCCTCGGAATCGGAACTGGTGTTAATCCTCCTGTGGTCATACTCGAGTAGGCTGTTGATGATGTCAGTGGTATTGTTCAGATTGCCATTGTGGGCGAGGCTTACTCCGAACGGGGTGTTGGTGTAGAAGGGCTGAGCCTCGGCCGCTGAGCCTGAGCCTGCTGTGGGGTAGCGAACATGCCCGATTCCCATCGACCCTATGAGCTTGGACATGTGCTTCGACCTGAAGACGTCTCTGACTAGCCCATTGGCCCGACGGTGTGAGATGTTGTCGGAATCACTGGTCACTATTCCAGCGGCGTCCTGCCCACGGTGTTGCAGTACAATCATGCCGTCGTAGATGCAACCTGCGACCTGAGAGCCCGGATCCCCCAAGATCCCGATGATGCCGCACATCGGATACCATTGGGCCCTAGTGGTTCGGAACTTAGCCCTTTCCGGCTCACTTACGCGCACCCATCAATCGAGAGCGCTTGTTCCACCGGTACTTGCGTATCCTAGCGGTGGCACCATAGCCGCAGTGAGCGCAGACGCTCTTGGTCTTGTGATACGAATGCCTGCCGCAGCGTCGACAGCGGATGTGTGTCGACTTCTGCCGCTTGCCCATGCTCGGAGTTCCCTTTGACATCTCCACCACCTAGGACAGCGCGGCGACCGAAGGGAGTGTTATGAGAGTTACCCAAGCGAAACGAGTTACTCGGAGTCCAACAAGACCAGTAGCGGGTCTTCGGGGCGTTTGCGTAATGATGCCCGTAGGAACAAGTAGGTGGACACCAAGAAGACGAGCGGTAATATATCAATCAAGGCCAACACACCCTCGGACATCGTCAGTCTAAGAGCGACGCTGTCGGCAGCTATGCCGGCGGTATGGGCGAACAAGTAGGCAGAAGCGAGGATGACAGCCGTAGCACCCAGCACCGGAATGGCGGGTCGGTGATACGGGTTCAGGGTGCCTATCATGGCGAGAATTACAAACAGAGAGATCAGAGCGGCCGTGCCTGCAAAGGCCGAAATCGCCGATTCGAACTCAGGGTTCATCCGCCACCTCCAGATGCCTCCTCAAGACGCTCTCGACGTACTTCCTCTCCTTCTCGGACAGCCTCTCTGTCTCGGGTTCCTGAGGAGTCGTCCTCTCAGCTGTGCGGACACACAACGTGAATACTGTGAGAGATAGTAACACCCCAAGCAGAGTGCTCACCCACCTTAGGGCATCCAACGGGACCAGGCTCATGACTGAATAATACTGGTACCATGCCACTGCAATCAGAGTCCAGCCAGCCAACAACGGTGCCGGTCGCGTCTTCCAGTACAATGGCGCTCCCATGAGTACAAGTGCCGAACCGGCCAGAGCGGGCAGGAGCCACATAGCGGCACCAATAGCAGCCGTCACCACTCCTGACTCGGGTTGAGGAGGCTCCTCGATTCGGAACAGCATCACCGCCAATCCAAGCAGTGCCACGGGAGCCCCGAAAGAGTGCCGTCTGAATGCGGGCCCAGTTCTGTGCATGCTGATGCCGATGACAGCGACGGACAAGCCGAGCCACATCTGAGCGGCCCACAGAGACATGGTCCGCTGCGCGTTGGCGCATTACATCGTATTTGTGCAATCGGCCTATCGTGAGGTTCCTGCTACGCAGGAGTCTCGATAGACTTCATAAACGGGTCATCGGTGGCCGCGACGTCGCAAGACGCTAAGGTGGAGACATGGTGAAGATGCCGCGGACGGTCAAGCGCTACAGCCCCGCGGCTGGCAAGCACACCAAGCACACAGTCGAACGCGTCAAGAAGCGACGTGCTAGCGAACTGAAGTGGGGTCAACGCCGCTTCCGCCGCGTCACCGCAGGATATCGCGGTTTCCCCCGGCCAAAGCCGTCCGGAGATAAACCGACCAAGCGAGTGAACCTGATTTACCGGTGCCAAGAGACCGGAAAGGCACACTCCCCTGCCGGGAAGCGTGCTAGGAAGTTCGAGCTAGTCGACAAGTGATTGAGGTGAGATGATGAGTGGAAGGTTCCTTCGTGTGAATTGCCGTGATTGCGGTCACGAAGCCATCATCTTCGAGAGGGCATCAACCTCGATCGCCTGTTCCATCTGCGGTGCGACACTTGCTCGCCCCGCAGGAGGCAGGGCGGACTTGTCAGGCAGCACGATTGTAGACGTCCTCGAGTGAAAGGGGCGTTTCAGGTGAGTTCTGTTGATTGGCCCGAAGAGGGTGAACTGCTGATTTGCAAGGTCCGGAGTGTCAAGGAGAACGGTGCCTACCTCAACCTCGAGGGATACGAAGGTAGAACCGGTTTCGTCTTCATCGGAGAGGTCGCCTCCGGCTGGGTCAAGAACATCGGTACCCATCTGAGAGAAGGCCAGCGTGTGGTCGCCAAGGCGATTCAGGTGAAGCGCTCCAAAGAGCGCATCGAGCTCTCGATAAAATCTGTCTCCGAAGAGCGTAGGAGGGCCACCCTGCAGGCCTGGAAGAACCGTAAGCGGGCCAGCCAGATTATGCGAGTTGTAGCCGAGAGAGTCGGCTGGGATGAACAGAAGACGGTCGAAGTCTGCGATGAGATGCGCGAGGTCTTCGGGACTCTGTATGGGGCTCTTGAGGAATGCGCCATGAACGAGAATGTTCTGAGTGAATCCGGTTTCACCGGAGATTGGATGGCTGTGGTCACCGAACTCGCAGTGGAGAACATCGTACCTCCATTCGTCGAGATTCGTGGCGAGTTCGACCTGCAGGTTTGGGGGCCTGAAGGAGTCAATGCGATTCGCGAGGCGTTGCAGGCTGCAGAAGCCTGCGCCGTAGACCTTGAGGAGGTCACGCTGACTTGCCACTACGACGGGGCCCCTCACTACAGAGTGGACATTCGGGCCCCGGACTATCAGGCGGCGGAGTCCGTATGGGAAGCCGCACAGAAAGTTGCCTCGGAGCGTATATCCTCGGCCGAGGGCTCAATCTCTGTCGAACGCCTCTGAGTGATACAAACGAGGCACAGACTTCATTGACTCTTCCTAGCGGTCGCTGATTGAGGATAGGATGGTTCGCACCAGATTACAGCGCTGCAGTTCCTGTGGCGAGTATGGCTTGTCCACGAGATGTAAGGAATGCGGGGCTGCTATGGTAGCCGTATCGCCGATGAAATACTCTCCAGAGGACCCGCAGGGGGCAAGACGCAGGAAGAGGCTCGATGTTGGCAGCGAGGAGTGGCTAGCATCTCTCCCGACACCTAGAGATGATGGAAGTGAAGAGGAATGAACCGCACGAGGATTCACTGGCTGGTAGGTGAAGGGGTGCCTGAACACGCAGCGATGTTGGAGGCAGTGCCGGGTGTGGGCAATGTAGGTAAGATAGTGGTCGATTCACTAGTGGACAAACACCCCTCACGAACCATAGGATGGATTCTTCACCCTGATTTTCCCCCACATTCAACACTAGATGGCAATGGACTCGTCTCCCCTCCTCGCATCAACATCAACTCGGTTCTGCTCCCTGACGGCAGGACGGTGATTACGGTTGGTGGGCCATTGCAGCCGATGACAGCTGCCGGACAGCACGAAGTCTCCGAGGCGATTCTCGAGTTGGCCTCTGAGTCGGGTACTCCCCAGCTTCTGGTGCTGGCCGGACTCACGGCAGGTACCGATGACAGGGAGATTCACGTAATCTGTGCCGATGCCGAAGTCAGGAAGAACCTCGAGGCGAACGACATCCCGGTCAGCAAGGAGCAGCCCGAGGCCGGGATGATTGGCATAGCCGGGCTTCTGATTGCCCTTTCCCCGCTGTACGGCGTTCCCGCAGTCGGCCTTGTCGCAGAGACCATAGGGGCCAGCACCGATGTGCTGGCAGCCGACCGTCTGGCTTCGTGGATAGAAGCGGGGCTCGACCTCCCTCTCGACTTGGATCTCGACTCAACCGAGGAGACAGCTAGGAAACTGATGGAGACAATGGAGGTCAGCGGCTCGATAGAGGAGACCCTTAGTGCAGCCGAATCCGAGGGCTCTAGTGACTTCTACGTCTGAACTATCGGCGGTTCAATCCTAATGATTATTGATTAGAGAGGATTAGTGAAACGTTATCCGCGTATGCATCATTGTAGCCTGATTCTAGATATGCATTCAACGTGACTCGCACATAAGTCGAGGACGGAGGGACTTCGCCGATTTCCCCTTGGAGGTATATTCCAGTCGTGTTGTTCCTGTCTTCAGCGTATAGGGGTCCGATTCCGTCCGAGAGGAGGAGGTTTCCTGAGGAATCGAAGAACTCTACGAGTACCTCCATGCGGTCGTCCTGGGTAGAATAACCGCCAATGAAGGCCGTGAGAGAATAGGTGATGCTTCCGCCCTGAATGTCAGATTGAATTGCACTCAGGTCGATGTCTTGGTGCATAGATGAGTCGCCACTGGATCCACCGCCGAAGTAGTTCAATCCCCTATCGGAAGGCCCCGGATCATCCATCAGTATGTATGTCGGTGCACCGTATACCCAAGTGGTGAGTGTGCCATTGTCCGTCCATCCCGGGATTGACGCATCTTGGCCGCTCGGCCAGTAGCCACGTTCTAGCTCCGCATCTCCGTTGAATACCAGATTAATTCCCAGTTCGGCATCCGACTGCCCTGTCGGCTCCAAGCCAACGGCTCGTCCGTCCAAATCCCATTCGGGCCTCACATCCACCCCCATGTGGCGCAGTGCCGTGGGCACGATGTCAACCGCGTCAGGGGCTGGCCAAATTGGGCCTGGAGACTCGACACCCCAGATGATCAACGGAACCTCTCTGTGCTCTGGGATGTTGTACCCATGACCATATCCGGACCCAGCGTGATCTGAGGAGACGATCACCATCCAGTCCTCCTCGGCGTAGTTGGTTCGAGCGAATATCGCATCCATCATCATGCCAATCAAGGCATCGCTCTGGTTCATGGCTGCTACATATTGGGGAATCGAAGGGTGGAAGCCGTAGGCGTGTCCTGCCGCGTCCGGAGCGTCGATGACTATCGTCACCGCGTCCATCTGTTGGTTAGCAAGGTCAGTGGCGAGTTGTGTTGCAATCGAATTGTCGCTCCCCGTGACGTACATATCCACGCAGTACCCGCACACCGAGAAATCGAGAGCAGCGTCGGCCATCGGGAGCCAATTGTGGTACGCTGCCGTGTGCATCTCCGGTCGTTCGTATTTCAGGAGGTTGAACCAGTATGGGTATTCCTGGTAGTTCGCATCACCGAAGCTGTTGCCATGTACGTTGTGCTTGTCCCTGTGGACACCAGTCAGGAAGCTGGAGTGACCCGACCCGCTGATGGCCGTATCCTCTACCCTTGCTTCCATCGAGTAGGCGCTGTCTTGCATCATCATGTCAATGGTCGGGGTGTGTGCCGCAGCGATGACATCGGGCCTCCAGCCGTCTAGCAGCACCATCAGGACATGGGGCTGGATGTACCTGCAGGAGCCGTCATCGGTGTCGGCTGTCGCATTGAAGTTCAGGGCAGAAGAATTCATGCAACCCGGGACTGGGTCAGGAGGGTACTCGCAGGAGCCGTCGTCGACTGTGGCCGCCACGTCGTAGTTGGTGGCCCCCTCGTACGTGCACCCAAGGGCCTCCTCGGGCGGTCCGGGGTACTCACAGGAGCCGTCATCAGTTACGGCCGACTCGTTGAAATTGAGTGCATCCGGATAGGTGCATCCGGATGCGGTTTCGGTGTTATCCGGGGGCGAGGTGCAACCGGTCAGAGGACCGGAGAGGAGGAGGAGTACGACAAGATAACTCAGGCGGCGCATGTTCGGCCGTTAGACGACGGACGTAAAATACAATGCAATAAGCGATTGACTTGAGTCAACCGCCAGATGAGACCACAATCAACTCTAGACTGATATCGGACTCAATACGGGATGTGTGAGGTACGATTGTATCGCCGTGAACCGCGAGAACAGTAGATGCCGGTATGCCTAGTTTCTCAAGTAGATCTGATATTGTGATTGGCCCTTCGTATTCGACCGGAATCACTTCTCCATCATGGCTGACCTCGATCTGCATGGCCTTGCGTATCGGGTCAGGCTTATCTCTAATCCGCAGGTGGCCGAACCGCTGCCGAGATCGCATAGCCCGGTATTGCGGTGGATTCGAAATCCACTGTCCATTGGACGCGGGGGTTCAAATCCCTCTCTCGGCGCCACTAAAATTCTGGCACTTCTGAGGCGTTCCGTAGTATGACGAGTCGTCCACCCGGACCAATCCTAACTTGCGGCTGTCCGTTGAACTCGCCGATTTCTCCATTCAACACTGCTATCTCATCGCCCCTCGCCACTCCCGCTGCCGCTAGGGGGATGAACTGCCTGAACGCGACTACTCCGGCAGAGCCGGTCTGGTCGACCAAAGTCACCGACCACCTTGTCACCCCCTCTCCATCCGGGAAGGCGTTTACCGACCAAACCCTGCCGATGGCGTTGATCTTGGTCTCTATGTCCACGATAGGGGCGGAGTCGGACTCGTCTGCGATTGCGACCGAGGACTTCTCGTCAAGATCGAGAACAACCTCTCCCTTCCACACCGATGCCATAGCGTTCTCGATGCGTACCCTGCTGTTGTTGGCAATAGAGCGGGTCACTTCCCTCGGGGTGCCGTAGCGTGAGGGTCGGACCTTGGCGCGGTCGTAGCCCTCCTGCAACACAAATGAGAGTTCTACCGAACCGTCATCCGCTAGGTTGGGTCCGCGCAAACCTGAGACCTCTCCGACGACGTTGACACGGGTCACTATCTCTCCGAGCGGAGTTACGGGCCAGCGGTGACCGAAGCGCTCAATGCTGCGCTCGAGAGGGAGTTCAAGCTCGTGATTGCTGCCCTCGCATACGCCTCGCAACTGACAGCGTTTGCAACGCGCTTTCGGGTTGGAGTCGACTGGTGTTTTGGAAGGCATACCTCCTTTGTCGAAGTACCGTAGCGGTGCCGGGTTAGGTCGGCACTCGTCAATCGAAGGGTTGCGAGCGTGGATAGTCTGATACAGCTCTTTGAGCTCCTCACTGAGGGTCTGCATCTCCTCCTGATTTGGCTTAGGCACATCCTTGATTGTGCCGGTTCCAAGGTACCAAATCTCCAGTGCCTCTACCTCATCTGCCCTGCCGTGCGTCTCCCACCACAGCCAGCAGTACAGGCGCAGTTGGTCGATGTAGCCACCTGAGCGGTCACCCTTACCTATCGATGCCTTGAGATCGATAATCCGGATGGCACCTGTCCAATAATACACCATGTCATACTCTCCCTGGAACCACTCTTCGGGGTGCGAAGTAGTCTGCTTCCACTGCCCTGCGTCGGGGTCTACGAACCATGGCCGCGCGACCTCCCACGCCTCGCACCAAGTGATATTGCCCGAGCCGAGCGCGGCGGGGTGCCTCTCAATCCAAGTCCGCGGAAATCCATCTGGAGCAGGCCAATAGTCCCTGATACCACCTGCGCGCCACTGCGTGAACTTCGGCCCTCCTCCGGCCTCCAAGCAGGCTTCGACTTGGTCGAGGTGCATTCTGATACCAGCCCGTATCATCTCGAGTGCCTCTTCGGGATCAGCATCAGCAACCGAGCCGGAGCGATTGGGGGACGATTCCCAATCTGCAACGGCCGCCTCCCAGCAGACATCGAAGTGGACTTCGGCTCGGGCCAGTGCCCAGGCCTCGAGGGATTGTCTGTCGATGGGCCACTGCTCCCCAGGTAACTCGGACATAGCAGGGCCTGGCCATGCATTCTGATTGTCATAGTCGAGTGAGCCGTCATCGAGCAAAGGAGATGTCATTTCATCGGTGGAATCGGCTGAAACTAGAACGGGGGAGTCCCTGAGGACGCGGCAGACGCATTCCTCTGCAGCGTTGCCTCGGATAATCTGAGGCGGTAGGGGACTCTTCAGTCGCTCTATGTAGGTGTAGTACCAGAGCCTGTTACAGGACTTCCAAGTGATGACCTGTGATGCCGAAAGCCGGCGGAATGGATTGACTCCAACAACTTGAGGGTCCCCAATTCTGACTGGCATGATTGGTAACAAAAGTCGAGACTCTATGAACCCAACGAGAAGGGCTCGCTCTATCTATTGTCATTGAGCCAGACCACCGTGACCTCCATCCTCTCAAAGGTCGGTGTGACTTCCACCATGGCGACGGAGGCATCGACGTGCTCGGCTATCGACTCAGCCACGACGAGTGGGAGTTCGATGCGCTGGTTATCGGAGTCCCACAGCATGAACCTGTGCGGCAGGTCGGTCTGCTCGGCTATCTCCTCTCTCCACGATTCCTGATCATTCTCGGTAGCGTATATGGCACCGAACATCAAAGTCGAGTCTTCAGTCAGCGTCTCGTGCGGTGCTATGGTCGCTTCGCCGCGACGTTGGAATCTCCTTCGCAGCTGCCCGGCATCCTTGTAGACGGCGGTGCAGAACTTCAGGTGGTAGCCATACGGGTCTCGTGTCTCTGCGTCGATTGGGTCAGGGAGGCCATTCGCTGCGGCGATTACGCGATTACGCAGAATGTGCGCCAGTTCGGCAGAGCCTGCAGCGCCAGCGGTTATCTCAGTCGACAGGTTGAATCCACGTAACTCCATGTTGTCGATGTTACCGACGGTGATTTCGAGCTCGTTGAGATTGAGGAAGTCGACATTGAAGCCTCGTAGGGTCTCCAGTAGCTCTAGCAGCTCGGATTCCTTGTCGGGCTCGCAGGGTAGTTCTACACCGGTGAAGATACTAGCAGCTGAGCACGCAGCGATGGTCTCGCGGTACTGCTCGGCTTCAAGATCGAGGAAATGGAATCTTATCTCATCGAGTCCCGCCTCGGCGAACTCGGCGGCCCACTCTGGGCGGAACGGGATGCTGGTGTACATGTGGAGGTGGAAATTCGGGCCGAACTCGGCCTTCAGGCGCCTGATTCCCTCAAGTGTCCTCTCACGTGCCATCAACGGGTCGCCGCCGGTGATTCCAGCACCTGTGGCGCGCATAGCCCTCGCTTCCTCAATTACCTCATCGAAACTCTCGCAGCGCCGCTCATTAGCGAACATGTGGTCGATGTCGCGTCGGGTCTCGGAGAGTGGGCAGTAATCACAGCGCCAGTGACAGTTGCCTGTGATGAACAGTACTAGTTTGCTGCCCATCTGGCACTGTATGCACCCCTCTGCATCGGCTTCCTCGGGAGGCTCGTGCAACTCTGGCACCTGTGGTAGGCCAACTGTGATGCTCATGTCGAAGCACCTGCTGCAGTCTCAAGCAACCAGCGATGGAAGCCCGTGTCAGATGAGAGTTCGGGGTGGAAGGTTAGGGCGAGTCTGTTATCGGTCCTCACGCCAACCACCTCCTCGCCATGCAATGCGGCCACAGATGAGGACTCGTTGTGTGATGCGAACCGAGGAGCACGGATGAACACACCGGGGAAGTCGCGCCCTAGGATAGTAGCCTCGAGTGGACTCTGGAAGGAATCGGCCTGTCGGCCGTACGCGTTACGGTCGATGTTCGCGCCGATTAACGGTTCACCGCCGTCCTGCGGGTCGGCCAGAAGAATCGCGCCCGCGCAGGTGCCAAGCACAGGATGCGAGGAGTCAGAGCGGATCCATTCGAAAAGAGCGGGCAAGAGTCCTGATTCCTTATGGTTCCCGATCAGTCGCATGGTAGTCGACTCTCCCCCTGGTAGCACGATGGCGTGAGGGTCTGCTGTGGCCAAATCGGAGGCTTTGCGTAGTTCGTGGACCTCGATCTCGATATTGCACTCCTCGGCGGCCCGCTGGAGTGCTGCAATGTGAACATGGCGGGCGCCTTGCAGCATGACGAGGCCTATGCGGAGCACGACTGTCCGTCCGGCCACCCGAAAATGAACCCTATCGTAGGCTCCGATGGGCTGAAAGGCCGGGAGCGGGCGCGTCGGAGCGTGCAACCTGCCGGTCGCATCCACAACTTCGGCGCCGGGCCAGCTGTGATGCCGCTGGAAGTAGTTGAAGAGGTCGCGGCGGCGCTGCCCAACCTCAACAAGAGTGGTTTCGGGCTACTTGAGGTGTCTCACCGCAGCCCGACCTTTCAAAGCGTAATCGACTCGGCCGTGGAGCGAATCAGGAGAGTCCTGTCGGTTCCAGATGACTACGAGGTGCTGTTCCTGCAAGGTGGTGCCTCAACTCAATTTTACATGACCGCTTTGAATCTGCTCGAAGGGGGAGAGGAAGCGGATTTCCTAGTCACCGGTGGCTGGTCGCAGAAGGCCCTCAAAGAGGCCAGCAGAGTGGGTGATGCATTTGCAGCTTGGGATGACTCTGAGAACGATTTCAAATCAGTCCCGCAGGATGGAGACTACACGGTTCGCGAGAACGCAGCCTATGTCCACTACACCTCTAACAACACCCTGTATGGCACTCAATTCCACCACCTGCCTGACAGTGGAGGCAAACCGAGGGTGGTCGATGCCAGCTCGGATATCTGCGGCGTCGCCATAGATGTCTCGGCCCACGATGTCATCTACGCAGGTGCGCAGAAGAACCTCGGTCCGAGCGGCGTAACTCTGGTAATCCTCTCGCCATGGGCATTGGCCAGAGCCAAGCAGGGGATCCCTACGATGCTCGACTACCATACTCACATCTCCAAGGGTTCGATGTTCAACACCCCCAACACCTTCGGCATCTACGTGCTCGACCGGATTTTCGCCTGGATTGAGCGCAACGGTGGGCTCGATGGCGCCATCGAGCGAAACCGCACCAAGGCTGCTCTCCTCTACGGAGAGCTTGATCGAAGCGACTTCTGGCGCCCGCACGCGCATGGGGGTTCGCGTTCGGTGATGAATGTCACATGGCGTCTGGCCAATGAGAATCTCGAGGGAGCCTTCCTAGCAGAGGCCACGGCAGCAGGATTCGGTGGACTGAAGGGGCATCGCAGCGTTGGCGGCATACGTGCCAGCATGTACAATGGATGCCCGATTGAAAGCGTCGTGGCCCTAGTTGGTTTCATGCGCGACTTTGAGTCGCAGCACAGCTGAGTGGTATGATGGACGCAAGAGGTGTGCTCGATCTGCTTGACCTCACACTGCTCAACCACGATGCAAGCGAAGCCGACCTCGATATACTATGTCAGAAGGCCAATGAGCACCGCCCTGCGGCGGTTTGCATCTTCGCCGAGCACGTCACTTATGTCAAGAGTCGTTTGGATGAGGGAATACCTGTGGCTGCCGTAGCCGCTGGCTTCCCAGTTGGAGAGAGTGATCCCTCAGCTGCGTCCGAAGCCATACGTGCAGCAGTACAGATTGGGGCAGATGAAATTGATTGCGTCCTAGAGCCACGCGAGGCCGAGGACTTTCCAGGAGAGTTTGAACTGGCGATGCTTATTGCTATGCGAGAGGCTTCAGCTGGCTGTGCCCTAAAAGTCATCATCGAAACTCCTCTTCTCGATGAGCGCAGCATGCGCGCCTCCGCACGGATGACACTGGCAGCAGGAGCAGACTTCGTCAAGAGTTGTACAGGTAAACGAGGTGGATGCAGTGATGAAGCAGCTAAGATTCTGGCATTTGAGGTCATGAGACATGGCATCACCATGGGCAGCCACCCAGGAGTCAAGCTTTCAGGAGGGATAAGCACCCTCGAAGATGTGGGGCGCTTGGTCGGACTTGTCAGCTCCGAGGACCCGAGTATCAAGGGCCCTGAGAGGCTGAGAATTGGTGCGTCGTCGTTGCTTGACGAACTCGTAGGATGATGGTGGGCTCGGCAGGAATTGAACCTGCGATCTTCGCCATGTGAAGGCGACGTCATAACCCCTAGACCACGAGCCCGCGCTCCACAGCCGGCCATGAGTCGGCAATAAGCGTGATGACTCGTCTCGAGAGCACAACTCCCGCCGGAATCAAAAGTCGGCCCTAATTCGGCGTTCCATGGTAGCAGGTCTAGACTTTGATGTTCTGCGCCAGAAAGAGACTTGGCAGGCATTCGGTGTTGGCGTAGTCTTGTTCTGTATCATAGGATATTCGTCCCTAGCACTATTTGGCCTCTCAGCATCTGCGTACGGGGTGTCTGACGACATCGAGCCGGTGCCTGACTTCGAGGTCGCTACAATGAACCGGACAGGGATCGATGATGCCATCGCCGACGATTCGGGGATGGTCCGACTGTCCGACCTACAAGGAAGCGTGGTCGTTCTGGACTTCATGGCGGTAGACTGCTCAAACTGCCACTATGTCCAGACGCACATAGGCCAGAATCTCGAGAATTGGCAGACGCTCGAAGGACCATACGATGTAGTGGTCCTGTCAATCGGCTCCTGGTATGGCTACGAAACTTTCGAAGACATCAATGCGACCTTTGGAGAGTCGGACTCCGACAAGCACATGCCATGGCCGGTCGCCAACGGTGGTACCGATGTCGTGATTCTCGAAGATGGTGGCACTGGTGATCTAGTCGAGTACTACTTTGCTCAAGCCATCCCACTGGTGATTGTAATCGACCATGAAGGGTACGTCGTCGCCAAGGAGCACACTGGAACACCTCTCGATGGGTGGTCGTCCTTCGATTCGGCGGTTGCAAGCGCAAATGCTGGCGAGGCTGATAGTCTCCGATTCGGCATTGAGAAGGCTGATCGATCGCTCTCGGGGGTCTTCGTGATTGGCCTATTCCTGGGCGTCCTGGTCTACTTCTCTCCCTGCGCATTCCCAGTACTGCCCTCTTACATCGCGTATTACCTCAACCTCGGGATGAGGGAGGATGAATTGCAGGAGGCTGGCAAGCTCTCTGGCAGTATGCCCAAGTCCTTCGAGGTCGGCATCTATGCTGCTCTAGGTCAACTAACCTTCTTCGGGGCAATCGGGGTTATCATCTTCGGACTTGACGGAATCATTGGCCTCTCTGGAGTGCTGCATGATATCGCGATTGCAATAGCATGGCTGCTGGTAATCCTCGGTAGCCTCATGCTGCTCGGCTGGACCTCGCATCTGCTGAACTGGGTCCAGAGTATACTCGACCGCTACCAGACCACTGAGATGGATGAGCAATTCACGCCTAGACGCAACATGTTCCTGTGGGGCATCGGATACAGCGCGGCCTCGGTAGACTGCACTGCCGCTGCAGTATTCCCATTCGTTGCTTGGCTCGCTGTAGTCGGCAACGGTGCCTTCGCGTTCGGGATGACCGGACTAATCCTTTCAGTCACCATGCTGATGATAGCAGTGACAGTATTAGTCGGCCTTGGCCGGCAGTCGATGCTCGATTTCCTCCGGCGCTCTACTGGGATAGTCAAGGCCACTGGTGCGTGGATGATGATGTTCGCGGGAATTGGTCTGCTCATCTACCTGACGCAGCCCGAAATCGTCGCAGATTTACTATGAGCATAAGTCAAGTACCATCAGCGATGCGCGCGAATCAATGGAACCTCTGATGGGGCTCGTTCTGTTTGTCTCGGTAGGTGTTTGCGCGTACCTCGCGTGGAATATCGGTGCCAATGATGTCGCGAATGCGATGGGGACATCTGTCGGCTCTCGCGCGCTGACGCTCAAGCAAGCAGTAATCATCGCTGCCATCTTTGAGTTCATAGGTGCTTTCTTCGCTGGAGATGCAGTTACAGACACAGTTCGCAAGGGAATCTTAGTTGTTGATTTCGACAATCAGGCTCTAGTTGACGCGATTTCAAATGATCTAATGTATGGCTTCATAGCTGCCATGATGGCAGCGGCGGTCTGGTTAACTATCGCCACGAGATACGGACTACCGGTTTCGACCACTCACAGTATCATCGGTGGAATTGTCGGTGTCGGATTAGTCATGGAGGTTCAGCATGAAACCTCTCTCATCGACTGGGCGGTAGTCGAGAAGGTCGCTATGTCATGGGTTGCTAGCCCAGTGATGGGGGGTCTATTCGCATTCTTCACATTCTGGGTCATCAGAGAGGCTATTCTCGATACGTCTGATCCTGAGGCGCGCGCGCGCTGGGTGGCACCGATACTTTCTATCCCGACGTTTTTCGTGCTTGGCCTTGCACTACAGTTCAAAGCTCTGAAGGGTTTCTTCGCAAGGGCTCAGGAGAATGGCTGGATTGAGAACAAATACGACTGGTTGCCAGTCAAAGAGAATGGTTCTTGGAACCCTATGATGGAAAATGCATGGTTCCCAATCAACAGCCTCATCCTAGCAGGAATAATTTCTGTCATCGCTGCAGTGATTTTGGCCTACATCCTGAGGAACTACGATTTCAAGGGTGAGGATGAGGGTTTCCATGGTGTCGAGAGGATATTTGTCTGGTTGCAAGTCATTGCCGCTGCCTATGTCGCCTTTGCTCACGGAGCCAATGATCGATCCAATGCCATAGGTCCGATGGCCGCTGTTTACCAAGTCCTTTCGAATGATGGGCAACTCGAAGCGGTGGCTAATGTACCGACTTGGCTCGTTCTTCTGGGAAGCATCGGGATAGCTGTCGGTGTGGTCACTTGGGGATGGAGAGTGATGGAAACGATAGGGAGCAAGATCACCGACATCACGCCTACTCGTGGCTTCGCAGCGACATTTGGCGCTGCAACGACTGTACTGATCTTCTCCATGCCCTTCCTCGCTGTCCCCGTTTCCACCACTCACACTCTCGTAGGCGCAGTAGTTGGAGTAGGGCTAGCAGGGGGTGCAAAGGCCGTCGACTTCAGGGTCTTTGGCAAGATTATCGCCTCTTGGATAGCGAGTCTTCCAGCTGCGGGATTCGGTTCGATAGTAATCTACGTAGCCGTCAGCTCAGATCCCATCAAGATGCTCATCGTCATACCCCTCGCACTCGCCATGGTGGTCTATGTAATTTGGTCCACTCGTGACGGAGAGGTGTTTGTCGATGACGCTTTGGCCGATGCAGGGGGAGATACAGAGAAGGGGGCTCCAACATACTTCGAATTGTTCCATACACACGCCGTGGCTGTTGAGGACACGGTCAACCACATGCTAGAAGCAGTGAACAACGCAGCGGACGGAAAGGATCCGAGTGAAGCCATCGAGGCGACTATATCGGCCGAATTGAATGCTGACAATGTGAAGAATGATTTGCGAAGAAGGGTCGGTTCAGGCAAGTGGAATCTGCTGATGAGGTCTGATGACTTCTACCACATGCTAGCCCGCCAAGATCGCATTGCTGACTATGCTCAAAACGTCGCCGAACAACTCTCCTTCAGACCACTCTATGACAATGCGGAGGCCAAAACCCTGCTCAAGGAAATGGCACAAGCGGTGGCTAAGACTGCGGCTACCTACGAGGATACTGTCGAAGCGCTGCGTGACCTAACGCTTTCCGGGTACACTAGGGCCGGCCGCGAGAAGTTGGGAGGACTGATTGACGATGTCAATCTGGCTGAGCACGAGTCCGACTTGGTCGAGAGTCGGGCGGCTGGGTACGTGTTCAGCATCGGCGAGGATGATCCACTGGCTGCCGTACACATGTACCGAGTCCTACAACGTCTCGACGATGTATCCAATGCATGCGAGACTGCGGCAAACGCCTTCCTGCCGATGGTGTACAACTGATTAGACCCAATCGGCGTCCTCGGCAATCTGCTCCGGTGACTGGCGCTCGACAAGGCCCAGCGCGTACTCAAACAGCTTCCACGCCAGCATGGCCGTGGCGAGCCCGGTTGCCAGATCGAACAGATAGTGCTGCTTGGTCGTCAGAATACTTACGCACAGCAACACATACTCAATCCACAGTAAGACCAGAAATGCCTTCGCGAGAGGCTTTCCACCATGTTCTCGATTAACCCAGAAAGTCATCAACCTAGCGAGCAGGTAAGAGTGGACTATGTGCAGGCTCGGCCATGCGTTCCACGGGTTGTCGGAGAAGTGGATGAAACCGAATAGAGAGGCCTCAATTCCAACTAGAGAGTCCAAATCAAGCTGATCCCTTAGGTCAATCTCAGCCGGGAAGAAAAGGAAGAAGAAGGTGCAGAAAAGAGTGATGAGAATGAGCCCCTGCATCGCCAGAATAAGTTCGGCCCTACCCTTATCGTCCCTAGGACTGATTATGAGAGTGGCAGGATAGAACAGGTATAGCGCAGTATAGGGGACAATCATCCAGTTGACTACGGGAATCTCGCGGTCCAGCCATATCTCCGGATCCCAAACCGTACTGAGGTAGTGCTCTGCGATGTTGTTTGAGCCGAAGTAGGGGGCAGCGACGCAGAGCATGCCGAAGAGGAACATCTCAATTGGGAACCAGTATCCACCCATCATCTCACGGCGTGACCACGTCGAACGCCAGAACCCCTTCCAAGGCATCACAAGAGAGTGAATGCGAGTGGGGGGCGACTCATCCATGGGGCCCCGATGCGCGTAGGGCAAATGAATCTAGGGGGCGGTCTCAAGCGACTTCGTCGGGCAACGCATATGAGCCCGCAACAGTCACGACTCCGGAACCAATCAAGGCAGAGAGAAATATCTCAAGATTGGCTAGTCCCCACTCATTTGTAGGCGAGGTCAGATAGTCTATCCCTGTGGCAAAGTCGGCTGTCGCAGTTCCGTAAGCTACTACAGATAGGAGTCCTGCTAAAGCCCCCAGCAAAGCTCCCTTCGAAGATATCTTGTCCCAGAGAGTCAGTAGGACTGGAGCAACGGTGGCCGCGGCGAGCAGATCGGCGAAAAGGAATATCTCGAAGACGCTGAGAGCATCTATGGTCCTAGCGAGATAGATTGCGACTGGAATCATGGCGATGGTTGCTATTCGAGCGTGAGAGAGCTGCATCGAACCGTTGGCGATGTCACGTGATATGGACGCCACCACAGCATTCTGTAAGGTATCAGCGCTGGAGCAGACCAGTGCGACTGCCAGAACAACGAATGCTGCGATTAGGAGTACATTGGCATCTTCGATTAGAGTAAAGAAGGCTGCAGATGGGTCTTCGACTGCTCCCTGACCGGCGACCACTGTCCCCAGCACACCCATCACGAAGACGAGCGGGAGGACGAGCGCTGCGGCTAGGAAGGAGCCTTTTCTCAGGGCCTCGTCACTCTCCGAGGCCCATGCACGCTGCCAGTTGCCTTGAGAGAACATCTCGGCTGCGGTTATTGCCACCACCAGAGCGAGTCCGGATTTGAACGAATCCGTGTAGGACATGCTGCCAATCGACCACTCGTCCTCGGGGTTGTACGCTTTGGCGTCCTCAATCAGAGTCCCGATATCGGCACCGAATAGAATTAGCAGTAGGGCAATCACCAGCCACAGTATCATCCAAGCCTGCCAGCGGTCGGTCTGAAGCGAGGCAGGAAGTCCACCGTACGCTGTATAAGCGGCTGTGACAACGGCTACCGCCAGCATTGGCACTATGGGGTCCATCCCTGTGAGAGTCTCCATTGCCTTGCCGATAGCAGTGAACTCGGCGAACAAAAATGTGAACATGTAGAGTACCGAGATCAGTCCCACATAGACCTGCATCGGACGACCCAGTCTCATTCTGACATAGTCTGCCAGCGTGACCCCATCAGGCAGACGCTCGCGTATCATTGGCCCGACGTAAGCCAGCAGCATGAACGGTGTAGCAGAGGAGAGTGCGTAACCGGTGACGTCCCAGAAACCACCATAGTAGCCCACCTCGGACGGTCCGAACAGAATCCATATACCCATTCCAGATGCGAATAGACTCAGGCCGATTCTCTGCCAGTTTTGGCTACCTCGGGCTGCCAAGTATGTGTCTGAGTCAAGCTCTCTCTGAGATCCAGCGGAATAGCCGATGTATCCGAAGAATCCTAGTGTCCCCAGTAGTAGTGTGTAGGAGAATAGTGTGTCCATCAATCCTCACCCATGAACGGGTAGCTCCAGTCCTGTGGGATGTCGATTGCCCGCTTGACTGAGCGGGGGCTAATCCATCGGAGCAGGTTCAGAGGGCCGCCTGCCTTGTCGTTGGTACCGCTGGCCCGTGCCCCGCCGAACGGCTGCTGGCCGACGACTGCCCCGGTCGGCTTGTCGTTGATGTAGAAGTTCCCGGCTGTGAAACGAAGAGCGTTGAACGCCTTCTGTATGTTGGACTCATCACTGGCAAAAATCGAGCCGGTGAGAGCGTAAGGGGATGCCTCGTCGCACATCCTCAGGACGTTATCGAAGTCATCGTCGTCGTACACGAAAACGGTGAGTACCGGTCCGAATATCTCCTCGACCATGGCCTCTGAAGTCGGGTTGGTGGTGACGATTATTGTCGGCTCAATGAACCAGCCCGTGCTGCCATCTGAGCTGCCTCCGACGATGATCTGGCAGCAGTCGCGGCCCTGGGCGCGCTCGATGTAGCCTGTAATTTTGTCAAAGGCCCGCTGGTCTATCACAGCGGTCATGAAGTTTGTGAAATCTCTCGCATCGCCCATCTTGATCTTGCTAATCTCTGCACACAGATCATCCGAGATGGCGTTCCAGACAGATTGTGGTATGTAGGCGCGACTAGCCGCGGAGCATTTCTGTCCCTGGAACTCGAAAGCTCCGCGTAGAAGCGCGACTAGTAGACCCTGGCGGTCACAGTCAGGGTGAGCGACGACGAAGTCCTTGCCCCCAGTCTCGCCAACTATCCGAGGGTATGACCGAAGATTGGGGAGGGCTAGGCCAATTTCTTGCCACAGCCCCTGGAAGGTGGCAGTCGAGCCAGTGAAGTGTAGCCCGGCGAAATCCGGATTTGCCAGAGCGATTTCGGTGATTTCAGCGCCCGAGCCAGGTAGGAAGTTGATGACTCCTGCTGGTAGACCTGCCTCCATCATCAGCTGCATCAGGACATAATTCGAATGGTACGAGTTTCGGCTTGGTTTCCATACCGAGGTGCATCCGACTATCGCTGGGGCACTGGGTAGGTTTCCAGCAATGCTCGTGAAGTTGAAGGGCGTAATTGCGAGAACGAAGCCCTCAAGGGGCCTAATCTCGGTCGAGTTCTGGACTCCCTCGGGGGAGATGAGTGGTTGGAAGTCGTCATGGAAGCCACGCGCATAATGGCAGTTGAATCGCCAGAAGTCAATGAGTTCGCAGGCAGCGTCTATCTCCGCCTGGAACACCGTCTTCGACTGGTTCAGCATGGTTGAGGCATTCACTCTCATGCGCCAGTCGCCTGCCAGGAGGTCGGCGCATCGCTCGAAGACCGCGCAGCGGCCCTCGAGACCTAGTTCGATCCAAGCCTGCTGTGCGTCGACAGCGGCAGCGCAAGCAGCCTCCATCTCCTCCCTTCCCGCCAGGTGGACATTGGCGAGTATGTGCCCGTGGTCGTGCGGGATGACCTGAGTGGTCGTCGTGCCTGTGTAAATCTCCTCGCCGTTGATGATGCAGGGTATCTCTACAACTTCTGACATCTGCCTATCTACCTCATCCATGAGGGCGGATTTCTCGCTACTTCCGGGGGCATAGCCCAATATCGGTTCATTGATTGGTTGGGCCATGATGAGTCTCGCTCGGAGATTCCATCTAACATTGTTCCGATTAAGAATTTAGAGGAAACCTAGGATTTTCTCTCCCACCAATTACTCTTCTTCTCAGCGGATTCGAGAACTTCAATTTCTACCCATGATGAAGGATCGAGGTCGTTCCACTTTCGACGGCCCGAGGGAATTGTCGATCCAGTTGTGGAAAACCAACCCCCATTGAACCAGTCCCTAGCGCCGGTATCTTGTCTGTCATCGATAGACCATCCGGGCCTGCCTCCCTCGTTTGCAGCGTAATAATACAGACGATTATTGCTATCGCCCATCTTGTACCAGTCCCTACCATTGATAATCTCAGGCTGCCGAACATAGTCTCCCCTATACTCAGGATATGGGTGCTCGGTGATTCCTATTCTCATGGGTCCGACCTTTCCAAGTCTTGGAGCGGAGGAGGGGTCCTCAGGAGCCATGATACCCCATCTAATAGCACCCAGTCCCATGATATTCATTGACAGTCCGGCCAAGAGGAATGGGAGCGAGAATGCAATCATGAAGACAAAGAATACTGGGTCCTCGAGGCCGAACACTCCGTCGCTGAACATCATGAGTGGGACTAGAGTGAAAGGAAGCCCGAAGCAGAATAAGAAGAGTCCTCCCATAATCGGGCCAATTCTTCGAGCTATACTCATGAAACCACTTGATTTGTCCACTATGTCCACTCGGTCGGCTCGTCCTTCTTTGCCTTCTTCCATGCCCTGTAGCATGACTTGCATACTGTGACTCGCTTCGAGTCCTTGGTGAGTCCTGACTCGCCCCAGACTTCAGCTGCTCTGTCGAAAGCCAATTTTCGACCACCGACCTTCTTGTCGGCCCAGTTTTCGCATCCTGCGACATCGCACTTGATTTCGCCTACGTATTCCTCGTCTTCCTTCTTCTCAGAACCAGCGGCGGCTGACGCTGCATTACGCCTCTTACGTGCGTTGGCCTTGAATCCCATACGGCGCTCGCCAAAGTGGACTGATTAGAAGGTTGCCTCATCCGCAGGGAAGTCGAACGGACCTCCTCTGCTAGCGATCGATGCGCGACGGTCGGGCCCAACTCCAACACTGACGATGGGGACTCCTGCTAGGTGCTCGATTCGCTCGATGTACTTCCTGATGACTTCAGGGAATGCGTCGAACCCGGAGTCCTCTGACCTCGAAGCATCGGCCATGGCTATCCAGTCGTCCTGTGACATTGCAGGGAATCCCTGATGAGTCTCGTATATCGGCGTGCATCTCGCAAGATCCTCACTAGTGGTCGGCATGACATGGAGTGTTCTGCCGTCCATCTCGTAGCCGATGCATATCTTCAGTTCGTCGAGTCCCCCGAGTACATCCAGCTTGGTGACTACCAAGCCAGTGTAGCCGTTAATCCGGTTGCTCTCACGCAGGGCCACCATGTCAAGCCATCCAGTCCGCCTAGGCCTGCCTGTGGTGGTGCCAAATTCATTACCAACCTGCGCCATGTGCTTTCCCGGGCCTTCTTCCAGAGAGAGTTCAGTAGGAAACGGGCCATTGCCAACCCTCGTTGTATAGGCCTTGGTGATACCGAAGCACTGGTCGACATGCCCTGGGTGGATTCCCGCACCGTGGGTGGCGTTGGCCCTGCTGGTCACCGACGAGGTGACGAAGGGGTATGTACCCTGATCTATGTCGAGCATAGCCCCCTGGGCTCCCTCTAGTAGCACTCTCTCGCCGTTCCTAAGGGCTAAGTCAACCATCAGTCCGGTTGGCCTGATGGCATCCGAGTAGCGGCCGAGTATCCATCTGAGGTCGGACTGCAGTGCACTGGCATCTATGCCTTCGTCGACGCCGACCGTAGCCAGTTGCTTGCTCATACGCTCGGCTTGAGCCCGCACCGCCTCAGCGTCATCGACTAGGTTCGCGAGGTCGGCGAACCTGATGCCGACCCTCTCAGTGCGGTCACGGTAGGTAGGGCCGATACCGCGGCCGGTGGTACCGACGACGCGGTCAGCCCCATCATACAGCCTGTGGAAGGGCAGTATAATAGAGGCCCTCTCACTGATGAATAGACGCTTGCCCTCAGGTCTCTCGCCGGCTAGGGCGTGCCACTTGTCAAGTTCCTCCTCGAGTACCCACGGGTCGATTACCATCCCGTCACCGAGTACAAGATTGCAGTGCTCGTAGGAGACTCCTGAGGGTATCTGATGGAGTTTTAGGGTGGTGTCCCCGAGTACGATGGTGTGGCCTGCATTGTTGCCTCCTTGGAAGCGCACGGTCCAAGTCGAATGATTAGCCAGTTGATCTATGGCCTTGCCCTTGCCCTCATCGCCCCACTGGGCTCCAAGTACGACGCTGGCAGGCACCGTAGCCTCGGGCAGTATGAAATGCGGATGAATGCTTTGGCGCTAGGCGATTTCGATTTCTAGGGAATTTCATGGTGGGAAGCGATTATGAAGGGTTGTCAGGTCGGCCGGACTGCATGGCTCAGAGGCACCCCGAGGCAGAGGCTCGTCTGCTAAAGAAGTGGATATGTATGCGTTGCTCTGCGACCCACAGGGGGCGCAAGCCGCGGGTATGCCGTAAGTGTGGATACACGGGTCTGCGAATCAAGGCTTCCGAGCGCAGGAAGACATGAGCATGAGCGTCGGGTCTGCAGGACTCGAGGGCTTCGCTCTGAGTATAGGACTCATACTCGCTCTCGGTCCACAAAACGTGTTTGTACTCAGGCAAGGCTTACTGCGGTCACACGTCTTCGCCGTCTGCTTGGTCTGCTCTCTTGCCGATGCCAGTCTGATAGCAGCTGGGGTGCTCGGAATGGGCTCGGTGCTATCGGGTATCGAGGGAGCAGAGTTCTGGATTGCTGTGGCTGCGGCAGTGTTCCTTACTGGGTACGGTCTGCTGCGCATCTGGTCGGCGATGAGTCCGATTGGAATGTCCACAGAGGGCGATGGAGAAAGCGAACTCGGACCGACGATTGGGGCGGCTCTCGCGTTCACCTTCCTCAACCCGCACGTCTACGTCGACACGTTGCTTCTGATTGGAGGTGCATCAAGCAGGTACCTCGGCGATGACCGTCTGGCGTTCGGAATCGGCGCTGCTACCGCCTCGTTCGTGTTCTTCTTCTCCCTCGGCTATGGCGCTAAGAAGCTCTCTGGAGTTCTGAACAAGCCTGAGGCGTGGAGGGTTATCGACCTCGGGATCGCCTGCATAATGTTCGTAATCGCAGGAGCGATTCTGCTGCCGCACCTATGAGACTAGATGCTTGAGCGCCTCGAGCAGAGACTGGACATCCCGCTCTGTGTTATCGATGTGAGGAGATACCCTGAGCAGTCCGGCGCGACTTGTTACCAAGATGGAGTATTCGTCCTGAAGTCTGCGAGATATCTCCTCGCTACTGACCCTTTCCGGGAGTCGCAGACTGATAATAGCGCTGCGCTCTGAATCCGAGAGCGGCGATGCTACCTCAATGTCGAGGAGTCGTGCACCATCGACGACCGAGTCAGCAAGTGCCAGGTCGTGCCTCCAGACCTCCTCAATCCCTATCTCATTGATCTCCTCCACTGCTGCGGCCAGCCCGAGCGCTGCGCCGAAGTGGATAGTGGTGTACTCAAATCGGCTGGCATCCTCAGGCAGTTCCATGCGGTCGGCCCTAAGATCCCAAATGTCAACGTGACTTCGGAATCCCAGCAGACCTGGATTAAGATTACCTCTGATTTCTGGTGAGATGTAAGCGACTGCGGCGCCATAGGTGCCGCGCAGCCATTTGTACCCAGAAGACACTATGGCATCTGCTCCCGATGATACGGCGTCTATTGGCATCATTCCCATCGACTGGGTCGCGTCAACTACCAACAGAGCTCCAGCCGAATGCGCCGCATCTGCGAACCTCTTCAGGTCATATCGCTGTCCATTGGAGTACTCAACATGGGACAAGGTGACCACCGAGGTGGCATCGTCTATCAAATTCAAAATGTCATCTGGATTGGTATAGAGTGCATCGTCATGATTTGCCAGCCTTATCTCCGCTCCGTTTGCCTCCGCCACCCTGCTCCAGGGGTAAACCGTGGACGGGAATGCGGTTCTGGTGGATACGATATTGCTACCTCTTGAGGGGGAAATCGCCCATGCCAGAGAGCATAGCAGTTCGGTCGCGCTCGAGCCCACACAAACATCTGCGACCTCACAGGAAAGCAGTCTCGCAGCAGCTCTGCGCAGAGGCATCATTCCGTTCTTCTCGGCCTCTCCGCCGAACTCTGCCGCACCGCCGCGCGCAAGAGCATCAGACCATTCCATGGAAGCCTTGTGTGCCGCGGGCGAGGTAGTTGCCACATTAGCGTAGGAGAGGTTTGTCCAACTCTTCATGCGAGCCCCCAGATGGCAAGCGACGGGCGTTACGCACTTCAAGGCTCAGGAGCGTTTAACTTCGTTCAGAAGGGTCTCCAAAACTGTCTGAATCTGTAGGCACAGGGGGCCATAGTGAATTGGCAGGTTAGCATCGTTGAAGATGTCATCTAGGATTGAGGCGGTCATGCCCAGCCTGAGGTCCATCTCCTTGTCTTTGTTGAGCAGCCACTTCTCAACCGCGTCCTTCGAAGATATCCTGATATTGCGGGGCACCTGTGTGTCATCGAGCTGTCCGAGTACCTGTGCAATCTGCTGTATCCTGTCTTCGATGTCGGTCATGCATATCCCTCTGACGCGGCCACCCGCAGAGGCTCCTTAAGCGCATCCCCGGAACTACTAGAGATGTGACTCAACCACTCCATGCAGCCCATGGCATGTCAGTGTTTGAGTGCCCCCTTCCCTCGCCTTCAGAGGCGAGGGAAATCAGACCGACTGAGACTCCTTCGTCAATGAGTTCTTCGATACCCCATCGCATCGCCGATTCGAGAGTTGACTCAGTCGAGAGAGCCCTGTCATGGACCCTGTAGCTCAACAGCGATCTGGTGATTACCTCGCCGACCCCAGTTGCGGCTACGGCGAGACCGTGCTCGGCCCAAAATCCAGAACCGGGCAGTGGGACATCGCCCACCCGGCCTGCTGGACGGTAGCTGGTCCCACCTGTGCTAGTCGCACAGGCCAGCGCACCTGTGGAGTCTCTCGCGATGACCCCCACAGTGTCTCCAACACCAGCACGAGGGGGTCTGCCCTCCACAGCTGCCTTTGGATGGCCCTTGGAATTTGCCCAAGTCCTCGCACCGTCGCCTGCTAGTCCGTTAATCTCCTCGTCCAGCAGGTCGGCAGCGACTCGTATCGGATTGGGTGTGTCCCGCATGGCTATCACGAAGCCCATACGGCCGTCTGAGGTCTGCAGCGAGGCGTCCAACAGAACCGAACCGTCGGTCCTGTACACAGCTCCCGTCCCGGCGTTGAACACGGGGTCGTCCTCCAAGATTACACACGCTTCGACTGCCGCCTCGACGGCGGAGCCGCCGGCCTCAAGGATATCCGCTGCCCGAGCGATTGCGGCCTCCACATTTTCCTGCCTAGGAGGTCCCGGGCCAGCGCCACCATGAGCAACTGCTGCTGGAACCGTCAAACTCTCACCTACCCTGTGCTAGCCCTAGTCTCTGACTCCTCACTCAATCTCAACCGCAGTTGGAGCAATACGGCTAGGACGAATATGATTCCTGCTACCCTGAAGCAGGTGTGGTAGGTCCATAGGCCTGTTCCCTGAACCGTAAGAGACCACAAGCAGGCGGCAAACAGCGGGCCGATGATGCGCGCTAGAGCACCAAAGCCTTCCTGCGCGCCCATCACCATGCCAAGTTCATAGCCTCGCGACTTAATCTCAAAGGTCAGGACGGAGGACTGGATCGGCGAGAACAACCCATTACCTATCGCTAGGCCTGCTGAGGAAGCGAAAATCAGCCAACTTACATCATGCTGGACATACGGAATGCTGGCTATCCCAACACCACACAGGAGTGTTCCCGCTATCATCAAACGAGGCATGCTGAACCTGTCAGTCAGCGGACCGATGAGCCCCCCCTGGATGATAACTCCCAGTAGCCCGATGAAGGCGAATATCCAGCCGTTGTCGAGCTCACTCCAGCCAAGACCGCCATCAGCAGGGGTCATCGATGTGAACAGGATGAATGTCCCATGCATCATGCTGAATCCCATCATGAACAGGAAATTAATCGAAACCAGCGTAGATACTGTTGGGAACCTCATGACCTTGACAATGTTAGTCATCATCCCACCGATTCCGCTGAACGGCGAGTCATCTGCGGGACTGCGGGACTCGGGTGGCAGAGTTTCTGGGAGTCGGGTAACGGCGAGAGCTAGTGAGACTAGTGAAAGGGCGCTGGAGAACACGCACGGGAGTAAGTAGGGGTGGTCAATCCAGAACTGGCTGTCGAACGGGGCCCCAATACCGTTGGCCGGGTCGGAAAGAACCCCTCCGATGAACGGACCGATCATGAATCCTAGTCCGAAGGCAGCCCCTATCATTCCCATCCTGCGGGTTATCATCTCAGGTTCGCTGATGTCGCCGATGTAGGCTCGGGCAACGGCGATGTTGCCGTTACCGGCGCCGGCTAGGAATCGGGCTACGAGCGCCATGGCCAGACTGCCGGAGAGGCCGAACACGGTGAAGAATACAGTGTTTGACAACAGTCCGAACATCAAGATAGGTCTGCGTCCCATCCTGTCGCTGAGAGAACCCAGCACGGGGGTGAAGATGAACTGGGCGAGAGAGTAGGTGGCGATGACGATGCCCACCCAGAGGTCACGGCTGCCGACATCCATGATGCCCTCCGCGGCAGCGAGATCCTGAACGAAGTAAGTCAGGAACGGGATTACTATGGTGAAGCCGATCATGTCTACCAGCACAACGAGGAACAGTATGCCCATAGGAGAACTCTGTTGCTCGGTCACGGACATCCCCGCTCTGCGGGGATGATACGGGACTTGAAGGATTACGACGAGCAGTCGTTCAAGCTGATAGTTGAGTGTCGGTGCCCTTCGAGATGGTGTCGATGACCTTGGCGAGACGCCCTACTAGGCTGACCTTCTCTTCGGCCCCGACGAGGGCGTGCTCAAGAACCTCGTCCAAAGAATCAACTGGCAGTACCTCTACTTCCTTCTCCCACTTCTCATCCATCAGCACATCCTGCAAGTTGGAGCGGGGGATGATTACTTTCTCAATGCCGGATTTGGCGGCGGCCTCGATCTTCGCTGTGACGCCCCCCACAGGCAGGATCTCACCCCTTACAGAAAGAGAACCTGTCATTGCTAGGTTCTGCTCGATAGGAACGCCTTCGAAGGCACTGATTATGGCCGTGGCCATAGTAATCGATGCGCTGTCGCCGTCGACGTTGTGAGTCCCCGGGAACTGGACGTGGAGATCGTAATCTTTGATGTCCTTGCCAGTGAGCTTCTTCACGACCGCACTGATGTTAGTCACGCTCTCGTTTGCGAGGTCAGACAGGCCGCCAGTAGCGATGACCCGTCCGGACATCCCCTGAGCCGGTGTCACCATGGCCTCGACTGGTAGTACGACCCCAGAGTAGTCAGAGAGGCCACTGTCGGCTCCAAGGACAGCGAGACCGTTGACTCGTCCCACTCGGTTGCCGCGGTTGACCAACATGGCATACTCGGCCTGGCGTTCTAGGTGACGGTCGGCAACCTGCTGCTCTAACGGCTTGGCAATCATCCTCGCCCTAGTGACGTGCTCGGCGCGGGTCAAATCTACACCCTCTTCAGCAGCTAGGTCTCCAGCGATACGGACAAGCCCGCCGAGCTCCCTCAGACGCAGTGACAGTTTGCCACGGCGACCGCTGCGTCTCTGCGCCTCTTTCAAAATCAGAGATATCGAACTGCGGTCGAAGTGAGGTATTGGCCTGCCGGAGCCCTTCTTGAGCTCATTGCGAACCTCCTGAGCAATGAATCGGACAAGACGCCGACGGTTACGCTCGGTGTCACGCATGTCTGTGTTGACATAGACTTCGTAACCGTATCCTCGAATCCGACTGCGTAGAGCGGGGTGCATGTTCTGTACGCTGTCGAGGTTTCCTGCAGCGATGAGGATGAAGTCAGTCGGGACAGGTTCTGACTTGGTAAGAGCTCCAGAGGAGCGCTCGGATCGGCCGCTAATGGAGAGTTCCTTCTCCTGCATGGCGACCAGCAATGCCTGCTGCTCTTCCATTCTGAGCATGCGGATTTCGTCGATGTACAACACGCCCTTGTTGGCCCTGTGCACAGCCCCGGGCTCGACCCTCTCGTGGGCAGGGGTGGCTAGGTCGGCGCCCGACTGGAATGGATCGTGGCGAACATCTCCTAGAAGAGCTCCTGCCAGAGTTCCGGTGGCATCGACGAACGGGGGCTCGTCTTCGCGCTCGTGCTTGATTAGCAGTTTCGGGATGTTAGCGTCGTCGCCTGCTGTAAGACGAGTCCTCAGGAAGAAGTATCCGAAGACGAGGATGAAGGAGCCGAAGATGAACGTCAGTATCTCACCGCTGGAGATGGTTGCAAGCAGAAGGGCGGCACCGATAACCAGAGCCACGAACAGCAGGGTGCGGTTGGTCCTCTCTCGTTGAAGATTAATCTGCGCCTTCCTCTCTGAGATGATGCGCGAGCCTCGCCCGGCAGGCACGGTCCTCACCTTGGGTTCATTCTCGTCCTCGTGGTTGCGGAACACAAGGATGTCCTCAAGCTGCTCTCGGGGCAAGAACTCAGTCATAGAGCGAGCGAGCATCGATTTGCCCGTTCCAGGCTCTCCGACCATGATTACGTGTCGCCTCTGCTGGGCAGCCTTCTTGACCACTATAGAAGCGGCCTCCTGACCAATCACCTGATCTACCAACTTCTCTGGAATTGGCACATCGGCCGTCGATGTGATATCGACTCCCTTAATCCAATCCTCAACAGGAGTTTCGCATACCGGGTCCTTGTCCTCGGAGACGCCGAAAGCCGGTCCGTCCTCCCATGATTCCAGAGCGTCATCCTCAGCCTCAACCGCGTCCTGCGTCTGCTTAGACTCTCTCGACATAGTGCTCCCCCGGGATTCCTGCTGCTGCTGGCACCTTCTTGAAGGTGCGTTATCGTTAATAAACGCCAATAAGGCGATTATTCGCGTCGGCGGAGGTACTCTGCACCGTAGTAGTGCCACTGTTCCATGGTCCAACCCGGTGGCAGTCCCTCAGGCGGCAACGGAGGGGTCATTGGAGGCGGTGGTGGGACTTCTCCCGTCAGGTCGGACGAGTAGGGGTCGTTCTCCTCATTCTCCTTGACCTCAGAAACGAAATCTATAGCGGGCTCCGAGTCGAGTCCCTGTCGGCGCAATATGATGGCCAGAGCCAGTACCAGAGCGGCAGCCAATAGGAGCCCCAGAGAGAGAAGTCCAGCAGACATCATCGCACTCAAACCTCCGGCCTTTGTATCAGCCCCTTCCTCATCGGGTTCGTCGATAGCCTCCTCGACCTCTGTCGCATATATTCTGAGTTGCTCCTCAGTTACTCGATCGAATCCATTCTTGTCCTCGCCGTCGGCGGAGAGGGTAATGTAGTCTCCAACGCCGAGGCCCTCTCCGCTCTCTGGATAGACGATGAACGGACCGAGGTTATGTGACACTCCCGAGGAGTGACAGATTCCGGTGATGCTGTTGCACACCGTCCAAGTGATTCTGATGTCACTGAGCTCGTGCTGACCGATGTTCTCCAGAGTAACAGAGGGGTTAGAACCGTACTCCACAGTACTGAAAGTCGCTACCAGATCCGTGTCCCAGAATAGAGGCATGTTGTCGACGATCGTGACCGTGATCAGGTAGGCGCTGGCGCCGCCGTGCCTATCCTCCAGAGTGATGGTCACAATCTCGGTTCCGGCCTCGTCCCAGGCCATGGTCAAGATGCCGGTAATCGGGTTGAACTGAGCGGCACCTGAGATAAAGGTCATCGCCGACGCCCATATCTCTTCATCAGGATCATCGATGTCCGTTATTCGGTCGAGCAGCTCGAGGGTTATCCGGTCACCCATCTCGACTGTAAATTCTTCAATTTCAGACATGTCCATCCGTGGGGCATCGTTGACATTTAGTACGTGGAAAGTTATGACTGTGTCAGAGAACTTAATCCCGTCGCTAGCCCTCAAGGTGAGGTCCACTGGGCCAGTTGAGTCGTCGTCTAGGGTACTCACGGAGAGTGTGTGACCTGAGACACTGGCATCAACGAGGGCCTCGTTGGAATTTCCCAGCAGTTCCAAAGTCAGTCCGGATACCGGCACGGGGTATCCGTTGTCGTCAGTGTCTGACAGGTACTCGGTCAGACCGAAGCTGACCGAACCACCCTCTTCGAACGGCTGTGATGGAACCGGTGACCACCTCGGGGCGCCGTTCTCTACCACGTTGAACATCATCATACCTGAGTTGCTGTCATCGCCATCATCTAGGGTCACAAACATGCCTTGAGGAATCGGATTGCCTTGGCTGTCCCTGAGGACCTCGCCGAACTCGACTACTATTTCTAGCGAGGAGGAATCCCACTCGATGAATTCGGGCGAGTTGCTGTCAATCTGCAGCATTGAGAGCGGGGTCTCAGCGTCGTTCACCAGCCCCATGATGGAGACTCTCTCCTGAGTTTCGACCTTGACTGTAGGCATTCCTGCGTACTGAGGGTAATCGCTGTTCAGCACTATGGGTAGGGCATTTCGCAGCTCGAAGGCCGCCTCGGAGATCAGCCAGTCGCCGTACTGGCCACCTGCGTCCACCCAACGGACCCTGAGGTCGTAATCTCCTACCTCGGCGTTGTGGGGTGCGTTGATGGTGTGCACATAGCGAGCGTTGCCTCCGCTGCCGACCAGCTCGGACGAGCCTATCCACGCGTTGTCCCACAACTCAGTTCCCGACTCGGCGTAATGCATAATCGGCGTCATCGTCGACATATCGTCAACCATGTCGTTGGACAGAGCCGTGGACTCGAACTGGATGGATTCACCCCTCTCTACGGAGGTGGAAGCTATGGCAGTCGGCTGGTTGGCCACAGGGGCCATGTCATGTGGGGCATTGTCGTCAGAGTAGTCGTTGGAGGGAACACGGTCACCTGTCAGGCCCGAGAGTTTCGCCCTGAAGGTCGTGGAACCGGATGCGTAAGGCTCTATGTTAGAGGTGTCGAACTGGATAGTGAGAGCCTGAGTGCCTCCGGAAGCCAGATTGGTTATTGCCGAGCCTCCGACGTAAACCTCATCGAGTCCGACGAGCTCGTAAATTGAGATCTCGCCGCCGTCATTGTAGGGATCGACACCGAAGTTAGCAATCTCCACATTTAGGTCGAGCGTGTCTCCAGATACGAATCCAAGATTGCCGTTCTGGTTGTCAGCTTCGAAGTTGGAGATGCCGATGTCGATGAGCGGTGCCATGTCCAAATCCGCAGCTGCTAGGAATTCGTTGTAAGAAGTGTGTGGGCCGTCCATCAGGGCGACGACTGGCCAGAAGTTCTCGTACTGACTATTGCCGGCAGCTGCCCTGACTGTGTTCAGTGAAACAGTCCAAGTTTTCTCTACAGCAACGTTAGGAGTCAGAGTGATCTGTTCGAAACCGTCATCGTTGTTGTTCAGCAGCCACTTCCTCCAGTTATGGTGAGGTCTGACTCCATTGTCGTAGGCGTCTGCGCCGACCTTCTCAGTTACAGCGGCGTATAGGTAGACGGTAACGGATGACAATGATCCAAGGTAGGTCGACTCCACTGCGACAGTGACCTCGTTCGTAGCTGTGTCGAGTGCCATTGAGAGTTCGATTGCATAGTCCGCTGTGTCCGAGCTCATGCACCCTCCACTGGAGTAGTCGGCATCGTAGTAGTTCGTACCCCCTGCGCCGACCTTGTAGCAAGTTCCACTCTGCTCATCAGCGAATGAGAAAGTCGGATATCCGGATGAGGCGGCCATGACGTGGTCTTGGCGGTTAATCGGGCTATCCGAGGGCCAGCCCCCTGAAGACGACTCAAAGATAGATAAGAAGGTGAAGTCCTCAGGATTAGATGCCTTCAGGTTGGCCAATGAGGGTGATGCGGAGTCCATGCACGGCGAGCACCAGTGGGCTCCGACGTACTCTCCGAACACAGAGTGACCTGGGCTGGGTGCGTAAAGCGGAACTTCTTCCTGCTTCAATTGCTGTCTTTCCTCGACCTTCTCGTCTAGGGTCATGAAGCCCGTGAAGGACATCAGAACCACCAAAGCGGCCAGAGACATCGGCTGGACAAACGACAACATCCGTACCTTGCTCACGCAAAAACCCGCTACAAGGCCCCGTATAACCGTGTTGCACTCAGGATAGTTTAGGAAACGGCTCTTTAGAGAGCCGGAGAACTTGATTAGGCAGAGTACGGCCCCGAAGCGTGAATGAGGGCGGAGGCGGCGAGTGGGTCGCCCTGAGGGAGGACGATGGTCGCGCCTACCTACTGCATCGAACTCCTGGCGAAGTCAAAGTGAAGGGGCTCGGGAGATTCGATGCAGAACAACTCCTGAACGGATACTCAATTGGCGATAGGATTACCGTCGGTCAGAAGTCGCTGTCCATAGTAGACCCGGCTCTCCCCGAGGCCCGCAGGAACATGGCTAGAAGGGCTCAAGTCATCGGTGCCAAAGATTCTGGATTTCTCGTCTCTTGGATGGGCATCGGAGTGGGCTCGAGGGTGCTTGAGGGAGGTCATGGCTCGGCAGGGCTCGCCATGCATCTAGCCAACGTACTTGGCTCGGCTGGCACCCTTATTTCGGTCGAATCCAGACCCGAACACGCTGAGGTCGGGCGGGCCAATATGGAGCGTCTAGCCGAGGTGCTACCTGAGTTCCCAGATTGGCACCTGATTGACGGAGATTTAATCGACGTCGGACAAGCTGTCTCAGGAATCTGCCAATCTCTCGATGCAGCAATCATCGATGTGGCCGAGCCTTGGCGAGTTGTCCCAGCTATCGAACCACTGCTGAGGGCCGGAGGCAGGTTGGCCTGCTACTGCCCGACCACCGTACAACTCGAGAGGTCCTGGGAGTCCGCCCAGAGGCAGGGGCTGGTCATCGAATGGGCCGGTGAGATGATCGAGCGCAAGTGGGTCAAGGCGAGCAAAGGAGGGGTCAGACCCGGTAACCAGCCGATGGGGCACACCGCTTTCTTGCTGATTGCAGCGAAGATTGTCCCTCACGAGGAAGAGTGAGTTGATGATTGTCACAGTGTTCCGATCGCGACTCAATCCAGATGTCGGTGAGGAGTACACGGAGATGGCAGTCCGAATGAGCGAATTGGCCAAGACCATGCCCGGATACATCTCCCACAAGTCATTCACAGCCGAAGATGGTGAAAGAGTGACAATCGTGGAGTTTGAGTCGATGGAGGGGCAACTTGAGTGGCGCAGGAATGCCGAGCATGGCGAGGCGATGCGGCTCGGGCGGTCCACATTCTACGAGGAATTCAAGATTCAGGTCTGCGAGACAATACGCCTGAGCGAATACCAGAAATCAAACTGATCAGCGCGGTACGAGGAAGAGTGAGTGGTTTCCTCATGGGATGGATAGGCGAATTCAAGGGCAGGGTCGCCGATGTCGGCTGGACTTCAGGTACAGTCTTCCGGGAGTTCATGAGATTCAACGTCACTGGTTGCTTCAATTCCGTGTTTGCTTTTGCGGTTTATCAGATTCTGTACTGGGTGAATCTCTGGGATGCCCATACAGCAGTATCGGCCTGGGTTGTGTCCAACATCATAGGGAATGTCGAAGCCCACTATATGCACTACAGATTCACCTTCAAGTCGACATTTACCTACTCCACTAGCCTCAACAGGGCGTTCTGGTGCTACGCGGCGCAACTGGCGGTGACAACTTATCTCGAATACATCATGATAGAGAAGTGGTTGATCAACCACTACGTCGCTTGGCTAATCAACACCTGCTTGTTCGGTTTCTTCAACTTCGTGCTCATCCGCTGGCTAGCCTTCCCTCCTGAGCTCGACGACGCTTATCTCGAACGATTGTCGGATGTATGAGCCTCCCGGCCCGATACCATTCAAAACCCCGTCCCGACACGAGAGGGCATGAGAGACAGTAGAGGATGGAGGCCTACGGCCTACCGCTCCCACACCATAGGGCAAGTGGTGTCCAACGGCGCGGACATGATTGGCTCCGAAGTAACCGTCGCGGGTTATGCGGAGACAGTGCGAGGGCGCGGGGGAATCTGCTTCCTGATGCTGCGTGACGGCACCGGCCACATACAGGCGTTCCTGAAGAGGGACAACATGGACGGGACGCTGTTCGGCGCCATCCAATCAGTGACAAGAGAGTCGACCATTCAAGTCACTGGAACGGTGGCTCAGAAGCGTCCTCCGAAGCTCGCCGAGGGTGAATCTGCACCGCCTCCAGAGTTTGAGGTCAATGTGACAGCCGCGAGAATCCTTGCCGATGCTGCTGCACCGCTACCAGTAGGTGTGACTGACGATGTTCATGTGGGTCTCGATGTCAGACTGGATAATCGTCACCTCGACCTGCGACGGGCTCATGTGAACGCGATGTTTCAACTGCGAGGGAAAGTATTGCAGTACGGCCGCGACCACCTCATCTCCGAGGGTTTCCAAGAAATCAACACCCCGAAGATTATTGCTGCTGCTGCCGAAGGTGGTACCAACCTGTTTCCGATGAAGTACTTCGAGACAGACGCCTATCTCTCACAGAGTCCCCAGTTGTACAAGCAGCTCGCAGTCCTCGGCGGACTTGAGCGGGTGTTCGAGATTGGCCCGGCCTTCCGAGCGGAGAAGCACGACACATATCGGCACCTGAACGAGTTCCTCTCCTTCGACATCGAGGGAGCGTGGATGGACGAGGAGGACGTGATGGGAGTGCAGGAACGCATGATCCATCACATCTGGAGTGAGGTGGCGGCCAATGACCAGAACCTCATCGATATAGTGAACGAATACCGAGCCGGCCAAGGCCAAGAGTCTGTCACGGTCGAAATCCCGAGTGTGCCATTCCCACGCATCGCCTATTGCGACGCCATCGAGATTGTCAAGGCGGGCGGTGGCGAGATAGAGTGGGGTGACGACATCGAGAGTCACCACTGCGACATTGTCGCAGCCCAATATCCCGGCTTCCACTTTATTCCACGCTGGCCGATGTCGATGAAACCCTTCTACATCCACCACAAAGAAGACGAGAAGGGGTCCTCGGGCGGCCAGTTGAGTCGTGGCTTCGACCTCAACTACGGGCGTGACGAGATGACCAGTGGTGGCCAGCGCGAGCATCGAGTCGACGTGCTCGAGCAGAACCTACGCAACATGGGCCTCGAGCCTGCTGACTTCACCTTCTACACCGACGGATTCCGCTACGGTGCGCCTCCGCACGCCGGGTGGGGGCTCGGAGTTGCCCGTCTGCTGATGGTACTGACCGGAGCAGGCAATGTCCGCGAAGTCGTGCTTTTCCCGCGCGACCGGAGTCGAGTCACTCCGTGACCGAAAAAATCGGGCATCTACAGCTCCCAAAGAAGAGCAGTGATGGCCCTAGTCGTCGAACTTGTCCTTGGCCCTAGACCTCATGAATAAGGTAACTGAAATCATTGCGGCTACTGCTATTCCAAGGTCGAGCAGCACAGCTGCCTGAGTCTGGTAACGGGCCATCCCCTTGACGAAGTCAGTATTGTCACCAGTCCCATCGCCGTCTGAGTCTAGCCATTCATTTGGATCCATAGGGAATGCGTCGTTGAGGTCGGATTGACCGTCGTCATCGGTGTCTGAGTCAAACGGATCGGTGCCGATTTGCAATTCTTCCAAATCTGTGAGGCCGTCGTTGTCATCATCAGAGTCAGCATTATCCCCGACGCCATCGCCATCATTGTCGTCCTGCTCGTCAGCGGATGTTGGGAATGCATCGTCAGAGTCTAGACGTCCATCGTTGTCATCATCGTCATCCTCAGTGGAATCCCTGCATCCATCGTCATCCTTGTCGTCAACCTTTCCACTAGACCAACCTGTCTCACCTGGGGTGCAGGAGTCATCTGGATCTAACTTCCCGTCATTGTCATCATCTTCGTCTTCATAATCAGGGATTCTGTCGCCATCGGAGTCGGGATGGCAGTCATCAGGCGAATCCGATGCAGGCTCCAGCGTGATGTGTATCTCGGGGCACTCCTCGGGACTAGTGCTGGCAAGGCCTTCGGCATAGTAATCTAGTGGTGCGGGAACCTGTGCCACTGAACCCTCGGCGTTTACGAAGAATCCTGGATCAGCTTCTATGCATGAGGACTGGGCTGAGGACGGTTGGTAAGTCCCCGGTTCGCAGATGACCTGGAAGTACGAACCAAGATATGGAACGGAGTATCCAGGGTCGGCTTGGATGCATGCGGACTGGCCTGAGGACGGTTGATAGGTCCCTAGGTCGCATTGGTCCTGTGAGTCTGATCCAGAGTCGGATACGGAGTACCCAGGCTCGGCCTCGGTGCACTCAGCCTGACCAATCGACGGTTGGTAGGTGCCGCTTGGACAACTCGATTGCGAAGGGGATCCAATTCCATCCACGAAGTAACCCGAATCGGCAGACATACAGGAGGATTGTCCGATTAAGGGCTGATAGGTCCCTGGGCTGCATGCGTCCTGAGAGGTGGCTGCCGGGGAACTCACATAGTACCCATAACCGGCATCAACACAGGAAGACTGGCTGGAAAGAGGCTGGTAGGTCCCTGGGCTGCATGCCGTCTGAGAATCTGAGCCCGATACTGGAACGTGATAGCCGGGGTCGGAGTCTAGGCACGACGGTTGGCCAGTGGATGACTGATAGGTTCCAGCGAGGCAGGCGGTCTGAGAATTGGAGCCTGATTCCGCAACAAAGTACCCGGCATCTGCATTCATGCAGGCAGTTGGACTTGATGATCCGGAGTCCGGATTGTACGTGCCCACTGAGCATGCGGTCTGGGCTATTGCAGCAGACGAGTCGACATAGTGGCCGGGGTCGGCATCATAGCAAGAGCTCTGGCCGATAGAGGGTTGGTATCCCCCTACGGCGCATGGTGCCTGAGATGAGGATGCTGGGGAATCCACATAGTAGCCAGCATCCGCATCTATGCACGAAGTCTGGCCGATGCTGGGCTGGTAGGTGCCCGCTACACAGGCTGTCTGTGAGTTCGCAGCAGTGGAGTCAACGTAGTATCCGGCATCGGAATCTAGGCAGGACGCTTGTCCGGTATCAGGCTGGTAAGCTCCTGGAGAGCAGGCAACCTGAGATGTCGCCGCAGTAGTTGGGACATAGTGGCCAACCGAGGATTCTATGCAAGAGTTCTGCCCAGTGTTTGGCTGGTAGGTGCCTGCCGCACAAGCTGTCTGCGTGGCCGATGCGGTGGACGGGACATGGTAACCGGCGTCCGCATCGATGCAGGAGCTCTGCCCAGTCGAAGGTTGGTAGGTACCCAAAGAACACTCGGTCTGCGAAATTGATGCGGTGCTGTCGACGTAGTAACCGGCTTCTGCCTCTATGCAGGATGACTGTGCAGCCGAGGGCTGGTAGGTACCTACCGAACATGCTGTCTGCGAGGTCGCCGCGGTAGTGGGGACGTAGTAGCCTGGAGATGCGTTGATGCAAGCGACCTGTCCGGCAGATGGCTGATAGGTCCCTGACGCACATGGAATCTGCAAACTGGATGCTGATGACGGGACATAGTATCCTGCATCGGCGTCGAGGCATGAGGTCTGGCCCGTGGAGGGTTGGTAAGTTCCGGCCGCGCATGCTGTCTGGGACGTCGCTGCAGTGGAGTCGACATAGTATCCGGCATCGGCGTCCAAGCATGATGCTTGGCCGGTTGAAGGTTGATAGGTCCCGGTTGTACATGCTGTCTGGGAAGTCGCTGCGGTTATCGATACGTAGTAGCCTGCATCAGCGTCGTCACAGGAACTCTGTCCCGTGGAGGGTTGGTAAGTCCCCAAGGAACATGCGATTTGAGATGTAGCAGCAGTGGTTGGCACGTAGTAGCCTGCATCAGCGTCGAGGCAGGAGCTCTGGCCCGTGGCTGGTTGATAGGTCCCGACCGCGCAGGCGGCCTGAGAAATAGCTGCAGAGGAACTCACATAGTACCCATAATCGGCATCGATGCATGAACTCTGACCAGAGGAAGGTTGGTAGGTCCCAGGATTGCACGCCGTCTGGGATGCTGAGGCTGTTGTGGGGACATGATATCCAGGATCAGCGTCTTGGCAAGATGTCTGGCCCGTAGTGGGCTGATAGGTGCCCACAGCACATGGAACCTGGACAGTTGCAGCAATACTGTCTACGTAGTACCCTGCGTCGGCATCGTCGCAAGATGACTGTCCAGTCAGTGGTTGGTAGGTTCCTGCTGTACACGCGGTCTGCGATGCTGCACCCGAGGCCGAGTAGTATCCAGCATCAGTGGCGGTGCATGCAGCCGAGTTGGTCGAGCCAGTGCTTGGGTTGTATGTGCCCGCCTGACAAGGCGTCTGGGATGCTGAGCCGGTTGTGCTCACATAGTGACCTGTGTCTGCATCCAAGCAACTGGACTGGCCGGTGCTGGACTGGTAAGTACCAACGGCGCAGGCAGTCTGAACAGTAGAGCCAGTGGAAGCAACATAGTATCCGGCAGACGCGCCGATACAACTGGCCTGGCCTGTACTTGGCTGGTAGGTGCCAGATGCACAGGATGTCTGCGTTGCAGAGCCAGTGCTAGACACATAGTTACCAGCATCGGCGTCGATACAACTGGCTTGGCCTGTACTTGGCTGGTAGGTGCCAGATGCACAGGCTGTCTGCGTTGCAGATCCAGTGCTAGGCACATAGTAACCGGCATCGGCGTCGGTGCAGCTGGTCTGGCCTGTGCTGGCCTGGTATGTGCCTTCTGCACACGCGGTCTGTGAGGCAGATCCGTCACTTGCCACGTAGAAACCGGCGGATGCATCAATGCAGGCGCTTGAACTCGTCGATGCCGTGTCAGGGTTGTAGGTACCTGCTGGACAGGCTGTCTGTGAGGTAGCTGCAGGCAATGCGACATAATATCCAGCATCTGCGTCCTGGCAGCTGATTTGACCTGCGGATGGCTGGTAGGTGCCAGCAGTGCAGGCGGTCTGAGATGTCGCAGCGGTCGTTGGAACATAGTAGCCGGCCGATGAGTCGATGCAGCTGGACTGACCTGTGATTGGCTGGTAGGTGCCAGCTGCGCAAGCGGTCTGAGTAGTAGCAGCAGTGGTTGGCACGTAATATCCAGCATCTGCGTTCAGGCAACTGTCCTGGCCTGCGGATGGCTGATATGTGCCTGCAGCACAGGTGGTCTGCGAGGAAGATCCAGCACTGCTGACGTAGTAGCCGGCAGATGCGTCGGTGCAGCTGGACTGGCCGGTGCTGGCCTGGTAGGTGCCTGCCGCACATGCGGTCTGAGATGTTGCAGCGGTCGTTGGAACATAGTAGCCGGCCGATGAGTCGATGCAGCTGGACTGACCTGTGATTGGCTGGTAGGTGCCAGCTGCGCAAGCGGTCTGAGTAGTAGCAGCAGTGGTTGGCACGTAATATCCAGCATCTGCGTTCAGGCAACTGTCCTGGCCTGCGGATGGCTGATATGTGCCTGCAGCACAGGTGGTCTGCGAGGAAGATCCAGCACTGCTGACGTAGTAGCCGGCAGATGCGTCGGTGCAGCTGGACTGGCCGGTGCTGGCCTGGTAGGTGCCTGCCGCACATGCGGTCTGAGATGTTGCAGCGGTCGTTGGAACATAGTAGCCGGCCGATGAGTCGATGCAGCTGGACTGACCTGTGATTGGCTGGTAGGTGCCAGCTGCGCAAGCGGTCTGAGTAGTAGCAGCAGTGGTTGGCACGTAATATCCAGCATCTGCGTTCAGGCAACTGTCCTGGCCTGCGGATGGCTGATATGTGCCTGCAGCACAGGTGGTCTGCGAGGAAGATCCAGCACTGCTGACGTAGTAGCCGGCAGATGCGTCGGTGCAGCTGGACTGGCCGGTGCTGGCCTGGTAGGTGCCTGCCGCACATGCGGTCTGAGATGTTGCAGCGGTCGTTGGAACATAGTAGCCGGCCGATGAGTCGATGCAGCTGGACTGACCTGTGATTGGCTGGTAGGTGCCAGCTGCGCAAGCGGTCTGAGTAGTAGCAGCAGTGGTTGGCACGTAATATCCAGCATCTGCGTTCAGGCAACTGTCCTGGCCTGCGGATGGCTGATATGTGCCTGCAGCACAGGTGGTCTGCGAGGAAGATCCAGCACTGCTGACGTAGTAGCCGGCAGATGCGTCGGTGCAGCTGGACTGGCCGGTGCTGGCCTGGTAGGTGCCTGCCGCACATGCGGTCTGAGATGTTGCAGCGGTCGTTGGAACATAGTAGCCGGCCGATGAGTCGATGCAGCTGGACTGACCTGTGATTGGCTGGTAGGTGCCAGCTGCGCAAGCGGTCTGAGTAGTAGCAGCAGTGGTTGGCACGTAATATCCAGCATCTGCGTTCAGGCAACTGTCCTGGCCTGCGGATGGCTGATATGTGCCTGCAGCACAGGTGGTCTGCGAGGAAGATCCAGCACTGCTGACGTAGTAGCCGGCAGATGCGTCGGTGCAGCTGGACTGGCCGGTGCTGGCCTGGTAGGTGCCTGCCGCACATGCGGTCTGAGATGTTGCAGCGGTCGTTGGAACATAGTAGCCGGCCGATGAGTCGATGCAGCTGGACTGAC
>JAAZXI010000040.1 GCA_014240285.1 Methanobacteriota archaeon
TGGCTACCATGACCTCTTGGGAGCGACCGACTGCAAAGACGGGGCAGAATATCTTGCCACCTCTCCCGAGTGCGTCCATGATGAGGTCCGACAACTCTTGACTGGCTTGCTGCCTAGTGGGCTGGATGTCCTGGGGTCCTCCGTATGTCGATTCAATAACCAAGGTCTCGACCTTTGGAAACCTGACAGTGGCTGCGTCGAATAACCACGACTTCTCGTACTTGATGTCGCCCGAGAACAGCAGCTTATGCTCGGCCTTGCCTTCTCCGATTTGCATGTACACGCTAGATGAGCCAAGGATGTGCCCAGCGTTTTCCATGGTCATCTTGATGTCGGGTGAGATATCGGTCTTGTCGCCCCACTTGATATCGACCACATGCTTGATGCATTCTTGGATGTCAGCTTTTGAGTATGGCGGTTCGTTGCCCTCCGCCCTAGCGACTTTGATGTAGTCAATCTGGAGCAGTGTCATGAGATCACGAGTAGGTGGAGTGCAGTAGACAGGTCCCCTGTAACCGTACTTGAACAGCACTGGGAGCATGCCAATGTGGTCTATGTGCGCGTGGGTAATCACAATCGCGTCCAAATTATCCAGAGGGAGTAATTCTGGGGCGGTGAAAAAGGGTTCTACCTCGCTGCGATTAGTGGTTGGTTTCGCCCCGCAGTCTACGAGTACCTTAGACTCGTTAGTAGTGACTAGGTGCATCGCCCTGCCGACCTCTCTGTAAGAACCCAATGCGGTGACTCTGACCCATGGTTTACCGGGCCGTGGGGGGCGGTAGATACGAGTGCCGAACTTTCTCAGCAGTGATTTTCTGTCATCGGCCATCTCCTTGCGATAACGTCGAATGTCGTGCTGTGTACGACTCTCTATAGCAGGAGCCCTGACTACGTCGACTAGCCAACCGATTTCATCACGCAGAGCCCTGATGTTCGATCCCTTAGGGCCAACTGCAGCAGAGGGATCGTCGCATTCGAGGATAATTTGACTGAGAGCAGGGTCGAGCCAGATCTTGCGAACCTCAGCATCAGGCGGAATCAGGCGGGCAACCGCATCATGAACTGCATTCTCATCAACCAACAGATCGGCATGGGGCCTGATGACCACGCGACGCTTGATGGTCTTCGCTATTCTGACGGTGAGGTTGTCACCAGAACCAATGAATGCCTCAGGCTGCTTGGTCACTATCGCAATCGAACCGGCTTCGAGGTCGACTTCATAATCGACATCTTTGGGTATCAACTTCGAGACCTTCTTTTTTAGTTCGCTCAACGTAAGGCGCATTCATTCACATCCTTGCTATGCTCGCGGCAGTACTTGTCACCCAGAGAATGGGGGGCTGGCACTTGGCCGGGAGGGGATTTACATTCCAGACAAGAGGTTTGATACCTCGTCTTCAGAGAGTTGCTTGAAACCGTCATCGGCAGTGATGACAGCGAGGTCCATGCCGTTGCCACTGGCGGCATCACGCTGGGCAGAGGCGAGAAGTGCCTTGGCAACTACAAGCAGGGCCTCATCCTTGGACATCCCTTCTGTGTACTGATCTTCAAGCACCCCATACATGTAAGGGCTGCCTGAACCAGTGGCACAGTAGACGTCGGGAATTGAACCGCCAGCCGAGTCTATGCTGTAGACGCTGGGGCCTGATTCGTCCACGCCTACGATGAGGAGCTGGACATAATGTGGTCGTCCGACGAGGATGTTTGCAGTGAGTGTAGCGGCGCCCTTAACAGTCATCGGAGTGGTATGCTTGAGCTCATAAAGCCGCAGTTCGGCTGCGAGTGTGCGTGATAGCGACTGAGCGTGGCCTACCAATCCTGCTGTGGTCAGAGCCACTGAGCCTGAAATCTTGAACAGCTTCTGCACGCTCTTGTTAGCTATGAAGTGCCCCATAGTGGCCCTATGATCGGCACCGACCACGACTCCACCGTCGAAAGTAATCCCGATGGTACTGGTTCCGGTCTTGACGACATCCATAGAATCGTTCATTGAGACACCTGCTGCAGGGAAGTCCCCAGCGAACCTGACTCGATTCGAGTCCCTTATGAATGCGACGGGAAAGGGGGCTGGTAAATCGTGGAATGGATGTAAACGTAATTTGCGCGCTGGGCCATACCGCAGAAGTCAAGGGCGTGGGTAGATGCGGGCAGTCGTGGCTAAGGACAAAGCAAGGGGGCCGCGCTGGATTGAGATGCCCAGCATCCCCGATGATGAGGGGGCGGTCATGGAACCGGGCCAGAACTACCATGATCTCGCAGACAGATATCCCAACGCCCCCGTATCTAGGGGGGCAGGGGATGCCATCGTACATCGGGCAGTACTCGACGACATCACCGGAGTGACCATGGTAATGGACTGGGTTTCAGATGGTGATCTGGTGATTGTGGAGATGAGCAGATTGCTGAGTCGGGAACTCGAGTTGCAGACGGCAGTAGAGAGGCTCAGGGGCTTCATCGAGGATGACCTATGCGGCGAGGTAGTTAGACTAGGGGATTCGCGTCTACTGCTACTTCCTTCTGACTTCGAGAGCATTCAGAAGTCCGAGGGTGCATCGATGTACATCTGAGGTGATCCCATCGAGAGTCAGATTGAGCAACCGTGCCCCGTCTGTGATTCCGACGAAGGGTTGACCATGATAGCCCACAGCTCTGAGATACCGTATTTCGGAGAACACACGCAGTTGACCATACTCTGTGACTCGTGTGGCTGGAAGCATACCGACTTCATCCCTGCTGAAGGCAGTAAGCCTGGCGGATGGAGCCTCAAGGTGAATTCGCACGAGCACATGGATGCAAGAGTAGTGCGCTCATCGTCATGCACAGTAAGGCTAGTCGAATTGAATCTCGAAGCTTCTCCTGGAAACAGCTCTTCAGGCTACATCTCCAACATCGAGGGTGTGTTCAACCGCTTCGTGGATGTCATCAAGATGCTTCACAGGCAAGCTGAGAATGATGATATCGCTAATCGATGTGAGGAGCTTCTGCAAGAGATTGAGATGATTGTTTCCGGACATAGCTCTGTCGAACTTGTGCTGCTAGATCCGATGGGGCACAGTCAGATTCTGCACGACGACTCTAACTCAAGAGATTTAACTGATGATGAAATCTCTAAACTGCAGACAGGCCCTTCTGTCCCGGTGTTCAACGCAGACGACCTCTAGAGTGCGTCGGGGGCGAGGAACTCGTCAAGCCTGTCAGCCCACATGTCCCTGCGCTCAGCCAGTTCGTTCAGCCACTCTGTGGCACTATCGATGCAAATCTGCTTGATTTCGCCGGCCAACATCCTGCCGCTCTCGTACTCTGCCTTAATCTCGGACAGGGCGTTGTCATCGCGCTCGAAGAAGAACTGGAGATACTGGAATGCCACATCCTTGGAGCAATCACCGCCAAGTCGCCGGTGCTCCTCAACAGTAGGTTGCCCCCCACTGAATGACCGTTTGACCTTAACTTCCATCTCCTCAATCGACTCGTCCATGAAAATCGTAGTCTCGGGCTGCGAAGAGGACATCTTGTCACCCGTCATGCCAACAGCAAACCTGTGATAGGTCGAGCAGGGTGGCATCAGGCCCATGCCCCCTAACTCTCGTTCCAACGCGAGCATTTGCATTCGCACGCGAGCGCGGTCGTCAAGGGTAGCTCCAGGAATATCGATTGTGCCATACTTGGGGTTGGCGAGCATGTCTGCGAAGCCAAGTGGTGCGAGTGTTCTTGACATTCGCTCAAACAAGTCGGCCCTAGCCGAAGCATCTACCTTTCCTCCGAAGACTCCGAGCGCCTGCTGATTGCCCTCCTGCACCGATAGTGCCACTGTCAGACCACCTTCCTTGCGCGGTTTGACATTGAACCAATGCGTCTTACCGGCGATTCCCCGAGTAAGTCTCAGATGTGGATCTTGATCGATACCAACAGGGACTACGATGGGTCGCAATCCACCGAATTCTTCCAGCTGAGGGTGGATGATGTCGCCGACTTGTACCAGCGGCGCCTGAACGTGAGCTAGGTTGGTCTCACCGCTAAATCCGTATATCGCCTCGAACTCGGACAGGTTCGTCCTCTTACCCAGAGTGAATGCGAGTCTTTGCACGGCTGGCCTGGAGCTCTGGAAGTAGACGTTGGTGGAATCAGGATCGAGTCCGAGGGCGGCGTAGTTGTGGACGTACTCGTTCAGAGCGGCTTTCCTACCCTCTTCTAGGGATGTGCCCCTGGTGGCCAAAGCCTCTAGGTCCGCCACAGTTACCGTGATGTCGGCGCCTTGCTCCTGGAACCACCTGACTTGATCTATTACCATGGAATGGCCTAGGTGCATCCTGCCGCTGGGCATCAGGCCAGTCAGTACCCCGAAGGGCTCTGCGCGCTGTATGCAGCCGAGGATAACGTCGAGGTCGCGATGGGCGAAGATGATTCCTCGTCGGTGCAGCATACCGGGATTCGGAAGATCAGCTTGATTCACAGTACCGAGGCCAAACTGCTTGATAATCCTCGCGTAGTCCTGCGACTGTTCAGACGACCAAGGGTCAATTCGTTCGCCTCCCGCCACATCTCGTGGCCTGCAATGCCCTCAATCAAGGCATCGCCCCTCAAAGCCGCCAAGATGCCAACCGTTAGACCGAAGAGGGTAGCCGCTTTCGCGACTCTGTGGCATCGATACACTGCCTAGGGGCTGGACTGGTTGGCTCCTATGTGGCATGCAGATTGGCAGACAGGGGCCACGAAGTCCATGTGCACGACATGCAGCCCCATCACAGCGTCGTTGGTCGCATCGGCATCACAATCCACCATGGCGACGCTCTCGAGAATTGCGAAGAGCTTCTCGAGTATGGAAATGTCGACATAGTCGTCAACATGCTGCCAGGTGAGTTAGGGAAAATCGCAATGAACACTCTCAACGAACAAAGATACAGAACGGTTGATCTCAGTTTCAGTGACGACACTCCCGATCTGCAGGACGAGAAAGCGAGAGATTGGGGCGCTAGTATACTGTGGGATGTCGGGATAGCGCCCGGTCTGTCTAACATGCTTCTAGCGGAGGCCTTTCGCAGGCTGGGCCCGTTGGCAAAGGGCGAGGTCCGGGTCGGAGGAAATCCAACTGGCCCAACAGGGGGCTGGAACTACATGGCACCGTTCTCACCCAAGGACGTCATCGCCGAGTACACGAGGCCTGCGAGGGTCATCAGGGATGGTGAGGAGGTAGTTTTACCGGCGCTCTCGGAGCGTCATCTAATCGAGGTCCCAGAGCACGGTCAGATGGAGGCCTTCCTAACCGATGGGTTACGTAGCGTACTCGGCTCGATACCAGCTGTCGAGATGTCAGAATACACCGTCCGATGGCCAGGGCATATCCAGCGATTCATAGACGAGAGAGATGAGGGCATCCTAGATGAGGACGAGTTGTTGCGCGAATGGTGGTACGACCACAAGATACCTGAATTCACTTGGATGGAAGTCAGGGCAGAGGGTCACGATGGCGCAGAAATGGTTTGGAGAGTAACTGACTACGGGGGCGATGATGGCTCGTCGATGGCGCGCAGCACCGGGATGGTGACAGCTTGCTGCGTCGAGGAGTGGCTTGCCGACCCCGGGATGTTGCCCCCGGGTGTGCACGCACCAGAGGCACTAGATCCCGAGGTCGTTGCTAGAATCATCGATACCATGCGCTCTGAGAGAGTTAGCATTGAAGGGCCTGATATCGAACTATGACTAGTCAGAATGTTCCATCTGATCTTTTTTGATTATATGATTGATGCTCACTGGCACTGCAATCAGCACCGCTACTGCAATCACTGGGAGAGCCCAGTTCATCTCAATCTGCACCGACCTCTCAATGAGCCACGTGAACACGAGATCGGACCCCTGGAAGTCCGAGGACCACTGGAACAGATTCGTAGTATGGTGGCCGACCACGGTGACTGCATGATGCAGGCCGTTGAAAGTCTCCTGTGGGGTGAACAGTACTGATTCGGGTTCGCCATCGAGATTGATGGACACAGTTGTCCCGGGCTCGATTGTCACCACCATACCGTCTGCCACCTCCCTCCACCCAACAATGAGATGTTGTTGCCCTGCATTGATGGCCGTCAGGTCAGTGCCTGAAGAGTCGATGACCTCAAGCACGCTCTGATTGAATTGCAGCCTGACAGTCCCAGGCACCGCCCACGAGGCCTGGTTCGCAAGTGTTGCCGTTATGGTACTGCCCTCGGTCGACACAACGACCTCGTGACCGGAAATGCGGTGGTGGTTCCACTCTCCCCAAGTGGTGAACCAGACATCCTGCTGCTCGAGCCATGACATTGTGTCCTTGTCCTCTCTCAACTTCAGGTCGTCCATCCTCGCCCTCCAGTAAATGCTGACCAGTGAGTTCTCATCTGCCGATTCAAGTAAATCCCGGTCAGCAACACCTTGCTCTAGACTGGCTCCGTTCCTCATCATCACAATCAGTCCTTCTGGGGCCTGTGACAGCAGGTCCCCTACTATCTCAAAGCCCGCATCCATCAGAGCGTCAGCGGTGGCCGAATCGACCTCTTCGCCTGTAATGCCAAATGAAATTGGCTGCGCCCCCCACCTCGAGGCATTGGTGAATTCCATTAGATAGTCCCTGCATGCCCCGATGACCCATAGCTCCTCAATGGTGTCAATACCTTCGTAACCATGGCAGCCGAACTCGTCGCCGTGAGCCAGCCTCTCGGGTCCGATTATGTTGCTAAGCCAGCTGTCATCCTCCCACTCGCCAGCGACTGTGGGCGCTGCTGTTGCGATGGCCAGTAGGGCCACCATGAGCAAGCCGGCCACGCTCCTGTTGCGCACATCAAGGGGTAAAGGAAGTCAGCCATCAACTCTTGTGTCGGCGCGGAAACATCAAGCGCACCGGCCCTGGCTAGCCAGTCGATGGAGCCATTGTCAGAGTCCTCTCTGCAATCCCTGTCCGCAGCAGTCGAGATGGAGGGCACTGGCAGGGAATTCGCAACCCCTAGGTTCTACAACCTGATTATAGCTACTCTGGCTACCTCAATCCGCAGTTTCACCGATGTGCGTTTCCACGGATTGAGCAGAATCCCTCGTCGTGGCCCTGCGATAGTGCTATGCAACCACATATCGAACCTCGACCCAATTTTCATGACACAAGCCGCACGCAGGCCAATCCACTTCCTCTCCAAGAAAGAGAACTTCGTCAACCCGCTCAAGCGCTTCATCATGACCAGTACTGGGCAGATAGAGGCCTACAGGCAGACCGGTGCCGTCGATGCCCTGGCCCGAGCAATCGACGTGCTCGATGCGGGACTACCGCTGGGAATTTTTCCCGAAGGTACCCGCAGTCGCAACGCCGAACCGCCATTCCTACAGAGAGGTAAAACTGGGGCGGCCCGCCTGGCAGCACGCTTTCCTCATGTGCCTGTAGTTCCTATGGTGATGATTGGTACGAGGGAGATGATGGAGCCGAGGAAGAAGACAATCAGACCCTGGAAGAGGGTGGAGGTCAACGTCGACGAGCCAATCAACTTCGGGCGGTGGGCCTGCGAGCCCCAAGGAGGCGGGATGTCCGATGACGAAGTCGTTCGAATCGTTAATCTTGATGAAGAAAGAAGACGAGAGGAGATGAGTAAACTATACCGCAGGTTCACAAATCAGTTGATTGAGACGATGCGTCAAATGGGAGCTCCTTAGGAAACAGAGCCGCATCCTTGATGGACTACCGACGCACAGGTCAGACAGCACATGCAGCAGTATCTGGATTTCCTGCGTCGGATTCTCGCGGAAGGCGAGGAGAAGGGCGACCGTACGGGCACGGGGACCCTCTCGGTGTTCGGCCACCAGATGCGCTTCGATCTCTCGGAAGGCTTCCCGGCGGTGACCACCAAACGGGTACACTGGCCTAGTATTATCCACGAATTGCTGTGGTTCCTCTCAGGAGACACCAACGTCGGCTACCTCCAAGATAACAAGGTCCGAATCTGGAACGCGTGGGCAAACGAAGAGGGCGACCTCGGACCTGTATACGGCAAGCAGTGGCGCAAGTGGGAAGCTGACGACGGCAGGGTGATTGACCAAATCGAGAATGCCATCGACCTGATTCGGAATACCCCCGACAGCCGTCGTATCATTGTCTCGGCCTGGAATGTTGGAGAGCTCGACGAAATGGCGCTAATGCCATGCCATGCCTTCTTCCAATTCTACGTCAATGACGGTAAGCTCTCGTGCCAACTCTACCAAAGAAGCGCTGACGCCTTCCTTGGCGTTCCGTTCAACATCTCCTCATACAGCCTATTGACCTGTATGATGGCACAGGTGTGCGAACTCGAACCCGGCGAATTCATCTGGACAGGTGGGGATTGTCACCTCTACCTCAACCACCTAGACCAGGCTCGTGAGCAGATTGACCGTGTTCCCCTAGAGCTGCCAACACTGAGGCTCGACCCCTCTGTTAGGTCAATTGACGACTTCTCCAACGAGAGCATCGAGATTGCGGACTACAACCACCATCCGCACATCTCGGCCCCGATCTCTGTGTGAGGTGAACCGATGAGGATGGCGATGATTGTCGCGATGGATGAGGACGGATTCATAGGCAGGAGGAACAGGCTCCCTTGGAGATTGGCGAGTGACATGGCCCGCTTCAAGCAACTGACTGAGGGTGACGGTTTCAACTCGGTCATCATGGGAAGGAAAACCTGGGATTCGCTTCCCGACTCATTCAGACCCCTTCCCGAACGTGTCAACATCGTAATGTCGCGCGACACCGGATGGCTAGCAGAGGGTGCTGAGACTGCGTTATACGAAGGGCGGGCAATCGAGTTGGCCTTCGCCGAGGGAAGTGAGGAGTGTTGGGTCATCGGAGGGGCGCAAGTCTACGAGATGTTTCTCGATAAGGTCGACGAAATTCACCTGACCACAGTTCACACCAATGATAGCGGCGAAGTCAGATTTCCTGAGTGGGATAGGAACGAATGGACTGAAGAGATAATAGAAAATCTTGACTCTGATGATCAGAACGAGTGTTCATCCACATACTCGGTGTGGAGAAGAATCTGAATTCCAGAGTAAGACTGAATGCAGATGTGTGTGCACTCGCTTGATATTTCCTACTCCTCATACTAAATAGGGCGGGCAGTCGCGGCCGGACAGAGGTATACTTAGTGCGATTTTCAGATTTTGGAATAGACACTAGTTTGGTCGAAGCACTACGAAATGAGGGCATAGAGGAACCGTTCGAAGTGCAGCGCGAAGCGATACCGGATGCGATGCTGGGCAGGGACGTATGCTGCAGGGCCCCGACCGGTTCCGGAAAGACGCTCGCATTCGCTCTACCCCTGATTTCTAGGACCGTCGAGGCCAAGCCAAAGAGGCCTACCTCCCTGATTCTCACTCCGACGAGGGAACTTGCCGAGCAGATTCGTAACGTCCTGCATCCTCTCGCAAGCTCGGCTGGCCTGGGTGTCCTGTCGGTCTACGGAGGGACTCCATACAAGGGGCAGTTGAGGAAGCTTGGTCGCGGCGTCGAGATACTAGTCGCCTGTCCAGGAAGACTGATCGACTTGTTGGACAGAGGTGCACTACGCCTCGACAATGTGGGAGTCGTAGTACTGGACGAGGCCGACAGAATGGCTGACATGGGATTCATGGAACCAGTCTGCTCGATACTAGACAAGTGCAGACCGGACCGGCAGACCATACTGTTCAGTGCCACTTTGGACGACGACGTCACGGAGATAGTCGACTCGTACCAGGACAATCCTGTAAGAATCGGAATTGGTCCTAAGGAGGTGAGCATGGATAGCATGCAGCACCATTTCTGGAAGGTCAACTTCCGAACAAAGGCGAACTTATCCTCATACATTACCGAGAAGTGTGGACGGAGCATCATATTCTGTAGAACTAGGGCCGGAGTGAACAGGCTCGGCGACGAGATGAGCGAGATAGGCTCGTCATTCACTACTCTGCATGGCGGGATGAACCAGAAGCAGAGAGACAAGTCGATGCAGAAGTTCAGCGCCGGCCGTGTGAGGGTACTGATCGCTACTGATGTCGCCTCCCGTGGAATCGACGTGAATGACGTCAGCTGTATCATCCATTTTGACCCTCCTGAGAACGGCAAGGCGTACAAGCACCGTAGTGGGAGGACTGCCCGAGCCGGCTCTACCGGGACTGTCGTCTCACTCGTGCAGAGGTCGCAGATCAAGAAGTACCGTAGAATCCAGAACGAGGTGGGCATAAGGTGCAAAATCACCGAACCAGATGTCGAAATACTGGAAGAGAGGGAATTCGTTCCCGCACCAGCTGGCAAACCCGAGCGACGAGAAAAGTCCCGAAGTCCACGTTACAACAGAAAGAGGGCGAGGAGATATAGGAAGAGTTCTCAGTACAGGTCCTCAAACCACGGCTCGGGGCATTCGAAGGGGCGCCGGAAGAGAAAGCGGGGCGGGCGGTCCCGCGGCAAGCTGAAGAAAGCGGACTCCAGGGCTTAGCAAAGTTAGCAACGAATCAATGGGCTTTCAGTACGTCCTTTCAGAGACTACCTACGACCCTATTCTTGTAAGCAGAGTAGTTTCCAGGCCAAACAATTAGGTCCCCATCTCCTTGTAAATCCCAAATTGTGTCACACACTTTATCTAGGAAAAATCGGTCATGACTTACCGTTATAATGCCTCCATCAAACTCATTCAGAGCGGTCTCGAGAGCCTCCTTTGCATCTGTGTCCAAGTGGTTTGTGGGTTCATCGAGCAAAAGCATATTGTTTTCCTCAAGCAGGAGTCTGAGAAGAGCCACTCTGGCCCTTTCACCGCCACTAAGTTTGCTAAGTGGAGTTGAGACCATTTCCTTTGTGAATTGAAACTGCCCAAGAAGTGCCCGCAATTCACCATACTCCATCCTCGGTTTCAATTCCTGAACCTCTTCGATTGGAGTGAGTTCAAAATTCAAGGAGCGATGATCTTGATGGAAGTACCCAATTTGCACCCCGGGACTGATTTCTAATTTCCCGGAGTCAAGATTTAATTCGCCTGTAATGAGTCTGAGGAGAGTGGTCTTACCTGCTCCATTTGGACCTATTACTCCTATCTTCTGGCCCCTGCGAACACTTACTCCTAAATCCTGGATTATTGGTTTTGAAAGAGATTCGAAGGATAAACTTGCATTACGGAACTCCAATACCTCCAGACTACTCTTCTCTGCAGATTGGAGATTGAAATTTAGACTCTGACGCTGCTTCGGCTTCAAAGATTTTAACCACTTTAACTCTCGTTGGGAGCGCGAAATCATGAAATGTTTCTGAGATACTGACTTGTCGAACTTGTTAGCTCTCTTCATCGATTGCATAGCTCCTTTAAGACGCTTAATTTCCTTCTGTGTCTTTACGATT
>JAAZXI010000041.1 GCA_014240285.1 Methanobacteriota archaeon
GCCGTGGAAGGCGTCGCCGTGGTAGCCGAGCGCGACCATCACGCGGTCGCTGTCCAAGGGCCTGCCACCTCAGTCCTCAGCGAGGTACTCCGTCGCCTCGTTAGCGGAGGGGAAGCCGAGTCCAAGCAGGGCGAACTCGATGGCAACTGGGACGTACTGCCTAGCGAACGAGTGACTACGGTCAAAGTCGGTTTTGAGATCAACTGCGTCGATAAGCATGCGTGCGGCTTCGTATAGATGGAAGGAGACGTCGACCTCATCGTCCGAAGCGCCGAGGTCGCGGAGTTTCTGGAACTCGCGCACGGCCATCGGTATACGGTCAAACTCCAGTAGAGCGTTGGCGTGCGCGGCCAGATACTCGGAGTTGTCGGGAGCGAGGCCCGACGCCTTGCGGAAGTATGCTGCGACCTGCCCCTCGTTGATGCGGTCCTTGCCGCTGTCGTCGATATTGCCGTTCTGCTGAATCTCGAAGAGGGCGGCTTCGGCCCAACCGTGATATCCTGCGGGGTCTTCCGGATTGGCATCAACATGCGACTTGAAAAGCGCCATTGCCTCCATGAAATCACCTTGTGTGATATGCTGGGCCGCCCTTGTCACCAAGTCCTCATCGCTCATTCCATCGCCTCGGTCACGACTTGGTAGGCCCACCGTTATGAACGGTGCGGAAGGAGTGCTTGCCACGTCACCCTAGTGCAGGACGCCCCAGGTGTGCTCTGCGTTGCCCATGATCCACTCATAGTCGTCAATCGTCCTGAGACCCTGCTCGTCGAGGATGGCAATTCGTTCCACTTCGAGAGGGTACTCGTTGTATGTCAGATGGCTAACCATACCCGCTCGCGTTGGTTGGTCGAAGGTCCAACGTGCCCGGCTGCACGCGCGGACGTCTATGGATATCTGCGTGCGGCCGTTCCAAATCCTGATTCTGAATTTCGGCAGGGCGTTGCCCTGCTCATCCCTCAGAGGCTCTTCGTCGTCGGGCTCTGAGACCTCGACCTCGCAGCGCTTGAAATTCTCGGTCCTGCCTCGGTTCGCATCATGGAATATCCCAGTCCCTATGGCAGGTGTTCTGAGGAAATCCCGCCGGCGCCACGGTCTGTCGTCCATCGAGGTCATCCCAGGGGTAGCGTGGGGCATGAACCAGTCGATGTAGGAGCCGTCGTTGAAGTGCAACATACCCCAGAACCACGGGAACGAAGGCGCCTGCACAGAGACCTTCTGGAAATAGGCGGTACCCTCGAACTCCTCGCCGTCCACCTTGAGGTTCAATTTGGTGCCCTGTAGCCTCAGTATGTCGTATCCCATGTCAAAGCCGTAGACATTGTTTCTGTATGTCAGGGTGCTCGGAGGGCCCCACCAAGGAGTAAGCTCAGCCTCAAACGATGTTGGCGCTCCCTCGGCTTGGGCCTCTGCATCACTTGTGAGGCATAGCCAGAAGCCCTTGTTACCAGGTCGCATCCCGAGCGAGAAGTCCTCATCGAGAATCGGGACGATGGCGCCCGTACCCTCACCCGAGCCATCTGCTGGCCACAGCGGGTGCTCGTCGTTGACTAGAGCCATTCGGCACTCCTTGATGACAAGTGGCTCGAACATCCGCTTACCATCATACCACCACGCGCAAACCATCCCCGGAATGACGTGTCCGCCATCCTCGTCTATCGACATCCTTGAGCCTGGCTTCCACCAGTGCCCGCTGACCCTGATGGCAGGAGTCTCCTTGGTCGACCACAGGACCATCAGCTGACGCGAGCGGCCGGGGTTGTCCGGGTCCGGCACGAACATGATGACCCAATACCACCACCACGATAGACGTGGAATAGGGGGCATCACGTCGAGTCTCCACAACAGAGACAGGTCTCCGACGAACTTCTCCATTGAGCGCATTTTTTCTGCCTCACATGATTTCGCGGTTCTTGAAGCTGGCCTGACCAATCCCCACCATCGCGATGGTAATCAGTAGAAGGACGGTGATGCTCACTAGGAGAGCCGCCACTGGACTCTGAGTGCCTAGAGTGTGCACCGGGGGCTGCCAGAAGAAGGGGAGTCCGGAGTCGATTCCGAAGGCCGAGGAGATTTGCGTGAACTGCAATGTGTCGGGCCAGGCGATTAAGACGATGGCGTCTATCAGTTGAAGCGCCCAATGAGAGATTGACAGCATCGGCACTGAGGCAGAGGGCATTGTCATGGTGAACATCCCCATGATGAACTCCCATATCCCGAGGATTATGCAGAAGTAGACACCGTACTTGGGCGCTATCAAGCCCAGCGTGTTGTACAGCGCCCCATATGCGGCGAGCACTAATACGGTGGCAAGGCCGATGCCGAGCCACACCGGGAAATCAGAGAGCCTGATTATGCTGTCCCCGGGCCCTATCAGCGAGGTGACAAGGGCCATCAACAGAACCAGCACGAGGATGTAGGTGCCCGCCAGCAGCAGGTACCCAAGCAGCCTGTAGAGGATGAACTCGGCACGGTGTATCGGTTTCGAGAGCAGGTAGTGCAGCGTGCCGTTCTCGGTCTCGTCTCTGACCAGCCCGAGAGCGAGGAATAGCGGTATGAAGATTCCAAGCATCATGACGAAGGCCATCTTGCCAGTGCCGATGATGAATGTCCTGTGGGATGACTCGCCGAGGTACTTGCTCTCCTCGGGATCCTCATTGACATTGTAATCCGCACGAATCTCGATAATCTCGTCTCCGTCAGCGTCGAGAATCCAAATCACGTCACAGGGAATGCCGTTGCCGTTATTGTCATTCATCATCACCAAACAGTCGCCGTCATCATCCACCTCGGTACCAATCTCGGAGACGTCTTCGCCGTCCCATAGTATGCCGTCCTCGTCTATGTACATCGAGGCCGGCTCTGGCTCGACAAAGGACTCCAGCGTCATGTGACCCCATTGCATGTAATGGCCGTCAAGGACACTCACCGATCCAGATGCCCTGAACTTGCCCGAGACGAAGTAAGAACCGTCGTCGTAGGTGCAGGCCTCGCCCCAACTGAGCCACCAGTCATCGTCCACATCGCCCTCTGGGCAGGGGTTCGTCTCGCCCCAGTCTATGAGTCCGGACCACCTACTGCCAGTGTAGTCAAGGTCTACCCAATCGGCATCGAGATAGCCCTGCCCGTCCCAAGTGTGATTTCCGCTGTGGAATCTCGAATCGTCGTTCCAGTCTATCTCTCCGGTCATGACGTAGTATCCCGAGCCGGGATACTCCTGTCAATCCCAGTCACTGGTTCCGTACTTGTTCTCCTGGCCCATTGGATATCCGTCGTTGTCCCAGTCAACGGAATCGCCGTCATTGTCGACTGGTTCAAAGTCGTCCCTGATGGAATCGACGTAGAATGCCAGCAGTAGAGCCATGATGAGGACGCCGACGGCGAGGACGACCCAGGTGGAGATGCGGTGCCTTAGCTGCCTGATTGTGAGCTCGGTAATGGCTCCAGCCTTGCGGTCTAAACGAGTCCAAACAGTCTCGCTGAGCGTTCTTCCCTTGGTGTCCATCACGAATCGCCTCCTATCAGGTATCCAAGTAGCGACTCGAGGTTGTCATCAGGGTTCTCTATGACTGAGACATCGGTCCCGGAATCCACGATGACGCGAGGAAGTATGGCGTGAGCGGCCGACAGGTCGTTGGTCTGAATCTCAAGCTTCCCCTCTTCGGGGAAACGGACCCCATAGACAGGGTCTTCTGAGATGAACTCGGAAGCGATGCGACGTGGGTCGTCACAGGTAAGCAGGATGCGGTGAGGGTGCTTGTCGAGAAGGCCCCTGATGGCATGCAAGTTGCCGAGCGCCAGCAGTCTGCCGTTGTGGAGTATGACGATCTGCTCGGTGATGCGCTCTATTTCTTCGAGGATGTGGCTCGAGATGATGACGGTCTTACCCTGCGAGCCGAGCTCCCTGATTACGCTCATGATGCTTGTTCGAGCTATCGGGTCGCAGCCATGCAGCGGCTCGTCAAGGATGATGAGGTCGGGGTCATGAACCAGTGCGTGGGCTATCTTCACGCGCTGCCTCATACCCTTGCTGTACTTGCCTACCTCCTTGTTCTGGACATCCGACAGGCCAACGAAATCAAGCACGTGCTCGGCTCTCGCCGAAGCCTCCTCGCGAGTCATCCCGTGCAGCCTGGCGAGGGTGGTGACGAAGTCCAAAGCGGTCATCCAGTCGTACATCCGCTCAGACTCACTGACATACCCGACTCGCCGGTAAGGCGCGGTGTTGGTCCACGGATCGACACCGAACAGCCTGACACTGCCCTGACTTGGCTTAAGCCGGCCCATCAAGAGCTTGAACAAAGTCGACTTACCTGCCCCATTGGGGCCAAGCACGCCGGTGACGCCACCATCTATGGCCAATGACACGTCGTTGATCCCGATGACTTCTCCGTACCACTTCGAGGCCTGGTCGACGAGTACGGCCGGTGTCTTGTCACTCATTCCCTAGTCACCTCCAAAGAACTGACGCGGGCAGTCAGCAGGGCTATGCAGACCGCGTTGATTGCGATAATTGATACCAGTGAGAAGGCCAACGGGTGGTCATAGTTGGAATCGATGCCGAGTAGCCACTGGCCTATGTGAGCCAGACAATCGTAAGGGCTGAGGACATAGAGTATCGAGGTATCGAACTGAGTATCAATCAGTAGTGCCAGCAGCTTGGTGCCGTAAATCACGCTGAGAAATGCGATTGCAGCGAAGAACCTACTCTGGCTAATACTTGAGAGGGCAAGTCCGATTGAGGTGTAGGTGATGACCACGAGGATTCCTGCAATCAGCCCGCCGGCAAACATCGGCAGGGTATCGACGAGATAGGCCCAACCCTCGCTGTTGAATATGATAGCAGAGGTGTAGTAGACGAAGTAGGACAGCACGATGACAAAGCCCAACACCACAGCGACGCTGAGATATTTCATCGCAGTGTAGTCGAGCCTTGTCACAGGACGTGAGAAGTAGATGGCGCTGGTGCCGTTCTTGCGGTCATCCGAAATCATTCCCCCTACCACTAGAGCAGTCAGCAGAGGCCAGCAGCACAAATTACGGGGGAAGTAGCCAAGAACCTGCCCCCACAAGTTGTGGCGATTGATTCCCCACATTCTCGAAAAGGTGTCGGCCATGAAGCCATCACTGGAGAGCGAGGCGAGGAACAGCATCAGCACGGGCAACAGAGAGAACAGTAGTATGACGAAGATGGTCAACCTGACCATCGGATGATAGTACCGATGCCCAGAGCCTCGGAACAGGCCGTAGACGTGGTGCCTGAAAATTGCGTAGTTCCTCACCCACCTAGGGCCAAGTTCGCCATCCCAAGGCCGGTAGGACTGCTCGAAGATAGAACCCAGTTCGGCTTCCTTCTGAGCGACGGTGGCCCTAGCCTCGTCGTCGCCATCACCGGCACCGTAGGCCACCTCCATCCGAGTCTTGCCGCCTCCGATGTCTACCCCATCATCACTCATCTCGGTCACCTCCTGTGTGCGCTGCTGTCATCAGATCCGAGGTGCCCCTGATCTCGGCACCGAGTCTTTCCATGATGAGCAGGAAGATGTCCTCAAGGTCCGGCTCGTACTCCTGCATCTGCCTGACTTGTACATCGGCGGAGACAGCGGCCTCGAGAATTTTTCTTGTGGTGCTGTCGTCGGCCCTATCCACTCGAAGCACTCTCCCGAGGCGACGCACCACGAAGCCTCTAGACTCAAGCTCCTGCTGCATCCTGCTAGCACCGCCCCACACAGAGATTTCGATCTCGCGCTCAATCTGCCTAGCCAGATCTTCAATTCGACGCTGCACCACGATTTTGCCGTTGTGAATCATTACTATCCTGTCGCAGACCTCCTGCACATCGTCCATCACGTGACTGCTCATCAGGACGGAGCGATTGCCCTCCGAGACGGTGCGACGGAGAGTCTGTAGCATGAATTCACGAGCCCTTTGATCAAGCCCGTTCGTGGGCTCATCGCAAATCAGCACGTCTGGGTCGTGAACCAGGGCGCAGGCCAGTTTGGCGGCCTGCTTCATCCCGGTACTGTAGGTCTCGATCTTTCTGTATCGCTGGTCCTTCAGACCGACGTACTCGAGCACCTCGTGGGCCCTGCGTGTCGCGTGTGCCGGATTCATTCCCAGCAACTCGCCTGCATACCTGACCTGGTCGATTGCAGAGAGACCGGGGTCAAGGGCGTCGTACTCCGGCATGTAGCCGATGCGAGAGCGGATCTTGTCTCCCTCCGTCCTGATGTCATAACCGAGGACGGTGCCCTCTCCGGAGGTGGTCGTGATAAGTCCGAGCAGGCACTTGAACAAGGTCGATTTTCCAGCTCCGTTCGGACCGAGGATGCCGACTGCTCCTGAAGGAATCTCGAGGTCGATATCGTCCAACGCGAGGTGAGGACCGTACATCTTGCGCAGATTGCGCGCCGTGATGACTAATTCGCCATCCCATTCTTCGCCCATTATTCAACCCCGACTCCCTTAGGGGAGTCGGACTATGGTAGTAAGTGCGCCACTTGAATTAATCCCCGACGGGACCTGAGGAGGAGTCTAATCGTCCCTGAGCGCACCGTCGCGCACTCTGACTGCGATTCCCTTCTTGAGATGAGCCATCTCCCGTGCGGTTGTCACAGCAGTGCCATGAGCAATCAGTCCACCGTTTCCGTCAACCACCAGACAGGGCTGACCCGGGGTCAGATGGGGGTCTGCACCAAGCACGTAGCCTTGCATCACGTTGCGGCCCCTGCCAACGAACGGAATGGCGTCATCGAGCAGCCAAACACGTGGCACCCCGGGGTAATCTAGGTCGTCGTCGGCCGGCTCGCCGAAGCGACTGGGCGGGGTGGGATTGAGCGCATTGAGGCGACGGGCCCCGTCAAGAGCGAGGCTGATACCGCCGTTGGACAGACGCGGTGAGAGGATGTGTTCGCCCCCTAACAGAACGTTGACCATCCGGTCGGTACGGGATCGTCTGGCTGTCATACCTTCGATCAGGCTGCAGCTGTCACTCGGCGAGACACCACACAGGACTGCGAGCTTGTCGACCACTGCGCAGCGGTCGAGCCAATCCCTCACTGCGCCGACGCGCGCGCCTTCGGGCATGTCGCAGCGCTCGGCACGAACTAAGGGGAATTCGGCGAGACCTAGTTCGGCTAGTCCTTCGGTAATCTCCTCCTCCTCATACGAATCTAACCAAACATCGTCGGGACAATCGAGGTGACACCAAGGGGAGACGTCCTCCAAGGTGAACGGGATGGGGCCAAGGGGAGTCGAGATCATGATGATGCTCCTAGGCTCTTCGAGCAGTGCCGATACCACCGCTCCGAGTGCGGAATCACGCCACGGCGGAGTTGTCCCTTCAATCAGCACAACCCTCTCAGGATTGGAGTCGGAGCCATCCCACCATGACCCTGGTAATCTCCACCTCATAGAGAGGAGGGCGTGTAAATGCAGGATGTGTGGCCTTGTCCCAATGTCGTCACTGAGCTTCTCACCCCCACTCCTCACAGGGTCTGTGGATGCCATGAGATTGAGGGCCGAGACGCCGACGGGACCGTCTGGAATTTCTTCTAGTTGCTCCAGCACCCAAGTGAAGGCATCTCTGAGTTGTGGTGATGCGTGACTGCGTTGTTCTGCAAGCTGCCAAATCGAGCCGTCGCGAATCGCCTCGCGGCAACGTGCCAACTCGGCCTGGGTGACCTCGAGGTTATGGTGAGCAAGTAGGACCGAGCGTTTCTCGGAATCCATGTTGCGAACCTCCTCAGGAGTAAGGCCGAATAGGGCTGCGGAGTGAATCGGCCACTCATTGAGGCCTTTCAGTCTGACAGTGCCATGAGAAGACAAGATTCGGTCGTCTCGAGCGAATATTGCGTAGGCCGCGCTGTCGAATAAGTCAGCACCTAGAGCGATGGCCAAAGGGAACAGCATTGGATGGCCGCAGCCGAACAGGTGCACTGGGCGGTCTGGAGGAGTGGTTGATCTGACGGCGAGCAAAATCTCAAACAGATCTCGGTAGCGCTGCTTCTCCATCAGAGGGACGATGCCCCCTACCGGATGAATAGTGAATCCTCTGAACTCTCCCTCGGCTGAGCCCATCAGATTGCCTGCTCTAGCCCTCAAATCTTCATGCAGACCTCCTTGAACCGGCCCATTCAAAAGCATTGATTCTCCTGCAGATTCGAGTGATTGCTCGGCTCTGCGAGAAGTTTCCTCGACGCATTCCTCAAGCTCCTCGCGGCTCATGTCGGGACGCCCGAAGACATCGAGCATGGTGCCAATGTCGACGCCGATGTCACGCTGGAACTCTACTATCTCCGAGACTCCGACTTCGACATCGCCGTAGACATAGGACTGGAAGGTACCCGAATCAGTGACTATTACACCAGGGAAGTCGAGCATTGAGTGTACGCCTTCGTCCAGCGCCCTTTCCCTCAAGTCATCGTGCTTCCAGATAACGTATGAGTTGGTAATTAGAGCTTCGACACCGTATCTCTCCCACATCTCACGCGGTTCTATTGTCCGGAGATTAGGGTTAACGACTGGGAGCAGAGCAGGTGTATTCATCGAACCGTGTGCGGTGTGTAGTCGCCCTATCCTCGCGGCACCATCCCGAGCGATTACCTCGAATAGGCCGAGGTCTTGTTCTCGGCAAGGCTCGGGGTCGCTTCGCTTAGACACGGAACCGGTGCGAAGCACCGGGAGTCATCAAACCTCTCCTGCCCTTCTGACAACCCTCAGGGTAGTCACACCACCACTCAGTGATATCTCCACATCGTCTCCCGTGTTGACTTCCATAGTGGGATCAGAGCCGAAACCGTGGGCATATGGGACCTTCAGAAGGGAGGCTGCGGGCAAGGTAAGTGGGCAGACGTCACGGTTGACAATAGCAATAGGGCCCTTACCAGTGTAGATTAGACCCATCAGTACAAAGGGCGCGACAGTAGAACCCGAGCCTTTCGGGTAGATTAGTACGGTACCCTCAATGGAATGTCCGTCTAAGGGATGGCCGGGCTCCTCGATGAATCCAGTGTCGGAGTTGACATAGCCGAGATAGGTGATTGGAACGTCAGTAACTAGAGCCTTTCCTGAGACTGCCCACTCGCTCTGACTGGGTATCCCACTCCCGCTGTCCTCGTATTCGCCACGACGCTGTGTCTTAGCAGATGGAATCGGTTTGGCAGCCTCAGAGTCTAGCACTGGGCGCTCACCGGCAACGAGAGTCGGATCGAATGCATGGGCGACGCACTGCTCGATAGGGGCGACACTGGTCGGCATCCGATTGAGTCCGCTGGTCAGGTAGTGCTCGGCCTTCAGAGAGTTGGTCAGTAGGTGGTTGTAACGCGAGCGGTTGTATGGTGTGACCTCGGGGCAGGTGTCGCGGAGTACGAGTGATCCTGCCTCCTCTAGCACGTCGAGGGTACCATCGGCGGAGATTAAGTCGTGATTGTGGCCGCTCATGAACACCCAAAGTCGTTGGTCTGGGATGACTTCTCCCAACTCCATCCTCGCCCTGACGGCGGCGGCGGCTGTGCGAGCCTCGCCGACGCTTGCCTGTGGGCAGCCGATGACCACCAAATCGACCTGTCCTTGAGGAGATAGTTCGCGGTAACGCTCAGAAAGGTCATCTTCAGTGAAGGTCAACTCACCCTGATAGCGCTCCACGACGGGCGCATCAGCGGTGTGACCATCTGCCCATAGCAGTGGACATCCGTAGTTGGCAGCAGCCGAGGTGAGGGCTTTTCGCATCTCAAAGCTGGTCCATTCGGGGAGCCCGGTGATTCGTGGCATCGGGCCCCACGGCAGGTCCCATTCCGGTCTGATCTGCTTGCCAATCCAGTCCCCTAGGATGCTCCAGTCGGTGGAGTCCGTCATGGCACACTCCACCCTCACTAGGATGTTGGGCACCCTGTTCTCTCTGAGATGGAGGCCCCATCTGGGAGCCCATCCGGTCAGTGCGGTAGCCAAGGCCGAGAGGCCCGACTCCCTGTTGGTGACGAGCGAGGTGTAAGAGTTTGAGAAGCAGACTGCGTTGGACTCGGCCCACGAGCCAAAGCCCTCGTCCGCCTCGATGCCACGGTCATAGGGGGTGCATGACAGTATAGCGTCTATCCCGAGCTCGGAGTAGGCGTGGACAATCTCGAACTGCTGCTCGAGGAAGTCGGGATAGTCGATGTCCATCTCGTCCATCTTCTGGTGGTCGCACCCAGCCGAATTGAGAGTCGTAGGGATAGTTACCTTGCCCTCAGAGTCACCTGACAGGTCGGCTAGAAAACGCCTGAGCCCATGCCCCCCTGTAATCACGCTCACGCCTGACACATGGGCATTCTCCACTTCGATGAACTCCGAGGCTCCAGCTGTAGAAGCCAAATCAACGACTAATCGAGCCGCCTTCTGCTTGGTTGGGCCCATCGAGCCGACAAGCATCGACTCAAGTTGCGAGGGTATTTCCACATCACTTGGTCATAGCGTCGCTCCTTCAATGCGACGCAGGCTCGACCTCGGCTGGCAGACATTCAACAGCATCCTGCTTCACGCAGGGGTGCGGAGACGAAAGAGACCCTGTCGACGTCCTTGGTATTCTTCAGCCTCTCAACGATATCATTGATAGAACCGGCTTCGCCCCTGATTTGCATGGTGTCTACGCAAGTATGGCTCTCAGTCAAGCAGTTGTGATTGTAGGAAGAGACCTGTATAGAATGAGAGTGTCTGATATCGAGGATCTTGCTCTCCACTCCGTGCTGGTAGAATATCACGAGTACTCCCTCAGTTGCTGAGTCTGCGTCCATCGTACTCAGGTCGCCACCACGATTGACGTCCGCGAAGTGTAGGCTGGCATCTCTGAGGAACATGCTTCTGTTTTTGTAGCCGGAATCCTCGATCATTGAGTCTAGTCTGTGTGCGAACTCCTTGTCTCCACTGAACGATATTACTCTGCTCATGGCAATGCTAGAATATAGGAATTAATAATATTTTTTATATATGTATTATCAATCCGCAATCTATGGCAACAGCAGGCGCCCCAATCGAACTCGCAGCACTAACTCTGATTCTAGCCCTCATCGGAGGCCTGTTTCCTATATTCAGCAAAATCAAGGAGAATCCGGAGACTCTCAGAAGAATCACAGGTATTGCATCCGGGATTCTATTGGCCTCTGCTCTTCTCGTTGTAGTTCCAGAAGGTTTTGAGTTGGCCACGGAGGAACATGAAGAGGCCGAACACGAGGAAGAGGGCGAACACGAGGAAGAGGGCGAACACGAGGAAGAGCGAGTTGGTAATCTGCTAATCGGAGGGGCAGTCTTAGCTGGCTTCCTGGTGATGCTGATTCTCGAAGGTTCAGGCATAGGTC
>JAAZXI010000042.1 GCA_014240285.1 Methanobacteriota archaeon
CACCAAGGCGCGTGTGCACTATCCCAGCCATAGTGCCCATGTGCTGCATCGCACTGTGCGACTCCGATCACTCCCTCGATGTCGCAGTGACCGTGAGGCAGGAATTCGAAGCCGGCGAATTCGCCGTATATGTAACCAAAGATTACTGTAGACAATCCTATGGTGAACAGAAATCCTCCAACATTCTTCATCATTGGATCGATTGGGAAACGTCGCCAGATGAACCAAGCCATGCCCATCACCGCTAGGCCATAGGCCATGTCACCGAGTATCAGTCCGAAGAACAATGGATAGGTCAGGAACATGAAGAAGGTGGGGTCGATTCTACCGTAAGCCGGACGACCCATCACATCGGTCAGCATTTCGAACGGTTTGCTGTAGTTTCTGGGAGAGAATGCGATGGGAGGGAGTTCGGGCGCGTCCTCGTCGTGATGGAGGTGACTGCTGTGTGCAGGAGGGGTGAACTTCTCAATGCTGACATGAGTACATATTCCGGACAATGCGGTCTCGACCCCGGGGGCTGTCTCGGAGTTGACCCATCCGTCTAGGACAAAGGCGTGATCGCTCACAGCAACCCTGACGGGAGCAGTGGCGAGCTCTAAATCCCTCTCAAGAAGTTCCATACTGCCAAACAGCATGCCACCGTTTGATTCGGACCAATCAGAGATCTTCAACTCCAATTCCTCTGTCATCTCGTTAATCTCAGCCGTCCTCTGCTGTAACTGTAGAATCCTATCCGAAGGCAGGCCCTCGGAATCAGGGACGGATATAGCTTGGAAATCCTCGTTGGCTAGCATCTCATGCACTGAAGGAGCATCCGTGTTGCGACAGAACACTGCTACGACTGATGACTTTCCGACTTCGCTGCTCATATGGATAGCAGAGTCCCCTAGGCCAGCCAGAGCGGGCCTAGCCTTGGTCAATGATGAGACGGTGCCGATGAATGATGTCACGTTCTGGTAGCCTCCCATTAAATCGAGCTCGAGGCTTAGAGGTGCTAGCATCTGCAGTACTTCCAACTCCTCATCGATCTGAGAGGACTCGTTGCGAAGCGCGTCTAATTCCTCGAAGCGCTCCAATGCTGAGTCGACGAGTTCGTCAATGGATTCCGACAGCGTCCTGCGGACCTCTGGTGCTGACAGCAGCTCCCTCTGATCTGCAGCCTGCAAGTTTGAAGCCGCTCCTCGCATCTTGGTGAGTCGCCTACTGATACTCTCGGACTCATCTGTCGGAGAGCCCATGGACAGCCCCTCTTCGGTGCTGCTGTAGTCGTTGATATGTACCATAGACAGGCCTGCGACCACGTCTATTGCTGTCTTGAGTTGGTCTCGGGTGCCAGCAGCGACCAACCGGGACATCTCCTCGGTGGTGAACTGACTCATGTTGCACCTCGTATCAGTTGCCTCAGGCTTTGCGGAATGCAGAGAGTACTGCTTCGGCGGCCGACTTGCGGTTCTTCTTGCCGTTGGCTGCAACTTTTCCCAATTGGGAATCGCCCTTAGAGGCAACTTTAGCTGCCTCCTTGGCAGAAGAAGAGCGCGCTTCACTAATTATCGAAGCAGCTTCATCGTCGGCGCTTTGCCGGCCTGTGCTCGATGACTCGGACGCCTTGACGCGGGCGTTTGAGATAGTCTCGCTTGCCTTAGCTGCGGCATCGGCACGGATTCTCTCCGCTTCGCTCTCCGAGTCTTTGATGGTCCGGAGTACTTCTGCTCGTCCCATAGTGTCACCTTCGGTGACATGCGTGAATGTCGAACAGTATATCACCTTGACCTTCTCATTCCTTCGTCTTACTGAAGCATATCTGCGGGATTAACCAAATACAAGAGGCTGGAGGGCAAGGCGTGGATACCGAGAAGATCGGTGCCGAGGAGTGGAATGAGCTCCAGCGTAATCTTGAGGAAAGTATTCCAGCGTATGACAGGATTAACAGATTCGCCACCTTGGGGCAGGTCTCCAGATGGCGCAGGATGGTTAGAGACAGGCTCCCTCAGAATGGTCGCATCCTCGAAGTTGGATGCGGGCCGGGAAGTTTCGCCGAGGATGTCGTCGGCAGGGACTTGGTGTGCCTCGACCCAATTCCCGAAATGCTCAGGGTTGCCGAGGCCCGTGTCGGCCCAAAGAGGGCTGCGAGGGGCGACTCGGTGGTTGAGTTCGTAGGAGGTACGGCTGAGGAGTTGCCATTCGAAGATGGTTCGTTCGACGCGGTTTGCTCGCTGTTCTCATTCAGAGACTGGTACGACAAGCGCGCGGGCCTAGCGGAGGTTCTGAGAGTGCTCCGACCCGGCGGTACCCTAGTGATAGTGGACCCTGCCAAGATGAATCGTCTCCACGGCGTTCTCGGATGGCTCTGGATGAGACTCTGGGTCGGAGCATATGCTAGACTGATTTTCAGGAGGTCTGATCACCCTTGGAGATGGCTTGCGAAGACATACCACAGCTTTGGTACAACTCGTGATTACGTCAGGATGATCGAAGAGGTCGGTTTTGTAGACGTCCGGGCCAAGGTGGTGTTCCCCGGAATGGCCACCATCTGGCAAGCTTCCTCGCCCTAACTGAGCAGAGGACGACAGGTCACTGCACGCCAGATGAGTGGTTTGGTCAGTCTGTTGAAGGCTAAATTGAGTAGCCAGTCAGGAGCGCGGAACAGCAGACTTCCGAGCCTGAATGCCCGCTTCGAGTTGCGCATGACCTTACCCATCTGTTCCTCCCACCTCACCTCGTACTCGCTGAGAGGGGTACCGTCGCGCAAGTGCTGTGCAACGACCTGTCCAGCGATGCGCCCGCCAATCATCGCGATGGTTATCCCGGCTCCATTCGAGGGGAGGACCATGCCGGCCGCGTCACCGACGAGCAGGTGGTTGCCCTTAACGAAGGAGCTAATCGAGCCTGACATCGGCAGCGAACCAGCTCCCCTGAATTCGACTCTTCCATCGTACCTCGAGATGAACTCCTCGGAGTACTCGTTCAGACTCTTCCCGCGAGCCAGGGCTGTCTGGATTCCGAGGCCAATGTTGGCGCCGCCCAGTTTGGGGAATTTCCAAGCGTACCCGCCCGGGGCCATCGAACCGAAGTGGAGCTCTAGAGCATCTTCGAAGTCTCCTGACATAAGGACGAACTTGACCGGGATAATGAGTGATTTGACCTCCCACTTGGTCTTGCGCAATGGGTCGTTGTGACCGCCGGCTCCGATAACTACCCTAGAGGTGTACTCCGAGCCGTCCCTGAGACGTACTGTCTCGCCGTCCACACTCTCGACCCTGCTGCCGACCAAGTACTGTGCACCCTTCGACTCAGCGAGTTCGACTAAGGCCTCGTCGTGGACGACCCGATTCAGCACCATACCCTCGAAATCATAGCATAGTGGCTTACCCGAAGGTGGGACCAGTCTCATCTCACTGGTGCGCATGGAAACTGCTGAGTCGGGAGTTCTCAGGAGGTCGTCGATCTCGGGGACGTCGGGGCATAGTCTACGCATCTCATCGTTACTGGGGACCAGCTCACCGCACTGCAGTGGCGAGCCAATCGAATCCCTACCATCTATGACCAGCACGTCGGCCCCACCTTCGGCGATATAGCGGGCAGTGGTGCTGCCCGCAGGACCCCCTCCTATCACTATGGCGTCCCAGTCGGTGCGGGGCGGTTGCATGGGCTCAGTTCCGGCGCGATTCGGAGATTTTGACTAACTCGAACATCATGTCGCGCGCTTCGGTTCTAGGCAGAGTTCCAAGCGCTTCCATGGCGCGCTCGATGTGATTCTCGATGAGTTGTTTGACGTAGTCCAAGGACTCTGCTGCATCAAGTAACTCAATCAGCTCTTCCCACCGCTCGTCGCTGAAGTTCTGAAGCACGTCGGCCAGCTGCTCGCGCTCGACTCCGTGCAGCATGGTCAGCGCGTGGATGATAGGCAGCGTCATCTTGCCGTCGTAGACGTCGGTCCCTCTCGGTTTGCCCATAGAGAGCTCCCCGGTCAGGTCCAGCAGGTCATCGACCATCTGGAAGGCCCTGCCGAACTCCATGCCGAATAGCTCCAACGCAGTGATTGTCGCCTCGGGAGCTTTTGCTATTACCGCTGCACCCCAGCATCCCGAAGCGAAGGGGAACGCGGTCTTACCATCGACGATGGTATAGTAGTCCTCTGGAGTGGTGGCGAGGTTTCCGATATGTTCGAGCTGTTGGAGCTCACCAGTTGCGATTCGTCCGCAAGCTTCAGCCACGCGCTCTACCACTCGATCATCGTGACGCCCCCCCAGGCCAAAACCCAGTGCGAACAGGTAGTCCCCCGCTATGATGGCATGAGGCAGGCCGCTGGAGGTGTGCAAGGTGGGCTTGCCGCGGCGGACCTTCGACTGATCGTAGATGTCATCGTGGACGAGTGTTGCAGTGTGGATTATCTCACCCGCCAGTGCTAGGTTCATGACCTCGGAGACGTCATCACCGCCTGCTGCCTCATAGGCGAGAATGGAAATTACTGGGCGGTATCTCTTGCCACCTGCCAATAGGATGTCGCCAGCCAGTTTCATCGCAGGGGCCTCGGAGCCGGCCATGCGCTGTTGCACGAATTCCTCGAGCGCTTCCTCGACGGCATCTCTGTGTCTGTCGAGCCCAGCGCTGATTGAGCCCACTGAGACCATGTAATTCGACCTTTCTTGGTAGGGGTCGCCTTATCAACAGGAGTGCGCGCCGACCAGCCGGGCACGATGCGTGCCCCCTCCCCCGAGGTGGACGATGATGGACGAACTGACACTCGCTACCATTGATTCACCAGACTGCCCTGTATCCGAACACATTGCGATACTTTCGGCCTCAGGGGACGCTCCTGAAATCTCCATAGACAGTTGTGCAATTAGCGGCTTCTCAGAGGGGTTAACGCTGCTTGGGGACGGCGAAATTGACATGGTCGCAATGCCTGCTAGACTACTCCACGGCAGACAGGCGGAGATGCTGGCAGCCGGTTGTGAAGTAGTCGGGGCGAGAACCCCCCGGCGTCCTAACCTTGTCCTCGTCTCTGAGAACAAGATTGACTACCAGCCGAAGTCAGCCATCATACTGTCCGACTCCAAGATGGTCCGCAGACAGCTCCGTAGGGCCCGTAGGGGTCTCAGGATTCTCGGGCCCGTGGCTTTCGCTGCAATAAGTGGCCTCGATGAACCTCCGAGTGAGCCAGTTCATCTGGTAGAATGGATGGAGGGGCTGAGGCAGAGCGAGGAGATTGACGGTTACATCACCTCAAGACCCATCTACGACGAGCTTGACATAAGTAGTCGCAGACACGCTCTCCTACCTGACCCCAAGGATCGGGGCGGTGTCCATTTCCTGCCTCTTCCGTACGCCGACCTGGTGATTCTGATAGCCAGAAGAAGGTTTCCAATCAGTATCTCGGAGCAAATTACAGAGCCGGAGGGGAACACCTCTTGGCGAGTCCAAGATCTGATAATATCAGGATTGAGCGCAGATATGCTGGAGCGGACGGGGGTCCTAGTTAGACATCGCCATGTTCGCTCACTGATGAAACAGGCTGAGGAGCACAAAGACATCACTCTCGAGCAGTCGTGCCACGATACAGAGGGGGAGGTACTCGATGACGACATGCGCATCGAAATCCGACTGGAAATCATCTCCAAAAACGGCCACATGACGCTTGGTCTCGATCGCATTGTCAGGTATGCCAATTACGAGTACGCTACGATTTCGGTGCTGCGGGACTGGGATGTTCTGGTAAGAGAGGCATCCAGAGAGGTTCCGAAGGACTTCTACACTGACATTGATGCCCCGGCCTACATCGACCTAGTCGAGTAGCGGCCAGATGCATTTCGCCCTCAACCACCTACCCGGCACCTGTGGTACTGCGTAAGCGATATGACCATTGGATGCTCGAGGGGTCGAGAGGGTGCTGCTTTGGAGATTGACAAAGTGCTGCTTGATGCCCTGTACAGGGGGCGTCTTGTCGAGTTGCGAAAGAGGGCCGAAGATGCTGGCCTGAGCAAGAGTGGGTCGGTCGAAGTGCTGCGTGCTAGATTGATTCAAAATCAAATCCTCAGTGATGTCGACCTTTCCTGGGAAGGCGTTCAATCTATGCCGCACAAGGAGATTGGTGGTGTACTGAAGCTATTCGGAATCAAGTCATCAGGCTCTCACAAGGAAAGGCGTCAGAGACTGTGGCTGCACCTGAACTTCGACTCACGCAGACTTACTGTTGAACGCCTCGCAGAGATGGAGAGAGATGAGCTTCACGAGCTTTGTCAGAGACTGGAGTTACCACTGACGGGGAATCGGACCGTGCTGATGGGGCACGTAGCGGGTGTCCTGACCAGTCAGGCCAACGGATGGGGCAGAATCAAGCGCAGCCTGTGGCGAACAGGAATACCCGGGGCATCGGATATCGAGCCGTCTGAAGCAGAGGATGAGCTGGAACCAGTTGTGACCGAACTTGAGGGCCCGGTAGTGACCGAGGAGGAGGCGGAGTTCGAGACGCCTTCACCCAATGCCGTGCTCGAGGATGCCGGTGACGCACTGGTCCTCGAGCTCGACAAGGCAGATCCTTCGGTACAAGGTGCCTTGCTAACCATCCGGGCCAGAGTAGAGGACCTCGAGAGGATGGTCGGGACAATCCTCAGAGGCCATGGAGGGAAATGGGGTGGTGATGAGGAAGCGCTCCTAATCAGACTGGTAGAGCGTAGGGGCTGGCCGCTCGAGCACGATGAGGTGCGTAGACGAGTGATTGGCGTTGCCACCAACATCGCCGAGATCAAGGGTGCTGAGATTGGCGATGGGCCTAGGCAGAAGATTGATTCGGCGGCGACGCTGGAACGAGTCAAGGAGAGAATGCGGTACGCAGAGACGCTAATCTCCGAGCCCAATGAAGAGTAGTCACTCCGGCACCAGCTGGAAGAAGCCAAAACGCGGCTCCATCACCTCGCCCTGGTCGCGGGCTTGGTCTATCGCATCCTCGGCGGACTCTCGTGAGTGGCCGCCGTGAACGAGGGCAGTCACCAGATCGTTGTACTCGACACCTTCCCCTGTATCGCGTGAGCGGACCGTCTCAATGATGAGCTCGATGGCATCTCCGGGCTCGACTGCGGGCTCACTGCTTTCCGGCGCCTGCGAGACCGTCTCCTCGAGAGTCGGGGTGGCAGGTTGCGGCGGCTCCTCCATCAGGTTGGTCCTACCGGTCGCCATGGAGAGGGCCTGCAGGACCCCGACGCGGTAGTCCTCGGGGTCGAAGTCGCCATAGTGCCCGCGAGCGAGTATCAGCCCGTCCACGAGGTCGCTCGGGACCCCGCCCGCCTCGAGGGCGGCAGGAGTCAGATCTGCCTCAATGGAAGCGGAGTGAGCGTCGATGCGTCGCAGGGTGGCCTCGGCGGTCTCGACCAGCCAATTAGTGTAGCACTCTCTGTCAATAATCGTGAACTCCTCCGCGCGCAGCGAGGTGAACATGCCACCGTCTTCCGTCTCGAACCACCTCGCCTTGCCCACGAGTGCCAGAAGGAAGCGGTCGCCGCTCTCGAAGCGCGCCATCAGCTCCTCAAAATCGGGATGTAGTTCTGGTTGGAACGAAGCCACGTTGAACAGGTAGCTGCCGGTTGGGTCTCTGATGTGACCAGAGTAGTTCGGGCCGCTGTCACTCTCACGACGTTCCATGCGGTCGATGACCCCGCATACTAGGACGCGGTTGATCTTGGCGCCTATCTTCGTGATGACGAATGACGGGTCGTACTCCCCGGAGCCCTCTTCGGTCAGCGAGGCATCCCGGTACTCCTGCGCGAACAGCCTCACGGCGCTCTGACGCGTAAAGCGTCGTGCTGGCTCCTGAATCACAGGACCACCCCCCAGCGTTGCATAACCTGATTGGCGGCATCAGCAGGGGATGTCTGGTCCTGCTCAGCCTCGTCGGCGAGCAGCATCGCACCCTGATCGTCCACTATAGAACGTCCCTTGATGCTGAGGCGCTGCGCGAGCACGCGCTGGCGCAGCGAGGCTACGAAGCCGTCACGACCCTCCTTGGAGATCTGCTCCTTCACAGATTCCTGATTGACTCCGAGGAACGCCTCGGAGGCGTCCTTCGACATCAGCAAGGAGGCATTCGACACCCCGTCATCGATGACGAACCTGAGTCTCAGGTCTTCCTCGCCACGCTGCGGGCCGTGCTCTGCGCAGGCGCCGTCCCTGAGTACGCGCCTGCACTCGGGACAGCGCTCGACTATGCCTGAATCGGGACGCACTGCGACTATCGTCCCGCTGGTCCGGATACCGCGGCGCGAGCCGCCGCTTAGCATGGAGGTGAGGTCTACGTCGACCCAGTGATGTTCTGGGTCTATCGACTCCCATGGAGCGTCGGACAGGTTCGATACCTGCGCGGCCTCGTCGATGACCAGATCGGGTGAGCCTTGCCAGAACTGCACCCTCGCCCCGGTCAGATGCAGGAAGTCTCCGGCCCCGGGATCAATCTCACACCACGCAGTCAGACGGCAGCGACCGGTCGGGTCGATGACGTCACCACTGCGGACCACTCGCTCGGTGCCGTCCTCGGAAGTGAATGAGCGCTGCATCCAAGACTCTACCTGCACTGTGACCTCGATGTCGCGCATGCCGTTGCGCAGGTCCGAGATAGAGACCTTGTTGGCCTTGGATAGGTCTTCCATGCTGGTGAATGCCGAATCGTGGTATACCTCGATCATAGTGCGATCGCCGATGTTGACTTCAGGGGTCTCACGGAACTTCCTTATCGATGCGCCGTCGATTTTGAGCAGAGTTCCGGGCTCGTGCTCCAGAGGGACCCATGACAGGAAGCCGATACTGCCGCTAGAATCGCCGAGCCTACCGCGGACGACCTCAAGCTCGCCGCTCCCGTCGCGCTTGACTATGACATCCGGCTTGGCTGATATCAGTCGCGCGACGAGGTTGACATAGCCCTCGTTCGCTGAAGCGGTGGCGATTTCGACGGGCTCACTGCTCGCCTGCATCACTGGAGTACCTCCCTCTCTGAGGACGGTGACCCGGGTTGTCCGGTTGATATTGAGTGAGCGTTTGTCGTTCCACTCGTTGACCGAAGCGCCCTCCAGGCGTACCACCGAGCCAGGGGCCAGATTCTCGCCCTGCTCACCCCAGTCCTTGAAGTCCCAACGCTCGCGATTGTCGCCGCCCTCCCATGGATTGTCCTCAATCCAACCGAAGGCCACCTGCCTCTCCTCACCGCGGACCATCTGGATGCGTGGTGTGTAGGTAATCACCGCGACCTCGATGGTGACGTTGCGGTCCTCGGGGTCGAGCTCGGAGAACCGGTCAACCTTCTTCTCAATTTTAGCAGGAGCTGCAATCTTGGTGAGCTCTATCCCGGCGGCGGTCTGGAACTTCCTGACCACCGAACGCAGAGCGTCCTCAGGAGGAATCAGGAACTCCTCCTCGTAGCGCCGGAACTCCTCGACTATCTCACTGTCATCCGCGTCGGGACATTCCTGTTTGACTATCTTCACCTGTGTTGCGTATCTTC
>JAAZXI010000043.1 GCA_014240285.1 Methanobacteriota archaeon
GATTCAGACGAGTCTTCTGACACAACGGCACGCTCCTAGCAGACACTCTTCGGTTGTGAGGCTAGTTAAACCTACCAACAATGAGGTGTCCCGAAGGCAAGAATGGTTATCGGAACGAGGAGGGCGGATGAGTAGGATTCATGGCGTAAGGGCGATTCGAGAGGGCCATGACCCATGTGCTTGAGACAGGTTTCGAAGTGATGGAAGGCAACAATCCGAATGGAAGCCCGAGGATTCGTGGTTACAACATCATCAATGGGCAGTTGACCGAGGCCAAGGACGGCGGTACCTACGAGAGTCGCAATCCGGCTTGGATCGACGACTGTCTAGGGGAGTTCCCCCTCTCCGGTAAGGATGATGTCCACACCGCACTTCACGCCGCTCGAGCGGCGTTCCCGGGATGGGCGGCCACACCCGCGCCCACACGCGGGCAGATTATCGGCAACATGGGCCGACTCTTGATGGAATACAAGGATGACATTGTCCGATTAGAGACAAGAGAAATCGGCAAGACGTTGAAAGAGTCGGCCGGCTCGGTCCAGGAGGCCATTGACACCTGCCTGTTCTTCCAGTCTGAGGGACGCAGGCTGTACGGCCAGACAGTGAACTCCGAGCTGCCTGACAAGGAGCTCTTCACCTACCGCCGCCCACTTGGTGTCTGTGGTATCATCAACGCCTGCAACTTCCCTGCAGCAGTGCCTTTCTGGAAGATGATACCTGCCATCATGTGCGGCAACACCTGCGTTTGGAAGTCACCGCAGGACTCTCCGCTGCTCTCATTCATGCTGACTCGGATTATGCACGAGGCTGGTCTGCCTGACGGTGTCATCAACCTCATCCACGGCAAGGGCAGTGGAGCAGGTCAGCACCTCGTCGACGCGGTCGATGAGGGACTGATCAACAAGATCAGTTTCACCGGTTCGACAGCGGTCGGCAAGATGATTGGAGAGATTTGTGGGCGCAACTTAGTCTCGTGTTCGCTCGAACTGGGGGGCAAGAATCCGCTCGTGGTGATGCCCTCTGCCAACCTAGACAACGCCGTCGAGGGGGCCTACTGGTCCGGCTTCGGGACCGCAGGCCAGCGCTGCACGAGCCTCGGCAACCTGATTATTCACGAAGATATCTACGACGAGTTCATGTCGAAGTTCATGACCAAGGTCGAATCAACTAGAATCGGTGACTCGATGCGTCACGACGACGTGCTGTACGGCCCGATGCTCTCTGAGAGGTACGCCAAGGACTTCCTGAGGGACCTCGGGATGTGCGAGTCGAGCGGGGCCACCAAGCTCTGGGGCGAGGGCATGATCACCGATGACAACAAACCTACCAACTTCGTCGGCGAGGCCTCCGAGGGCGCCTACATGTGGCCTCACGTCTACGCTGATGTCACCGAGGACATGGAGTGCTTCCACGAGGAGATTTTTGGGCCAGCAGTAACTGTAGTGAAAGCGACAGATTTCGACCACGCCCTCCATCTCGCCAACGCCTCCCCCTACGGACTGTCGAGCGCCTGCTACACAAACGACCGGCTCGAGGCGTACCGATTCAAGAGTGGAATCAAGGCTGGCATGACTGGTATCAACAATTCCACCACAGGTGCTGAGGCTCACCTTCCGTTCGGAGGTGTCAAGGGGAGCGGTAACGGCACCCGTGAGTCAGGCATATGGGTCATCGAGGCTTACTCATACTGGCATGCTGTCAATGACGAACTGTCCGGCAAGTTGCAACTGGCCCAGATGGACGTAGACGAGGTCCATATCGAAGAAGCTGATGCTGACTACGCGGGCCTCGCTTAGAGCATAGGTTCGCCACACTCAGGGCAAGGCAATCCTGGCAGCCACGCACCGGGCATATGCCCACATTTCAGACAGATCGATGTCTCGATGTCGCCTCCGAACATGTCTGACGATTGGGGCTGTACGCCTTGAACCTTGCACCATCGGTTGAGTCCCATAGGGGCTCATGCAATCCCTTATGGGGCTAGGACTGCGCGATGCGGACATCAGGGAGAACTATGAGTGAGGGCATCAAACTCCCGCTCCCAATGAAGAAGGGATTCGGTGCCACCGACCGAGTCGATGATTGGTGGAAGGGGCCGACGGCGATGGCCGCATACCTCGGGATTATGATTGTGTATGCAACATGGCGAGGCTTCATGGAGGCCGACTTCTGGATTTTCGAAGAGTTCGGCAGGAGTGCGGGTAACCAGACCATGGCCATCGAGAGCAAGGGCAGCCACGTCCTGAGCCCGCTGTTCAGCCCGTTGATACGCCCGGATGAGACCTCTTGGATACCCAAGCAACTGTGGTGGATGTCACCAGCGATGTTCATCCTAATCTTTCCCGCCGGCTTCAGGGGCACGTGCTACTACTACCGCAAGGCGTACTACCGCGCCTTCATGCAGCAGCCCACCGGATGCGCGGTCTCCAAGCCATGGGACGAGTACAGTGGTGAGACTGGTTTGTTGGTGGTTCAGAATCTGCATCGCTACTTCCTGTATGCCGCATTGGCTTACCTCCCACTCCTGTCATACGATGTCTGGATGTCAGTCAACTTCCACGATCCCGTGAGCCACGCTCACTCCTACGGTGCCTCAGTAGGTTCCCTAGTGCTGACTATCAACGTAATCGCCCTAGCCGGCTACACCTTCGGCTGCCATGCCTTCCGTCACCTAGTAGGAGGAGGGACTGATATCTGGATGAAAGATTCCAAGCCCACACTGAGATACCGGATGTGGGGAATTTCGACGTGGTTCAACGAGCACCACAAGGATTGGGCTCTCTACTCTCTGTTCATCGTCATGTTCGCTGACTTCTACATCTACGCCTGCACCATGGGCTGGTGGGCCGATATCATACTGTGGGGTGGTGTGTGATGGAGGATGTTGTGATGCATGAGCATGATGTCGTCATCATCGGTGCGGGTGGTGCTGGGCTGCGCGCCGCCATCGAAGCCAGCGCTGCTGGAGTAAGCGTGGCGATGATCTGTAAGTCGATGCTGGGCAAGGCACACACGGTGATGGCCGAGGGCGGCGCCGCCGCAGCCCTCGCAAACAAGGACCACCGGGACTCATGGCAGACCCACTTCCGTGACACTATGAAGGGAGGTAAGTACCTCGGAGACTGGAGGATGGCGCAAATCCACGCCCAGCAGGCGCCTGATAGAATCCGTGAGCTCGAGCAGTGGGGTGCCGTCTTTGACCGGACACCGAAGGGGCTGACTAGCCAGCGCAACTTCGGGGGCCACACCTACCCGAGACTGGCCCACATCGGCGATGCCACTGGTCTCGAGCTCATTCGCACCCTACAACAGAAGGGAGTTCATATGGGCATGGACGTGTTCATGGAATTCACCGTGCGCAGGCTGTTCCAAGCCGACGGGCGCATCTCGGGATGCTTCGCCTACGATCGAAACGACGGTTCGTTGCACGTCTTCAAGGCCAAGACGATAGTACTGGCCACAGGTGGCATCACGCGCTGCTGGGAGGTCTGCTCGGGCTCGTGGGAGTACACCGGCGAGGGACATGCCCTCGCCTACTGGGCCGGAGCCCAGATGGGCGACATGGAGTTCGTGCAGTTCCACCCTACTGGGATGATTTGGCCACCCTCGGTGAAGGGCATCCTAGTGACCGAAGGAGTGCGTGGAGAAGGCGGAACATTGCGCAACTCTGAGGGTAATCGCTTCATGTTCGACTACGTTCCTGAGATGTACGCCGACGAGTTCGCCGACACTGAAGAAGAAGCGCTCAGCTGGGTAGACGAGGTTATTTCGGGCAAGCTCGCCACCAAGCGACGCCCACCTGAGTTGCTAACACGAGATGTGGTCGCTAGGGCGATCAATAGCGAGCGGGGGGCGGGGAGGGCCTCAGAGCATGGAGGCGCCTACCTAGATATCTCGTGGAGAGACGAAGATGAGATCAAGAAGAAGCTCCCCGGCATGTATCACCAGTTCAAGGAACTCGCTGCCGTGGACATCACCAAGCAACCGATGGAGGTCGGCCCGACCGCTCACTACGTGATGGGGGGGGTCAAGGTCGATCCATACACCCAGGAGACTTCTGTGCCGGGGCTGTACGCGGCCGGTGAGGTTGCGACGGGTCTACACGGAGCCAACCGTCTTGGCGGCAACTCTCTTTCAGACCTGATTGTGTTCGGCAAGATTGCTGGCGTGCAGGCCGCCGAAGCGGCCAAGGAGATGAGTTACTTCGCTGGCATAGACCAGTCCGAGGTCGACGAGGTCGTATCTGAGACGCTCGCGCCACTGAGACGTAAAGGAGGAGAGAACCCGGCGAAGGTGGTGAGCGATCTGCGCGAGATGATGCAGAACAAGGCCGGGATTATCAGAACGAGGGTTTTACTCCTAGAGGCACTGGCTGATTTAGACTGGATAGCGATTCGCGCTTCCATCACTTCTCCTGGAGGCGGGAGAACGTACAATCCCGGTTGGCACCAGGCCCTCGAGCTCAGCGCGATGATCGATGTCAGTCGCATGTGCGCACTGGCAGCACTCAGACGAGAGGAGAGTCGTGGTGCGCACACCAGAGACGATTTTCCCGAAACCGACCACTCCCACTGGGGCAAGGTAACAAGTGTCATCTCAATGGGGGATGGCGACTCTATGGATATCAGCTACGCCTCCTACCCAGAGATTCCGGATGATCTGAAGTCACTGTTAGATGCAGATGACCTGCACGAGGAGGGGTCATGATGGGTGAGGTGACATTCAGGGTTTTCAGGGGAGAGCCCGATGACGACGGTGAACCGTTCGGCCGTATGATCGACTACACCGTCGAGCTCGATGAGGGGATGGTGGTCCTCGATGTGATCCACAGGATCCAAGCTGAGCAGGCCCCTGATCTATCGTGTCGCTGGAACTGCAAGGCCGGGAAGTGCGGCTCGTGCAGCGCTGAGGTCAACGGCAAGCCGAAGCTGATGTGTATGACTAGGATGGAGGACGTCCTCGAAGAGACCCCTGAGGGTGAACCGGTGCTGATCAAACCCATGCAAGCATTCCCCCTAACCAAGGACCTCGTGACCGACACCTCATGGGCCTATGACATGGACCGCAGAATCACTCCAATCAACGGTCCTGAGGAGGCTGACTGGGAATTCCATCAAGAGGAGGCTAACCGGCTGCAGGAGTTCCGCTCGTGCATCGAATGCATGCTCTGTGTCAATACCTGCCACGTGCTTCGCGAACATCAGAAGTTTGACGAGTTCGCCGGCCCCCGCTTCTTCGTCCGCTTGGCCGGCCTCGAGATGCACCCGTTGGACACCGAGAGTCGCATACCCGAGATCAAAGAAGACTTCGGCATCGGCTACTGCAACATCACGAAGTGCTGCACCGAGGTGTGTCCTGCGGGAATCAACATCACCGACAACGCAATCATTCCTCTCAAGGAGCGGGTGGTGACTGAGTTCTACGATCCTCTGGCCATGCTGACGCGCAGACTCCGCTCCGACTGAATCCAAGGGGGATTCCAGAATGAGAGAGGCTCCGCTCTCCACGAGAGGGAAAATCCGTACCGGCGATCAAGAGAGATCACAAAGCGCCTAAACGCGCTTTGTTCCACTCTTCTTGACGTTCGCCTTCTTAATCTTGGCTGGTAACCATGCAGGCCCGTTCTTGGGCTTGTTCACCATCTCAGTCCAACCGCTGAAGCAATGGACCTTGTTGGTCCCGCGCTCCCTCAGCTCTATGTCAGTGTGTCCTCGCGTGGCCGCCTTTAGGGCTGCACCGCGTGGCTGCTTGCTAACGAACACCTGCGTGGTGTCGCTACCGCCTTCCATCAGTACGAAGTATTTTTTTCCAGACATTAAGCAATTCCTCCGCTCCGCGCGCTTTCAAAAAGGATAATGAAGTTATGGGAGGAAAAACGCTATACTGCGCGTCAATTCAGGGGTTTTCAAAATACCGGGAAGGTCGAAATCTCACATTTCTGCGCAAGCCAGAGTCTTGGTATTCACGACTCCAGGAATCGATCTAATGGATTCGACGACATTTCGGGCAATGTCGCCCATGTTGTCGCCCTCGACCTTGACTATCAGGTCGTAGTCGCCGAAGAGCAGGTTGGAGTCTGTGACGCAATCGAGGCTAGCCGCAGCATCACACACGTTGGACTCCGAGCCGGGTTCGACGTTGATCAGAACATATCCGACAGACATGGGGGCACCTAACCAGCCATCGCGAATCAAGGTTGCCTAGTTCGTGAAGGACTGAGGAGTTCCCCGATGAATAGATATCCTATGGCCCCCCCTTGGGGGCGTATGGCCGAGGTAGTGATAGTACGCGAATGCCAACATGGGCAGGTCCGCGTCTTATTCGGTAATCTGCCTCTTGTAGAGGGTGATGTCATGGTCGTCCCAGCCAACAACAGGCTGGCTGGGCGCGAAGGTCTCGATGAGATTATGCAACGGGCCGCAGGGCCTGATCTAAGGGAGTTCTGTGCAGGAATCGCCAGAGAACGTCGAAAATTCAACCTGCAGCCCTGCAGCGTCGGTGAGGCCGTAACCACCCCGGCGTTCAACCTCTCTGCCAAGCACCTAGTGCATGTGGTCGGCCCCGATTGTAGGAGGCCGACGCAGGACAACCTCAGGCGCGAACTGCTGAAGAAGTCATACGAATCATTGTTCGAGGCCGTAGAGAAGCTCAATCCTCGCGAGACGCTGGTGACCCCTCCCCTCGGGATGGATGTCTTCGCCTATCCACACAGAGAAGGCGCGCGTATGACAATGGAAATTATACTCGAGTGGATGGATGAGGGGGACGATCCCGGGGTCGATATGGTTCTGATTGTCACCAATGAGAATAATTTCTTGACCAACATGAAGACGGTCTATCGCGAGAGCGAGGACCGGTTCCCAGGGGTCGACAGGACGCGAGAATACCGAAAGGGCAAGTTCGAGTGAGACTTCGACCAATGTTCTCAAGAACCCTGAGAATGCGATAGTGGCGTGGGCGGCGTTTACGAGCGGGAGTTGCGCGCTGTACTTGCGGGTGAGCTGAAAGGTGTAAGAGCGGTTATCAGATCCTGCAGTGAAATCGAGCGCGCCCGCGCCATGCAGGTGGTACAACGCCCATTCCTAGTCGTCAGGGCTCCCGGCAGCGGCTCCGAGGGCACCGGCGATCTGTTGGTTTTGCGCGGTGACATGTGCTTCCCCATCGAAGTCAAGTCCTCCAAGTTTCCCAAGCAGTATCTATCCGGACGGACGATGGCCCAATACGAAGCACTGCGCTCAACTGGGGAGAGATGTGGACTGTTACCACTCTACGCGTACAGATTGAAGGGAGTCAGGGGGGACAGTTGGCGCATCATGCGTGTCGAAGTGGAGTCCCTGACCGGCAAGCTTCGACACCTCTCTAGGAGCATCCCGAAACTATCACTCACCCGCAACGGCACACCACATTTGGACTGGTCTCATGGAATGCCTCTGCACCGCTTCCTAGCACTGGTGTGTCGCTCAGACGGGGCGCGCTCCATAGACACGGGGACGACGGGTTCTCAGAGGCTCGAGTCGGTGCTCGAGTCGGTCAACTAGGCTCCATTCTCGCCAGAGAGTTCGGAATCCAACCTGTCAAGCCTCTTGTTAAGTCGCTCGACACTTTTCCTGACTCCATCCATGGAGGCCTGCTCCAGCAGTCTCTTGACGCTATCGCGCTCGCGCCTAAGTGAATCGATTCGCCTGTTCAGGCTCCTCTCATCTTCCCCCGCGTCTCTGGTCATGGTAATCGCAGGGCGCTCCATCTCAAGGCGCTTACTACCATGAGACGCAGGTTGAAGAGGGAAAATGCCCCCCTTGCACTATGGAAGAGGGTGAGCGAAGGAGAAATTACTGGCTCCCGCTGCTGATGCTCTACCTGTTGTATTTCATCGGCATGCCTCTGTGGGGGGTGGTGGTCACAGGACTCTGGTACATCGGCCTGCTGTACCTCGAGGATGAGGGTCACCTCGACAGGTATGGAGTGTCGAGGATGCTTGGAGTCGTGCTCATGGTCAGGACCATGCATGGGCAGCAGTTCCTAGAGCGAATCTCCAGCAGCAGGAGATTCTGGAGGGCGTTCGGGGAGTTCTCAATCTGGCTCTGTATGTTGGCCATGCTCGGAGTCGTTGCTCTGCTCCTAATTGGTGCGATCAACACCGCGATGGCCCCTCCTGAGGAGTATCTGCCAGCCAGTGATCTGCTGCTGATACCGGGCGTGACCAGTTTCGTACCATTCTGGTGGCCGGTGCTAGCCCTGGTCTTCGCATTGGTGATACACGAGTATAGCCATGGCATCCAGGCGCGTGCCCACGGTATGCGAGTTCGCAGCTTCGGGCTCCTACTAGCCGGGCCCATCCCGATTGGGGCCTTCGCAGAACCGCAGATGCATGAGATGGTCCGTGCCCCAAGGCGAGAGAGGATGCGTCTGTACGCCGCGGGCCCATCAATCAACATCATCGCCACTTACGTCGCTCTAATCTTGCTGTCAGCGGCGGCCTCTGGTCTGGTTGCGAGTCACCCCGGAGTCTACGCCACTGGGGTCATTGCAGAGGAGGGAGCTGAGGAAGGAGGATTGCTCCCGTACGAGATTATCACTCAGATAGACGGGGTTGGGATATCCGGCAACAGCGAGTTCTCTAATCAGATGGGTTTTCTGTCATCCGGTGACGAGGCGATTTTTACTGTTCTCTCTCAACCAGACTCGTCGGGCGAACGGTCAGCGCGCGACCTAGTGGTCACTCTGGGGGACCGTTATCAGTACTACATCGGATTGTGCGAAGGCGATACGTTGTGCGTAGAAGATACTGAGATTCTACTGGCTGAACTGGGCATCGAGCGTGGTGATGCCTTCCTAGGGGTGAGTAACCTGCGATCTAGTTCGTCCGGAATAGACTACTACTCCGGCATACTGAGTGGAGAGTACGACCTGAGACAGACTGCCTTAGGCGCTGCGGTCACTCCTCTCGCGATGATTGGGGTCCCAATACAATACGACGGGCAGACGATGCTGCTCGAAGAGCGCGCTATGCTTGAGGCAGGTGATGGTGCTATTGCCTCGGCTCTGGGCACAGACGGAATGCTGATGCTGTTCGACTTCTTGTTCTGGCTGGTCTGGATCAACTTCCTGCTCGGCTTCGCCAACCTGATTCCCATGATACCGTTCGATGGCGGTCACATAGTGAAAGATGGGATACACTCCGTGCTGGACAGGCTAACCAACGGCATTCACCCAATGCGATTGGAGGCTATGGCTGACCGTATCAGCAGCATGAGTAATGTCCTAGTGCTGTTCATCGTGATTCTGCCGATTATCCTACCGCG
>JAAZXI010000044.1 GCA_014240285.1 Methanobacteriota archaeon
TGGGCCGGAGTCTCTGCGGCAATCATGGCCTCAAGGAAGGGACGGTCGGCCCTAGGGGTCTGCCTACCCCATGGCGGGTTGCTGATTACCACATCAGCAGAGCCGAAGTCAACCGGGTCCGAGCCGAGCGTGGCCCGAATCACCTCCATCGATTCAGCGAACCCCAACGATTCGGCGTTTAATTTCGCGACATCACATGCCGCTTGGTCGGTCTCAACTAGTATCGCCCTTCCAGCGCCCATCGCAAGTGCCCCCAATCCGAGGACTCCGTTTCCCGCACCGAGGTCTGCCACGGTGCAGCCCTCAGTGAGGTCGTCGAACGCGGCGATATCAGCTAGCCAGCGAGCCGCTAGGTCGCCGTCGGTGGTGTACTGCTCGAGCTCGACGGCGTCGCATGGGTGCGGAAGCAAACCCGACAGCAGCATCGCGAGCCTCCGGACTCTCATGGCCATGGGATTACGAACACCTAAGAAAATATATTCTATATTCTCAATGTCCCATTATCGGTCCTGTAGAGTTCAAGTACTCCCGAGTATAATGGTCAGACATGGAAGCAGTGGGGCTAGCGTATATCATACTCGGCCTAATTGTGGGGGGTGGCATCGGATGGATGTTAGCCAAGCAGAGAATGGGCGGTGAAGTCATCCGTTCGGAGGAGAGGCTCCTCGCGAAGGAGGAGGCTGCTGCAACGAATGAGGAGAAGGTCAGGGCAGAGATTCAGAATCTGGTCACAGACATAGGGAGGAAGAATTCAGAGGACTTTCTGATATTGGCAGAGGAGAGGCTCGGTAAAGTGCAGATCGCTGCGGACAAGGACCATGTTGCCAGAAAGAAGGAGCTTGACGAGATATTCAAACCCATGACGGATTCTCTTACTAGCCTAGACGAAACGACCAAGAAGCTCGAGAAGGAAAGGGTGGGTGCCTATCAGGGACTCAAGAGAACTGTGGAAAATTTGCAGAGGCAGACTACAGACCTTCGAGACACCAATGTCAAACTCTCCACTGCATTACGAGGATCCAGCAAATCGCGCGGCGACTGGGGACAAATCTCACTGCGTAATGTAGCTGAATCGGCAGGTATGACTGAACACTGCGATTTCGATATAGAGGTGACACTGGCATCGGGTGCAGGTGGGGGTCGTGTGGATATGCTTGCCAAGATACCAGATGGAGGTAACATCCCTATCGATGCCAAGGTACCTCTTGCTGCATATTGGGATGGACTGGATCTTGAGGATCCGGATGTCCGCAAGAAGAAGATGCAGGAACATGCTAAGGCTGTGAAGGGGCACATCGATGCCCTGGTAAAGCGCGATTACCCAAGTCTGACTGGAGGCTCTGACTTCACAGTGATGTATATCCCTGCACCGCCAATACTCGCAGCGGCATTCGAGATAGATTCCTCATTACAAGAGTATGCATTTCGCAAACGTGTCCTTATCACAACCCCTGTAGAACTCCTCGGCCTATTGAGAACGGTAAGCGTCTACTGGCAGCAACAATCGATGGCTGAAAACGCCCAAGAAATTCAACAAGTCGCGCGCGAATTCTATGAGCGGTCGGCAAAGTTCGGTGAGGATCTTTCAAAAATGGGAAGAGGGTTAAACACCGCAGTGAATGCCTACAACGCCGCAGTAGGATCTTACGACCGCAGAGTAATTCCCGCAGGCAGACGTCTTGAAGGCCTGAGAGTAGCCGATAGTTCTGCAAGAAAACTCGAGAGCGGTAATCCGGTCGAGGGAACAGCCAGAATACCAGAAAATACCGGTAGTGCCGAAGAGGAGTAGTAATGGCCTCAGGTTGCCTCGGCAGTTCATGATTGACTGGGATTCACATGAGTTCCAACCGGTCGTACACCTGCCTGATGAATACGAAGTGCGGGACTTCACATCGGGCGATGACTCGCCCTCGAAATACGAGTATGACATCGGACGATACGATGAATTGCGTCCCGGGATGTATTCGACCGACCTCTTTGAGGGAGGTCGTTTCCTCCACGTAGGAATCGATATCGGTGCACCTGTAGGCACGCCGTGTATGGCTTTCGCTGACGGAGAAATCTCACATTTCGGCTACAATCCCGCCGACGGCGATTATGGTAATGTGGTGATTACCAAGCACCTGTTCGACGGCGTTCCGCTTTGGGCCCTATTCGGGCACCTCGATGCGGCCTCGATTGCCGGTAAACGAGTCGGCCAACCAGTCTCCGCGGGCGAGATAATCTGTTGGATGGGAGAAAAGCACGAGAATGGCGGCTGGGAGCCACACCTGCACTTCCAGCTTTCTCTGATCGAGCCTCAGACTCACTACCTCCCTGGAGTGGTTGCCCCTGAAGACAGGCAGCAGGCCCTGTTGGACTACCCTGATCCAAGGCTCGTTCTAGGGCCGCTCTACTGAATGCTGGCCAGATGTGCCTTGAGTGAGTCTATCGCGGCCATCTCGGAGGGATTTGTTCCGTTGACCAATGCAAGAGCAATTGAGACCCAGTCGGCGGCATGGGCCGCATAGAGAAGTCGCTCCAGCAGGCTCTCCCCTTCACACTCGATTCGCCAGACCACCTCACTCTCGATGTTGTCCAGCATCCATTCTACGCGCGCTTGCGTACGCGGGTGCATCTCCTCTGACGTGAGCACTATGAGGGCGCGCGAAGCCCCCTCAGACGCCCATGCGACAATCTCATTGTGGTTCATCTCAGGAACATCAGAGGAATTGGCGAAGCCGTCGGAGTTCTCGTTGATCTGGCAGGAGAAGCGGTACCCAGCTGGGCCGAGTTCAGCGGGAGAGATGATTCCGATTTCTCTGCCCTGGATGGATCTCGCCATCGTCTCGGACATCCCGTCGCCTCCAATCAGGTCGGCTCCCAAGGAAGTGGTTCTGAGTCGGCCTAGCATACCGGATATCTCGTCAGCACTGGGCGCAGGTAGGAGTCCCATGGCCCAGCAGGCAACAAGCTGAGTGCCAAAGATGTGACCGAACGCCGAGCGAGGTGCCTGACCGCCAGGTACTGAGAGCAGGATACAATCATCACTTCCATCGAGCATCTCGGCCAGCTGCCCGCCTGAAGATACTCCAATGACGGTCCCTCCGGACTCAAGAGCCTCGCGAACTCCGTCGAGGGTCTCCTCTGTGTCGCCTGAGTAGGAAGTTGCGAGGACCAGCCAATCAGGGCCCCACCAGGTTGGCAGCCCGTAGTCGTTCCAGACTGCGAAAGGAAGACCTCCTTCGGCATCAGCCAACGACTTGAGGAATTGCCCGCTGGCGCCCGAACCACCCATTCCTAGGCAGATAATCCCGCTCCAGTCTGAGTCGGCCTCGATGCCTATCTCTCTGGCCATTGCCGCTTCAAGGTCGTCCACGAAGCGGCGGGTGAATCCGGCCATGTCGCCGGTATCGAGCTTGGAAAGCAGAGAGGACATATCAGACTCGGCCATGCTACTATTCTCCTGATGCTCCTGGTAACGCCAGCCATGCTCCATCTATGAATCCGATGCGCAGGCGAGAGGATTGTGTATCGTCATCGTAAGGCAGTGCCACCGTCACCATCCTGTAGTCGGAGGGATCCATCACTTCGGCAGCAGAGCTATCGCGGTTCATCACCTCGACAAGGTGCTGCTCCGCGATGGGGCAGACCACTGTCGACTTCTCCATATCTCTCCAGCTAACTCCAGTTCGCTCAAATCTGTCCATCCTGCGCAGGCTGGGCCCATCCTTCTGCCAGCCATCGACCAGCCACAACTGCTTCCTGAATCGAATCACATCGCGAAGTCCGTACGCCGGCTTGCGATAACTGAGTGTCAGTCTGGTCACGTCGATTCCATCGTTCGAGCCGACCACTGTCGATGTCTCCTTGATGGTGCCTCCGAAGCTCCTCACGAGTCTCCTCCCCCAGTTCTTGGCCATCGCCTTGGAGCCCAGTTGGAGGTCCCATCCTCCGGTCACCGGGCCCTCCTTGGTGACGAAGAACATGGAGTTGGGTTCCATGTTCTCAAGCATGTCATCGAGTGTTTTCCTGAGTTTCTTCAACTCGATGTCATCCAAGCGCCGGCCGGCGGAGCGGAGTTGTACCGTAGCCTCAAAGTACGAGCCGGCCTTGCGTGCGCAGGCAGGGCAAACGGCGTTGCTGGTCTGCAACAATACCTCGTGCCGGTCCTCGAAGCCATGGCCCTCAATGCCACCAGAGATCTCGATGTGAAGGCGGCTGGTCCTGTCGTCTATGAATTGCACGGAGAATTCCACTTCTACCTGCTTGGCCCGCTCCTCAGTGACGAGATTCTCACGGATACGCAGATCGGCGACAGCGTCCGGATCCATCTCGGACCAACGGCCCCTTACTTCGAACGAGTCGCACTTAGCGCAGCGAAATTGCTGAATCCTCTCTGGAATCTTCGACAGCGTGGTTCGCTGCCTCAGGCAGTCCTCGCACATCCTCTCGGAAGTCAGCGGAGGTGGTGCTCCACAGGCGATACAGAAGGCTCCGGATGACATGGTTCTCCCTACTCCCGCTCGACCGCCCCGTTTCAAGGGTTCCCGAAGGGAAAAATACCCTAAATCATTCGTTTTCATTCGATGAGAGGGTGTTTTCAGCGGCTTCCAGACGACTATCAACATCGGCCAATCTGCTCATCAGTCGGTAGACATAGGCGCCTATCAGCCCGATGAAGGCAAGATACGCTACAGCGAGTTCAGTCATCCCGGTCAGCGTACCACCTCCTTGTCTAGCCGGCGCTGCAGTTGACTCAGTCTTGACTCCATCTGATGCAGGGTGTCGCTGAGCAGAGCGAAGCCGGCGAACAATATGAAGAACGATGCAAAACCGAGCAGCAGGACCGTCAGGATCTCGGGAGCGAGTCCTGCCTCCTCGCTCTCCACGATTATGATTCCAGGATGGCGTTCCTGATACCAAGTGGTCGCTAGTGCGGTAATCGGAACCAGTGCGAATCCGAACAGGCCGACTGAAGCGATGGTGTCCCGGGTGTCGTGACCCTCGGGCTGCGAGTTGCGAGCGAGGACGAGGAACATGGCTACGGCGGTGAGTAGCCCGTAGGTGTTCAATCTCAAATCACCCCAGTCCCACGGGACTCCCCATTCTGCGGAGCCCCAGATTGGCCCGGATATCACCACTCCGAGGCCAAACAGCAACCCGAGGTCGGAGCCGGTGCAGATGAGTCTCCATCCGAACTCTGAGCGGCGGGAGTACCAAGCCACTGAGCCGATGAACAGGACACAGAATGCTAGGAATGATGACCATGCAAACGGTACATGCCAGAACAGGATTCGATATGCTTCAGGGGCATTCCATGCCTCGGGATCGACCGAAGGCGCCCAGAGCAGACCGAACAGCAAGGTCGCAGCGGCTCCAGTCAGGCCCAGCGCAGTGAGCACCGCCCCGGTAGCTCTGACTGATGGCATGGCACGCCGAGACTGCCACTCGTCATCAATGCTAGTCTTCATGCGTCTGGCAGATAAATTGCAACCGCCCATACTAGGATGGAGATTAGGCTAGCTATGATGCAAGACACCAGTGGGTCACCCATCCCTAGTCCGAAGGACATGCCATCGGTCATGATGACTGACAGGGCGTCGGTAAGTTGCAGGAACGGCCAGACCAGAACCAGCAGGAGCAGCGATGCGGCTGCCGCGCTGGCTCGGCGGAGGTCGGCCACCAGAAGATGCAGAGCGGAAGCGGCTACCGCGACATCGATCATGATCACTGCCGGAAGCCAAAGCCAGCACAGAACCTCCGATTCAGAGGTACTATCAGAGGGGCCAGCGAGGACGAACCAAGACAGGTAAGTCAGAGGTAGGGGCAGAAGGATAGAGGCGCCGATTAACGAGTAGGTGGGTCTTGCAGCCGGTCCGAGTACTGCATTCCACCATCGCCCGCAGTCTGCTTCGGCGAGGCGTCGGACTAGAGCTGGAGAGACCACGACTGTGATGAAGGCGGGAACTAGTACGAGTGCTGCGAGTAGATCGCTGCCCGCATGACCCAAGTCAATCTCCCCCACCAGTGCGTATGCAAGGAGCAGGGCGACAAATGCGGGAGTTGCTCGGCCTGTCGTGTCTACGGGATTGCGCATCTCCATCCTGATGGCCCAGCGTATCAACGAGCCGTGCGTGCTAGGTTCAACAGATTGGCTGGGCTCGGGCAGCAGCGTAGGCTCGCCCTCAGAAGAGCCATTAGATTCTTCGAGGTGGCCATTACTGACCCTAACTACTCTGTCTGCGCATCTGACCACACCCTCGTCGTGCGTAGCTATCAGAACGCTGTGACCATCTCGAGCCAGTGCTCGCAGCCAACCTGCTAGAAGGGCTCTGCCTGACTCATCAAGTCCTTCCGATGGTTCATCCAGCAATACGATTCTAGAGTCCGCGCTGAGGACCGCGGGGGCGAGTCCACATAGAACTGCTAGACGGCGGCGCTGGCCTCCGGAGAGTTGGGAGACACGGTCTGCGCGCCGATGCTCTAACCCCCACTCTGAAAGCATCTGCGAGATAGCTTTCTGGTCGGGACTCCGACCGGATACGCTGAGCGATATCAGTAACCTCTCCTCGGCAGTCTCTTCGCCGCACATCCCGTCTCTCTGCAGAGTCAGGCCCATCGGAGGAGGTTCGTTCCTGCGTCCATCTGAATCGCGTACAATCCTCTCCTCATCGCCATCCGTGCGCCAAGTGACGCTTCCAGAAGATAGAGGCAGTATTCCGGCACAGGTCTCGAGGAGTGTGGTCTTGCCTGAACCGTTGGCCCCCGCAAGAGCCACCACCTCTCCTCGTCCTAGGTGGAAATCGACGTCTTTCAGGACTACTCGGGGGCCGCGGTGCACTTCGATGCCCGCGGCCTGCATCAAGATGCCTTGTTCCACGTGATTCCGAGGGTGGGCTATCGTTTGAGTAATTCCGTCGGCCAACGAAGCGGCTATGCGCTCGGGCCTCACGGCTAGGAATGGGCTATATGGGCGTCGAGTGGACTGACTTGGCCGGCGTTGACCTGCTGGTGCTTGGGGTAATGGTGGCGTTGGCCACGGGGCCGTACGTATCAGCATCCAGAGGGGAGACCAGTCTGGCTCTCGCCACTGTGCTCTCCTTGATGCTCGTGGCGTTCGTCCAGTTCGCATATTCTACACTCTACGGAGTACCGATGCAGTTCTCGTGGATGATTGACCTGCTCGGCATCAAACCCGGTGTCATGGGAGATCCTGTAGAATCCTACCGGATGCTGTCTGCAGCGTGGCTTCATGCAGACTGGATTCACGTACTGAGCAACATACTGGTAATCGCACTGGTCGGAATCCCCCTAGAGCAGCGGCTGGGCGGGCGGAGATGGCTCGCAGTGTACTTCCTCGGCTTCATCGGAGGCAATCTGGCTTGGGTCCTGTCGCATCCCGATTCGTTGTCCCCCGCCATCGGCGCCAGTGGGGCTGCTTTCGGACTGTTGGGAGCTTACATGGCATGCTGGCCGGAGGACAAAGTTGAGTTTCCCTTGCTGTTCTTCATCCGCGCCTGGCCGGTCTGGCTCATCGTGTTCATCAGGCTTGGCCTTGAGGTCTGGCAGATGTACGGCCTGCAATCAGGCACCATAGGTGAGTCGAACGTCGCTCACATGGCTCATGTCGGGGGATTCTTCCTAGCCTACCTGCTCGCCAGACCGATTGCTCAAGGGGCACCCAGCTCACTCGATTCAACGCAAGATTCGGCTACCGGTTCGGAGCGCGCCCTAGCACTCCGAACACAGGCCAGGGAACGCATGGGGAGTCTTGATGATGATCCTTGGTTCACAGCCGGCAAACCGCTTGACGGCGGGGCTGCGAGGATATTGATGAGGTTGCGTGAGGAGGGCGACGAATTGGAGACAAGGAGAGCTTGGCTGGAAGAGCTCTCGGAGCATACCATCTGCCCGGTCTGTGATGGCGAAATGATTACTGAAATTAAGGGAGAAACCTGCCGTATCCGCTGTACCGTTTCCGGCAGTCATGTCAAGTGGCCTTGAACCGATGTCTCAGACGAACCGAGACAGGTTGGAATTATACCCCGCCCGAGATTGGCTCTCTTGGAGAGCCATGAGTCGAAGCACGCAACAGAGACTGTCTCTGATAGTAGTCTTACTGCTTCTCATGATGGACTTCTCCATGGGGGCCGGCGCCTTGGCCAACCTTCCAGAAGAGATGGAAGAGAGTGTCGAGGTTGCTGCACTATCTGGCCCCGGGCTTCCCTCCCCCTTGATGTGCGGAGGCGAGGTGTGTCCTGAGAAGGACCGTTCTCCCGGCTTCCCCCCTGCCAATTCAGGCTGGCCTGTTGAAGACCCCGGATGGTGGTTCGGATACTGGTACGATTTGGACTCCAATGGGATGGACGACAGGCTGCAGAGAATTATTTCCGGCGAGAGGACATCGGTTTCGACGACCTCGATTACTGGGGCAGACGGAATGGCCACTGTTGCCATAGTCGTCGATTACTCATGGCACCCCGGGCCGAATGATATCGATGCCATCAGAACAG
>JAAZXI010000045.1 GCA_014240285.1 Methanobacteriota archaeon
CTGGATGTCCAAGTAGAAGCAGTCAGGCGGATTGCGACTTGTCTCGTTTGCAGGCCGACCTACGAGGTCGTTGGCGGACTGCTGTTCAATCCTGAGGGCAGGATACTGGCCTGCAGACGACCGCAGGGCGACGCTTGGGCGGGTTGGTGGGAGTTCCCAGGAGGGAAGATCGAAGCAGACGAGAAGCCAGACTCGGCGCTGATTAGGGAACTCATCGAAGAGATCGGAGTCTCCACGCAGCCGAAATTCATGGTCGAGAAGATTAGCCACGAATATGATGACAGGTCAGTTAATCTGCAGATATGGGACTGTGGAGTCATTGAACCGGCCTCGATAAGGCTGACCGAGCATGATGAGGCCAGATGGCTTTCGGTGGACGAACTGCTGGATGTCAAGTGGTTGCCTGCCGACCTGCCAATCATCGAAAGGTGGAAGCGCGAGGGTATTCCCCGAACTTAGTCCTCGCCGATCGTCCGCCTTCCCTTTCGGTCAAACCACTCTACAGGCTCGCCGTCGCCATCCATAGCCAATCCGTCGCCGACACTGCGCGGAAGCGAATCACGACCGGTGTGCCAGGTCTGCTTCTCCAGCCAGCCCGCGAGATCCTCTCCAGTCAGGCCGATTCTCATCTCACCTCCCATCGCCCTATCTTCTATGACGAACGATACCTTTCCCGTGAGAGCAGCTTGGCGGGACAGGGAGAAGCCCGTCGAACCACCGTCCAATTCCAGAGTCATTGCGTCTAGAGCAGTATCTAGGATTCTTTGCTTCCTGATTGCTTTGAGCAGCGTGTCCAGGGATTCGGATGATCCAGCCACCATCTCTGCCCCCCGCTCATTGGGGAAGGACGAATTCGTGGGCGTCCTGTCCGGGTTCCAATCGGGAAACATCCCTTGGACAGCGTTCACAACTAGCTTCGGGTCCTCATGCGGCTGCACGACCGTAGAGACGCTAATCAGAGGAGACACGAGCCTTCGTGCGCGTCTCTGGCCATGAGTTCTCTGCACCCAACCGCTTCCGAGAACACGAATGATTCAAACGATGTGGGAATGGGCCTGAGTCATGGCTCAACGCTCACCTATGCTGGGAGCCGCCCTTCTCCTCGCCCCTTCTCTATGTGTGGTGGCTCTTCGGTACGGCTCCGACGCTCTTGAGGAAGTCATCTCTCAGGACGCCTCTCTGAGGTATTCGATTCACGCTGCCGCCCTTTTGGCAGGAGTTGTGATGTTCATGAGGTACCGTAAGGTGGAGGATCACGAGTTTCACAGGTCTAGGGCGATTCGCAAACTGTCCAAGACGTACTCGCGCGAGGACAGGGGTTTGTGGGACAAGGGTGAAGCCGCGATTCAGCGCATGGAAGTCAAGGTGAATGCCCCCCCGACCGGTCGTAAGGCCCTGAAGGCCCAAGCGCTGAAGTCTGGGACCGTAGGCTCCCTTAACACCGAACGCTCCGAAGAGGACATTGGCGAGGACATCGAGTCACCTCAGCCTGCAATCACAGGAATCAGCACCATGGTCGACGAGGACGCAATAGCTGAGTCAAAAGGTCCGGGAGCGTTCTCTAGGATATCAGGGGCGATTAACAGACGACTCGATGTTTCAGCAGAGCGCAGGATAGCCCGCAAAGCCTCGAAGTCCAGCAAGAGAACCTCATCTAAGGCATCATCGGATGACCAGTGGTCGACTGCAGAAGCATCCTCCTTGGCTCGTTCGGTCATTTCCTGCACAGCCTGTGACGCTCTCAACAACTCTGGAACCCAGTACTGCACATCATGCGGAGAGTTCTTGACTTGAGGGTGGGGTTGAAAACAGTCGGTCAAGAGCCTCGCACAGGCGAGGGCTATGGTAGGTAAGAGGGACTACTACGAAGTCTTAGGTGTGGCCAGAGATGCCACCGGTTCAGAAATCAAGCGAGCATTCAGATCACTAGCTCGTAAGCACCACCCTGACAAGAACCCAGACGACCCCGAATCGGAGAAGAGGTTCAAGGAGGTCCAGGAGGCCTATGCAGTACTGTTCGACCCCAGCGAGAGGAGGAAGTACGACACCTTTGGTCATGAACAACCAGGCGGCTCCCCGTTCGGTCCAAGCGGATTCCAAGGAGTCAATATCAGTATAGACGATTTGTTCGGAGGCGGTTTCGAGAGTATCTTCAGCCAGATTTTCAGCGGAGGGAGGAGCCAACGTAGAAGCAGAGGCAGGGACCTGCTTTTGAATCACGAAGTGCCATTTCAAGCCGTAATGGATGGCTACGAGGACGACATCGAGATAGACGTTCTGAAATCATGCGAGAAGTGCTACGGGACTGGTTCCGAGAGTGCAGACGGAGTGAGGGAGTGTCCGACCTGCGATGGCCGAGGCAGAATCCAGAGGATAGAGAAGGCCGGCTTCTTCACCAAACAGGTTGTCACCGACTGCTCTTCATGTAGTGGGGAGGGACGGATAGTGAGCGACCCCTGCCCGTCCTGTGAGGGACAGGGGCGAGCCAGACAAGCTAAGCAGGTTCAGTTTACCGTGCCTCCGGGTGTTACTACCGGGACTAGACTCAGAATGAGAGGTCACGGTGAGGCAGCTAGGGGCAATAGAGGGGAGAGCGGTGATTTGTACATCCAGATAGAGGTCGAAGAACACCCTTGGTTTGAGAGAGATGGCCCCGATCTCCTGATGGCACTGCCCGTAGGGTTCGTCGATTTGGTCCTAGGGACAAAGATTGAGATTCCGCACATTGATGGGAGCGACCTTTCAATCAAGGTTCCAGCAGGCTCGAATCCGGGTGAGACATTGAGCATCCCTGGTCGTGGACTCCCCGGAGGCAGGGGGCGCCGCGGCAGGGGCTCTGTGACCGTACTACTCAAGTTGGACATGCCGAGTAAAGTACCGCGCTCGCTGAAGAAAACTCTGGAGGGGATGCGCGAGGAGATTGGCACCGATATAGGTACTATACAGGACTCGATAATGTCCGAGGCCAACAAGAGGCGAAGGCCCTGATTACTCGGATTCGCCCCAGTCCAGAGCCCGATTAGGAGTAGCAGCGAGTGGCTCGCCCCCAACTAGTCCCGAAAGTTGGAATCCTAAGCTGGTTGGGTTGCCCTCCAGTGCGAGGCTGAGGAACACCCTGCTTCCGGCGGACAGGGTGTCGAGAAAAATCTCGTCGTCTTGGAAGAGTCGGCTGGGCGAGACTGAGGAGATTCTGACCTTAGCCCCCTCAGGGGCATGAATTCTCATCGCAGCCAGCTCCCACGGGACTTCAGCGACCCGTATCCCCAGTAATAGGACGGCATCTCCTTCACTGATTCTCCACACGCAGATCTCTACCTGATTGGTCATGTGCCGCAGCAGCGGCTCTCCCCAGTCTTGAGCCACGGCCCTCCACGGACTGTCTCCGAGCTGCTTCAAGGAGTACTCGATTTCTCCCTCGTCCATACTCTCTGCAGACAGGGCCTCGGCGAGCCTCTCTCGCAGGCGTCGCAGTCGACGTCGCTCATGCTCCTCGATATCGCTAGCCAGAGGCGCTCCACTGAAGATGGCTGCCCTGTTCCACCACAGTACAATTAGCAGAGGGGTTAGCAGCATGAAGCCGGCGACCATGTAGAACCCGCTGGCCCTGTCAGACAGGTCGACAAACTCGACCCCGTTCGGCTCATAGGGCCCGTTGTATGGCAGTGAGAACCGGTATTCCACCACACCCTCCCCCTCGATCATCAGGGCATGTGTCCCAGGAGGGACTATCATCATCGAACCGTCGGTGAAGTTCACGATTTCTCCTGTCTCTTGATCTAGGGTCATCAGGGTGAATGTAGCAGCGTAGTCGCCTATTCTGTCGATGCGGACATAAGATCCATTCTCCTCGGTTACAGTGAAAGCGAACACATCGATTACATCAGTCGGTTGGAGGCTACCCCTGATTGTGATTGCACCGAGACTCAAGACCTGCCATCTAGAATCCGGCCCTCCCAGTTCCCATACTGCATCCGGAGCATCCCCGATAAGCGCGCCGTCACTCGGTTCAAGCGATCTCAGCATGACGGCCCATGCTGTGGTCCTGCCCTGCGTAGTCAACCTGAATTCTACTGAGACAGTCTGTTCGGTAGTCTCGAACTCATCCGCACACCCACTCTCGACGGCTAGGCTCGAGCCATCCATCTGATGAAGCACAATCTCAACACTGACGATGTCTGTGAAAGAACAGAACGGCTCCAGCTGCATCTTGGCACCCGAGGCTATGAGCAGAGAGTCTCCTTGTGAATCTGAAGCGGCGAGGTGTCCATAGTAGAGCAGAGAAGAATCACCGTAGAACGGCAAAGCCTCGCCGTGACTCCAGGGATTACTCAATTCCCCTCCATCAGGAGCCTCAATATCATCATCGTAGCGAATAATCTCGAATTCGTAGGGAGAGTAACCCTCCTCAACCGAATGAACGAGTCTAATCCACAACTCTCCCTGGGCCGGGTATTCGAAGTAGTGCGGCATTTCTGCACGCTCGATGGTGTCCACAAGCGACTTCAATTCTTCACCTCTGTGCCAAATCTCAATACCAATCTCACTGGGTCCCCTCAGGCCGTTTAGCAACATCACATCCCCCTGATCTCCGACCACCATGACGGCGTCCTTGTCACTCTCGTTCTCCAACGCTCCGACATAGAGAACGCCCTCAGACATCAGGTCGATTGCGCCGCAGAAGTGTAATCGACATGGCGAAGTCGTGTTGATTAGCTGGTATTCGCCCTGGCTTCCTGGAGGGGGGACTATGTTTGGCAAATCTTCGTACTCTGTCCATTCTTCCATCCTGCTGAGTATCACTTCTGTCCTCAGATCACCGGACTCGGTTCCCGAATCGACGAGGAGCTGCCAGGAAAAATTACCATCCACCCAGCCCGACCATTCTACTAGATGAGGGTCCTCGTGACTCTCTTCGACTCCGTCAGCCCAGACGACTAGTTCCATCCCCGGGCAACCGATTTTCAGGCACGAAACACCAATCCATACCGGTCCGCTGGTGTGCCGTGACTCATCACTGAGCACTACTTTAGAGTCCTCTTCGGCACTAACAGAAGAGTTGAGTAAAGCCAGTACAAATAACGCAACCAACAGCCCCGCTCTCACGCCTCGCACGTGGGGCCGAACCCGCTGCACCTTAGAATCCTTCAAGCGAACCGCGTCGTGCGAGAGGGTATGGCAGAACGTCCACTGGCTCGCGGTGTGGCCGCAAGACAGCGCTTCGCGAGGTTGATGCCACTAGGCGACAGGAACCAACCCGTCGGATGGACTCCTGGCCTAGTTTTGGGCCCGCAGGACCCAGAAATCGAACCGTCTCTGGCGCCGTTCTCGTGCTCGAGGAGCCTAGGCGCCGTACCAGCATCCATTTCGATGTCTACCAGGGGGGAGATGTGCTACCCATTCGATTCTACGGACACATGGCAGGCATCGGAGGGCATATCGCTACCTCCGAGTCTCGCTGAAGCTGATTCTGGAGAGTCCGGTCACGGCTCCCAGCTGCTGCCCGTCTCATGGCAGTCCATGCACCACGACCAGAATCTCAACGACCTTAGTTTGGAACCTTCAGTCATAGCCCTAGTAGACGCAGTGCAGCTAGCCGAGCGACCCGGGATGCTTGTTGAGGCGCTCGATACGCTCAGGGTGCGCTTTCCGACGTCTCTCATTTGGGCCCCAGGGATAGCAGGTCCTGACAACTGCGCCTTACTCTCTTGGATGGGGGTCGACTTGTTCGACACGACGCGTTCGAGAAGAGCCGCTTCTCTGGGCGTGATTCTTACTGAGGACGGGCCGAGGCTGCCAGAGATCACGCTCGGTGAAAGCGCCGACATGGAGACTCAGTGCACTGCATGGTCTCGCGCCATCGCAGCCACCCGAACCGCGATCCGGAATGGCTCTTTGCGCGAATTGACCGAGCGCCAAGCCGCATCCAGTCCACGTTCGGTGGAGCGCCTACGTCGCCATGACGCCTTGATGAGAGGGTATGGGGGAGATCGTTCTGGCCTAGCTAGGGTGGTCGGGCATGAGCACAGGCTGAGATGTCACACGTACTCAAGTCGAAATGACGCTCTTATTCACGACTGGCGCACCAGAGTAGCCGACCAGCATCAGCCGCCAGAGCATCAAAGACAAGTGCTGTTGCTGCTGCCTTGCTCGGCTGTGAAGCCATACCGCACTTCACAGAGTCACAGGAGATTCCTGAGGACTATCGGCTCCGATGCGGTGCATCAGGTGGTGGTCACCGCCCCCCTCGGGCTGGTTCCGAGGGAGTTGGAGGAGATTTGGCCCGCGGCCAACTACGACATCCCTGTTACCGGTGAATGGGATGCCGACGAACTAGCAGTGATTCGCGACATGACAACCCGCTTTGCATCGAGAGTTGGATACTCTAGGGTGATTAACCACTCGGGTGTAGACATCGAGTTCGTCGGAGCGGATTTGGTAGACACACGTCAAGGAGATTCAGCTGGTTCGGCAGAAGCGCTATCGAGATTGCAGGAGGAAGTCGAACGAGTGAGCTCAGAACTCAGCCTCAAGAGTCCGAGGAGACCTGCTCACAGGATGGCTCAGTTACGTGCGCTCTCGCGATTCCAGCACGGCACCGATACCTGGTTGGAGGAGTCCAAGGTGCAGGGCCGCCCCCCTATCTTCACCATCATGAGGGATGGCGAGCAGACCGCGCAGTGGAATCCTAGAAGCGGCAGGTTTGCCTTCTCCAAGGCATCTCTGCCGCTGCTCGACGCTTGCGATGCGGTACCGAGAATCAATTTGAAGCCAGGATTGGAGTGGAGGGGCGATCTGTTCTCGACCAATGTTGAATCAGCGGAGTCTGGGATAAGGGCGGGCGACGAAATCCTTGTGATGCAGGAAGGCCAACTCATCGGCTCCGCGCGCGCCGAAGCCGCAGGTTGGGAGTGGCCTGACGGACCAGGCAGGCTGGCCCGATCCCAACACAGGCTGTGATCCTCCTTCCGGGTGTCTACGCAGCGATTAAAGAGGGGGAGCAGGTCGCCCGGACGCCTGAGGAACTGACATGTCACGTATGCACAGCGGAGGCAAGGGTCGCAGCGGCTCCAGCAAGCCCGGAGTCAGCGAGGCACCTGTATGGTCAGATACGGATAAGAAGGACGTCGAGGACCTGATTGTGAGATTGGCTGGAGAGGGGCACTCTACTGCGATGATCGGCACCATCCTTCGCGATCAACACGCTGTACCTGACGCGCGACTGGTCACCGGCGAGAGAATCTCTCAGACTCTCTCTAGGAACGGTATCACTAACAGGTATCCGGAGGACATGATGAACCTCATGCGCCGAGCCCTAGGTCTGATTGACCATCTTGCTGGGAACTCAAAGGACCTGCACAATCGCAGGCAACTAGAGCTGTGCGAGTCAAAGATTCGACGTCTAGCCAGATACTACAAGGAAACCGGCAGGCTCGACGATGACTGGGTCTACAAGCAAGACCAATTACGACTGATGGTCGAGTGATTCTTGCGCAGGGGATTTGAACCCCGACTCCACAGCAGGGGCATGCGCACGCTTCTGGAGGCCAAGCCGCTTGCCCCAGTATCCGAGATTCTGTCGAAGGCAGCCGACCAGTTGCGCAACTCGAATACGACCATACTGCTTCTTGCAGCCCCCTCTCTGCAGGGGGCTCTTGCTATTGCCCCACTCGAGGCCGCCTTGGTCGACGCCGGTCTTCCTTACCGCCGTCGATTCAGGCTAGAGGCGCCAGCAGAGGGCGCGTGGGTGCACATTCTAGGTCCAGCCGATGAGAGCGGCCCAAGACTGTCCTTGGCGCCCACCCAATTGTCTCTGGCAGGAACCGTGGTTGACGGCCTAACAGGGCATCAGGGAGATTCTCGTAAGGGCCCCCTAACCGCTGTGGTGCAGTCCCATGCTCTAGCGCAGGCGATTTGCCCTGATGGTGTCCGCATTCGCCGCCTCAGGCCGTGGACGATTTCAGGAAACTGGCTCCACTCCGCTCTGGATACGACCTATGATCCCGTGTTCACTGCTCTGCGCGACGCCCTAGTTGAGGACGGTTCCATCAGGGTGGTCTCCCTGCCCGAGGTCCCCAAACCCAACATCTCGGGAAACACTTGGATCGACTCAGCAGCTCTCAACGCAGTATCCTCCCGGTGGTCCAGTCTGGATATGGAGGGGCGGGCACGCGCGCTCTCACACCTCATGCGACCCGCTCTGTCCCGCTCCACTCCCTCAACTGCAAGACTCGAGGAGATGGGGTGGCATTGCATCTTGGGTCCGGGATGGTCAACTGACCTCGCTGGACAAATCGCCTCGGCAGCCGGTTTGTGGAAAGAGGTCCCCGCGGCAGTCGCTGCAGGGAGAGTCGCTGACTCGCTGCTGAGGCGAGGAGTCATTCCTCAACTCTGAGCATGCTCTTGCAACTGGGGCACTCCAATCTGAGCGGGCGGACATCGGACTCGACGGGCACTCTGGTAGAGCACGCGGGG
>JAAZXI010000046.1 GCA_014240285.1 Methanobacteriota archaeon
ATTCTGTTGGCCTCATAGGCCGTTATCGGATCCCCTTCCTCAGTGTAGTCGATTACCATGCCACACCTGTCGCCGCACTGGATGGCAGCAGGATCGCCTGGGATGATATGGGCTATGGCGAACGTGAAGATTGCAACCCCAATCATGACCGGGATTAGCAGCAGCAGACGCCGGACAACGAACTCATGTAACTTCACAGCGAACGCTCCCTAACGTGCTAATCAAGACGGCTCTATGACAGTTACCGTCTGCCTGCCATAGGCAGGCAGACGGTTGGTTGGCGGCACCTACCTTACGAGTACCGTGAGTAAGGTAGAGAATTGATTGACGGCGCGACGGCAGCCACCCGAAGGTGGCTGCCGTCGGCCTTACGTCTTCACGGCGTTATTCAGCAGGAGCCAACTAGTTCGCCGTTGACTTCTGGCAGCTTGTCGTAGTCGAACCAGTGGGCGGACCCAATGGCGACCCAATCAGGGCTGCAAATGTCGTCGTGCTTGACACCCACACCGTTGTACTGACCGATGATAATCATGTTAGGATCTAGGATCCAGGCATTGAAGGCATCGATGTACGCCTGCTCACGCGTGGCGTCGTCCTGCGAGGTCCTGCCAATGAGCAGGGCAGCGTTGACGTCCGCGTTCTCGTAACCCGTACCATAGGCGTCGCCACCAATGGAGTAACCGCCGGCGAACGGCGACCAGTAGTTATCAGGGTCCAGATAGTCGGGTGCCCATCCGCTGAAGCGGATGTCCCAGGTCCTGGTGTAGTACATCGTCAGGTACTCTGGCCAAGGCTTGGCGTCACCTGAAGTTGCAACTCCGATAGTCCCTAGGGCCTCCTCCAACTGTCCAGCCATGGCAATACGGTAGTCGTTGCCCTCGTTGGCCATCACGCGCAGGATGTTAGGCAGGCGGCACTCGGTGCCGTCTCTGTCAGCCTCAGCCACAACAGTAGGTGCATCGCCGTGTGTCAGCGAAGAGCAATCGTACTGGCGGATGAAGCCAGCGTTCTCCAGAATCGCCTCAGCGTTTGTCAGGTCGTAGGTGAAGGTCTCGAACTGAGTATGTGCATACAGGAAGCCAGTCGGGATCGGGCCATACTGAGGAGCCAACGAGTTATCGTATGTCTCCCTTCGGTGCGTCTCGTAGTCGAATGCGTACGAGACGGCCTCGCGTAGGGCCGCGGTTTCCATGACGTTGCAGTCATTGACGCCGTCGCCGTCACAGTCGTGGTTGATTACGAGCGACGAGTTAGCGTCTGTGTTGGTGTTGTCTTCACCGGCGTCCAGAACCTTCGGGTTTAGGTTGAAGGCGGACAGGGTTGTTGTGAAGGTCTCCCTGTAGGTGCAGACGTATCCTGCCTTGGACGCTACGTTTGGCTTGTCTTCTAGGTTGTCGCAGAAGTTAACCAGATCCTCGATGTTGATGCTGCCGAAGTCGACCTCACCGTCGGTGAAGGCGAGCAGCCTCGTCGAGGCCTCGGTAACTATGGATACTGTGTGGCGGTTGATGTTGTAATCGCCAGCCTCCCAGTACATCCAGTTCGGTACGAGTACGAGTCGGTCCTCACGGACCCACGACTGTACCAAGTAAGCGTTGGTCCCAGCTCCGAAGGGAGCCTCGTCCATCCACTCGTGGCAGTAGTCGTCGTTCTCTCCACCGGCATCGACGCGGTTTTCCTCGCACAGCTCAGCGTTGATTACAGCGCCGACTGTGTAGGCAATCGTCGATATGAACGCCGAGGACACATCGAACAGAGTGACCGAGAAAGAGGTCGCGCTGTGAACTGTGAAGCTCTCGCCACCCGTGTCACTGTGGTTACCATCAGCGTCGTTGCAGTCGAAGCTCTGCTCAAGAATCCAACCTACGTGGCTGTCGGGCGAGCCGTAGCCAAGTACGCGGCACCATGAGTACACAACGTCAGATGCTTCCATCAAGTCACCGTTGCTGAAGTACACGTCGTCTCGTAGATCAAACGTGTAGGTCAGACCATCGGCACTGAGTGAGTAGCCAGTGGCGAGCCGGGGCTCGATGATGGCGTTTCCACTTCCGTCTCCCGCGTAGCGGTAGAGCGTGTCGTAGACCTGCTCAATGACGTCACCAGATGCCGAGTCGTAGGCGTCGTGTGGGTCGATGGTCGCGGCGTCGCCAATCGACATCTCAACTATCTCGCAAGGGTTGTTAGAACCCTGCTCACGGCACTTCCTCGACTTCTCTAGCTCGTAGAGGGCCGCAGAGAACTCCATTTCGCCAGCCGAGTAGGCTGCCATAATGTCTGCCTGTGCCATACCGTAGTCGCAAGAGCCGTCATCGTCTTCGGCTGCTGCGTTGTGGTTGTTAGCAGCCGGGTCCATACAGCCCATCACGGTTTCAGCGTAGACACACGAGCCGTCGTCACGAGTGGCGGCGGAATTGTAGTTCGTAGCTGCCGCGTTGGTGCAGCCAAGAACTGGCTCCTCACCGGGCGCATACTCACATGTTCCGTCGTCTTCAGTGGCATCGGCATTGTAGTTGGTTGCATCCATGTAGGTGCATCCCATTACAGCGTCGGGTCCGTCATCGTCATCCCCACCGAGACACCCGGCAAGGGACGACGCAATCATTAGCGTGCAAAGAAGTGTTGCTTTCAGCTTAGACTTCATACGTCGTGCGTGCAAGTATAGAGTATTTAGTATCAGTGCAATGTGTCCTCTAATACACCGTTTAGAGGTTTTTTTGGAAAATTTTCTCGTTATTTCAAAATCAAGCTACTGCTAGCGAGACAAGTGAAAGAGGAGGAAAAATGGTGGACGTGCCGAGATTTGAACTCGGGGCCTCTTCCATGCCAAGGAAGCGCGCTTCCAGGCTGCGCCACACGCCCAGTGGACAGGCCACCGACGACGGCCATTTAAGGAGAATGGGGCACGCTGTGGCATGACCGGGGACGGAGGAGGAGAGGGGGTTACACAGGTGCCCGAGATGCCCGCGGACCTGCTCGACGAACTGAAGCAGGTGCTCAGCGAGGACGACGCACCATTCCTGCGTCACCTCGGCAAGCACCTAATCATCGAGTGGCTCCCGGCCGAAGAGAGTCGGCTTGGCATGACTAGATTCGAGTACGACCCTAACGAGTTGTTCAGGCGACGCCGGCTGAGGGTCGCACCGGGTGCAGTCACCATCGGCCTAAACCCCGTCCTTGCAGGTGACGAGATGTTGTTCCGCCACACTCTCGTGCACGAGTTGCTACATGCAGCAGGGATGGTTGAGCATGGCGACAATCACGCCCAGCTCGTCAAGCAAATCGCACCTGCGCCTAGCTTAGCAGGATCCCCTGTCCTCAGGAAGCTGCGTCAAGAGGTGCTGGACAGCCTTCCTGAGAGACAGTGGATCTGTGGTAACTGCGGGTATACCTGGGAGAGAGTCAGGGTCAGCGCCCCCACTAGGTGCCCTAAGTGCGCGCGTCCGTTCGATGCTAACTAGGGCAATTACCTTGAGCGGGAGCGGTGTGTGCGTCGCGTGAATCTTCCAACCACTCAAGATGAGATGCTCGAGTTGCTCGTCGACTTCGGTCGCGAGACTTACCCGACGCTGATGGCGATAATCGCCATTGCAGTGTATTCTGGATTCGTCTTCATGTTCTACCGAAACCTCGCCAAGAAAGATCTACTGACCTTGGATCTTAGCAAGTACGCCACCGACTTCGGAGGGAAAATCAAGAAATATCTCAGGATTATTCTGTTCGTTATTCAGTACATCGTAGTCATTCCAATGCTGATAGCATTCTGGACGCTTGTCCTTGCAGTCATCCTGACTCTGCTCTCAGATAGTTCCGACCACGCCCGCAACGCCCTCATCGCTACCTCGGTGGTAGGTGCGGTGCGCATCCTAGCGTACTGGACCGAGGAGCTCTCGAGGGACGTCGCAAAGATGCTCCCGTTTGCAGTCCTCGGTGTCTATCTTGTAAGTTCAACCTCAGTCCAATGGAGCGAGTTTCAAGAACTGATAGAGAGCCTGCCAGAACTCGCCAAGTCGTTCTTCAGCAGCCTCGTGCTGTTGGCGATCCTCGAGACCATACTACGGATTGTCAGCACACTGAGGAGGGTCCGTGCCAAACGCTGGAAGCGCAAGAGGATGCAGAAGAAGATTTCGAAAAAGACAGGGAGGAGAGTTGCCGACATCAGGGAGGACATCAGGGACGACGGTTCTCTCAACATGAGCGCTGGCTCCGACGCCGATGAGATGCAAGAGACGGTAGAGGAGGCGGTCGGAGAGCTGCTTGAAGGTGCCTCGGATGATGTGCAGGGTTCTTGAGCGAGAGTCTTACGGGGATAACCGGGCGATTAGTGTAGTCTGGATATCATCCCGGCCTTCTAAGCCGGTGACACGGGTTCGAATCCTGTATCGCCCACCATCCCTCCTATGGCTCCGCGAATCGCTCAAATAGGGAGAGCAGGTCGGCGACGCGCATGAAGAGAGGCTCCCGTGCATGGAAGAAGCAGGGGAAGCAGCGCTGGAAGTGGCGCAAGAAGAAGTTGCGACGTCGGAAGGCCTCGCGCAAGCGCGCTAAGCAGTGAGTAGAATTGCCCTGCCCGGGGCATAGTTCAAGACTAGTGTACAATTTGCACCAACATGCGCTGGCTACGCGAGTACGGTGAGAGGGACCGTCACCTTGAGACTGCGGCCCTAATCACCTTCATGTCATTCTCTCTGTTCTATTATATTGGAACCAGTGGCATTCTGGAGGCCACTCACACACAGAGTCAGGTTGCTGGCTCCGAGTACATTCCGAACATCTTGTTGGCTCTGTTCAGAACGGCTGCTGCCGTGCTGGCCATTTTCACAGTAGTAAGTATCTGCACAGATGAAGAAGGCAGTGTGTCGCTACCGATATTTTACGACAGTAGACAACATGCTGAGGTCGTCCGTCTTGGTGCCCACAGACTGGTTCCCTTCACAGTTTGGAGTTTTATCGTATTCGGCCTTTACTTCACCATAGCAGCCGCTTCCTCATGGGTGCTCGTTCTTGGAGGAAAGGTCCCAAGTTGGGCCCTCGCATCAGCCCCGATAACATTCGCCACTGCGTGTGGTACAGCGCTGCTGGTGACAGTGGTAGTAACCTTCTACCTGATTCCTAACAACGCCGCCAAGGGATACGACGTCAGCAGATATTTCGAGTGGCATGAGGTTACAATGCACAATGGGAATGTGATAATCCTAGGCACTGAACTTGTCCTTGGGGGCCTTGACATCACGTTCGGAATGGTGGCTTTCCCATTGCTTTTCGGGATGGCATACGTCGGCTTTGCCAACGCGTACGCAGTATTCGGTGGTGGAATTTACCTGTACGACTTCCTCGACCCGCGTCTGAGGGGAGGGCCGATTATCCACCTCATCCTGCTGCTAATCATCTGCGGATTCTACTGCGTCACCCTCGTGCTCGACGCTCTTGCGGACTGGAACGTCATCGCAGGAGCCTTTGGGGTCGCCGTCGGTGTCTACTCAATTGTGAAGTTCGAGGGGTCCTCAGAGTTCCGAGGTCAGCCCACTTAGGGCGGCCCTAGGATCCTCGGCCTTGGTGACTCCACTGGCCAGCAGTACTCCGATGGTCCCGAGCTCGATTGCCTTGGCCACATCAGCTCCGGTCTTGACGCCGGCCCCGCACAGAATTCCAACCTCGTCGCTGACCTCACGGACCGCAGCAGCTGTACCGCTGACTATGCCCGGGTCGGCGCTTGTCACCGAGGTATCTCCACCAATAAGTTCGGGCGGCTCGACTGCGACGTAGGTCGGCACAAGAGCTGCAAGGGCCATCGCCTCGTCTACATCAGCTGCGCACGCACACACCTCAAAGCCCTCGGGAACTTGGTCGAGGAGCATTGCCACATGCTCGATGCTTACCTTGTGCTCGGCGTGGTTAATCAGAGTCCCAGTGGCCCCTCTCTCGATAGCCGTCTCCGGATGCAGCCAGCCGGTGTTGGAGCCGAAGCCGACCGGGTCGAGGTGCTGGCACCAGACCTCAAGGTCAGGGGCTGCAGCGACAACTGCAGCCAAATCCAGAGCAGACACAGCGGCAATCATCCTAGCATCGGTATCGATTCCAGACATGGCGAGTGCGAGTTCCTCGGCAGACGCGCCATGGGCGGTCTGGTAGGTCTTGAAATTGACAACGACCAAGCAGTCGCTCACGGTACCGCGAGTGGCGGGGCCTCTTTGACCGTGCCGGGGATTAGACAAAGGACGGTTACGAGTTCCTATGGGCGTGGCGGACTCACCCGAATGGACCGAGGAGACCCTGGGTGAGCACTACGCAGACGGAGGGGGGATCGACTTGGACTGGCTGGACAAGCCCAGCCGACACCAGTTCAGGTGGAGGTCTCTGAAGGGGCCTTGGATTACAGCCCGCAAAAGAATCTCATCAGGCAGGGCGCTGACAGGAGTCTTCGACGGCGCGATGCCAACCGACGTCTATGTCTCGACCTCTTCCTGGCTCGACCCGGTAAACCTGCCCCGGCTGAAGGACACCAGCCGTCCAACCCCGATTCTGCTCGACCACATGGTGATCTTCGACATCGACATGCGCCCGTTCTGTATAAGCAGACTCGAACGGGCACGCAAAGCCGCGCTGAGCCTGAGGAATTGGTTGCTGGAAAACACTGATCTTGAGATTCAGCATGTTTCGTTCTCGGGGAGCAAGGGATTCCACCTAGTGGCTCACGACCCAGATAGGAGTGTGTTCGCAGAACCTGACCCCGCCAAGCGCGAGGAGGCTGTACGCGAACAACGCAAGTCCCTGCTCGATAGTGTGATTGAGGCTGGTCATCCTGTCGACCCGGTAGTCACCGCCGATACCCGCCGCATCATCAGGCTGCCCGGGACTGTGCACGGTTCAACGGGCTGGGAATGTACGATACTCGAGGAGGGCTGGCTCGAGTGCCCTGTAGCAGAGTGGGTCAATTCAATCCCCCGTCATCCGATGGCGGTCAGGCTGCCCGCTCGGCCACCAATCTCGCTGCCGAGACTCAGTCTGCCTTGGAGAAGGCAGAAACGGCCTCGAAAACAGGCTGACCATGGCCCGGAATACTCGAGTTTGGAGGTGAGTAGTCACGTGGCAGGTACCAAGGATCGTTCAGCAGTGGTAACTTGGCTGCCCAGTAAGTGGGGAGACGTGGCGGAGTCCATCGGAGAAAGCCCAGGCGGCATTCGATGCGATGGACATCGGACCGGTGGCCTATCTGCACGACGGGAAAAGGGGGCTTGCCATCGTGCCGCGGGCAATCCCGCGAGATTTTCTGATGGCCCGCCTGCCCCGCGCGGGACTGCACCAACTAT
>JAAZXI010000047.1 GCA_014240285.1 Methanobacteriota archaeon
TTTTGAGATCAACTGCGTCGATAAGCATGCGTGCGGCTTCGTATAGATGGAAGGATCCGATGAGGACAATCGACGAGTGCATTCCGTGGCTCGCCCCCGACGGCAGGGTAATCGGTATCTCAGTGAGGTCTCGTGCCTTCCTCTGGAATCAAGTACGCAGGATGGCCAGCGCGATTTCCGGCGCAGTCTCAGGCAGGAACACGCTGGATGACATCCGAGTTGCCCTCAATAGCCCTGAAGACCCCGTCGACCTCGGCCGCTCGCCTTCGGACGGACTCGTCCTATGGTCGATAGAGAACCCGCACTCAAATGGGATGACCGGCGGCTCGTTGCCCGACACAAGTTGGTTCTCCGAGCCACCGAGTGACATGAGAGGGCACACTAGGTGGCTCGCATTCGCTCGCCTCGAGATGGCTACGCTACTGGAGCGAGAGTGGCTTAAGCGACTCAACTGAGCCTGATGACTACCTCGTCGCCATCCTCGCATGGCAACGCCTCACGCAGGAACGAGGGCGAGATTACCTCGGCTGTCTGAGTGTGTCGGGTCAGGTCTGGGATAAGTATGGCGCAGGAAATCCAATCGTCACCGCCCCTGCTAATTTCAGCCTTGAATGCGGTCGCCCCTCCAAACGAGCGACCCGACCGCTCAAAGCCCTGTATCCTAATCGGTTCCGCATTCTCGGCACTCTCACCTTCCTCGAGGCCGGCTAGGACCCTCAGTCCCTTGTAGTTCGACAGATTGTCTCCATATAGGTCGATGTTCAGAGTGCCTGGCCAAGCACCAGCACCCAAGACACTCTTGAACTGGTTTTGGTAGTGTGGTTGTGCCATGAAGACATGGGCCCTACCCAACCCGCTCGACACAATCCCACTCAGATGCACGGCCCTGCCCCGAGGCGACCGCTCATAATATTCCTCATTGTGAATCAGAGCGCAAACTGTTGCCCCTGGGTCGCGACCTGCCAGCCTAAGTCTGACAACTCCTCGGCCTCCAACCCCTTACCGAGAAGAGGGTTGGAGTGATTCAGATGGATGAAGTGTATTTCGACATCGCCCTCGACTCGCTCACCCAGTCTCGCTATGGTCTCGGTCACGGTTGGGTGAGGTATCTCAGACATATCTCGACCGGACAGCTCGCTCGAGTCCCAGAACGAGCCGTCGAGCAGGGCGATGTCAACCTCGAGGTCAGATAACCACTGGCGAATCGAGCTTGCACCGTGTCCACCAAGGGTCTGATCCCAGTCGTCGTGGTCCGGAAGAAAGAGCGCAGAGCGAGAAGGACCCCTAATTATCACGGCGTGGGTGTCGGCGTACTCATCCCTGTGTGGGACGGGCACTAACTCCATCTCGAAGCCACAACCCTCGCTCGGGCTGAATCGTTCCATCGGCGCTGCATCTGTAGCGTTGAATGGCCCCAACGCCTTTCTATTAGCCAACTCCTCCAAGACAGAGGCGCTAGCGAACAGTGGCAGTTCGGAGCACCCCATCACCTCGTTTCCAAACTGCCCTAGGCCGTCTATGTGCCCGAGGTGGACGTGGGTCAGACTGACGCTGTCCGGATTCACAACACCCTCGGCACCCAGCACCTCTGCCCACAGGCGCATCTGATCGGGCAGTGAGCGGCTTGCCTCGAGGAGGTGCAGGCTGCCATCACTGCCGCGGATTCCGCACGCCACGGGGTGCCTACGGAGTGAAGGCTCGGCATGTGCTGCCATGCAACGCGCGCACGAGCAGCCTGCGTGCGGCACTCCTCCGTCCTGCGCAATTCCGAGAAGGACTAGAGTCACTTCCATGATTCGCGGTAGCGGTATCGGAAATGAAGCACTCGGATGCCGAAACCGCAGGGACTGTTCCGATGGAGCCATGAACCTCGCCGGTATTTGCGGGGCATGGCGGCCGACCTGTCGTGGATGCGCGAGCGCTACGAGCAACTGCGCTCTCAGGGCCTCGACTGGGACCCGCCAGCCCTGCAATCAGCCAGCGAGCCGCGCTGCATGGTCGACGGGAGAGAGATGATTATGCTCTCGGCCAATAACTACCTCAACCTCGCGACCCACCCTAGAGTAGTCGAAGCAGCCGTGGAGGCCACTCGCAAGTACGGAGCCGGCTCGGGCTCGGTGCGTGCGATAGCCGGCACCCTCGACCTACACCTCGAGGCCGAGCGAGTATGCGCCGACTTCAAGGAGGTCGAGGCTGCGCTAATCTACTCGTCTGGCTACACCGCCAATGTGGGTCTCATCCCAACTCTCGTCCGCGGTTCCGAGGACGTCATAATCTCAGATGAGTTGAACCACGGCTCGATTATTGACGGAGTCAGGCTGACCAAGGCATCTAGGGCCGTGTACCAGCACAACGACATGGCTGCGCTCGAGCATGTCTTGAGGGAGCACTCGGGTAACGAGAGGAAACTAATCATCACCGATGGCGTGTTCAGCATGGACGGTGACATCGCTCCGCTAGACGAGATTACTGAGCTTGCCGAGCAGCACGACGCCATGGTGTTCGTCGACGACTGTCATGGCGAAGGGGTTCTGGGTGACGGTCGGGGAATAGTCGCGCACTTCGGACTGCAAGGACGAGTCACCTTCGAGATCGGCTCCTACTCCAAGGCACTGGGTGTCCAAGGAGGTATCGTCGCAGGCACCGAGGACGTCCGAAGGCATGCGCTCAACCACAGTCGCTCGTGGCTGCTCTCGGGCAGCCAGCCTCCGGGAGTGGCTGCTGCACAGAAGGCGGCCATAGAGGTCCTGATGTCCGAGCCGCAGCATGTCCGTAGACTATGGAATAACACCAGCTACTTCAGAGACGAACTCGACTCCTTAGGCTTCGACACGGGCGTGAGCGAGACCCCAATTATCCCAGTGATGTGCGGAGAGAGCCGATTGGCGCAGGACCTATCTTCTGCATTGAGGAAAGAAGGAGTAATGGTGGGCGCCATTGTTTTCCCTATGGTAGCCCGTAAAAAGGCCCGAGTGAGAACGCAGATGTCTGCCGGGTTGACTCGTGACGATTTGCAGGAGGTCTTGGGTAAGTTCGAGACCTGCGGACGTGAACTGGGATTAATATGAGGCGATGAGATGACGAAACAGACAACTGAGAATAGAGAAAGACTGCTTGTGGTATGGCTAATCGCCTCGGCCTTCGGCATAATGTTCGCCGTACTGTCTTGGATGCAGGAATCTGGCGCCCTGCCTCCTGCTGATGAACTGGGGGCGTGGAAAGGACTTCTCGCCGTGCTCTCCGGTCTGGTTCTCTATTGGTTCATCGCCCGTAACATCCCGGGAGGTCCAGGCGATGAGTGATTTAGGCCGCTGGCCGATTAGTTGCGAGATTCCTGTACAGTGGGGCGAGATGGACGCCCTCAATCATGTCAACCACACCGTGTTCATCAGGTGGATGGAAACTGCTCGCATGCACTATTTCATCGCCTGTGGCTTCACTGACTTGTTTGACTCTGAGAGAATCGGACCAATCCTCGCTGGACTCAAAGTAGATTACAGCGCCCCGGTGGGGTTCCCAGACACCGTCACCGTTCATACCACTGTCACCCGCATAGGCAACGCGTCGTTTGAGATGGAATACAGAATAACCAGCGCTGCCAAGGGAAATGAGCCCGTAGCTACCGGAACCGTCTCAGGTGTCGTCTTCGACTACAATTCTGACTCTAGCACACCGATGCCCGATTCCCTGAGAGCTAGGATAATGCAGCTTGAAGCTACCGGAAGCGGTTAGGAGGAAGCCTCGACGACTTCCTCAAGCTCCCCATCATCCGCTTCCAAAGGCTCATCCGCAGATCCTTCATCAATCGTCCTACTCATCCCCTTGAACGGCACGAGACCGCGATCGAGCCTGTCGAGTATTCTCCATCTAGGCGCGTACGAGAGGTGCATGTAGAGGGGGCCTGGGAAGACGAAACAGAACCAGCCTGCCCAAGTCGCATACTCAGGGATTTCGTTCATCATTGAAACGGAGAGCACAGCTAGGCCGATGAAAGGGAATGGGAACAGGTATCTGCGTCGGTTCTCAAGGCGAATCGGAGGGCGTCTGACTACTGATGCAAGCATTGAGGAGAAGCCACCGAGGAAGGCTGTCAGGGTTATGAGAATCAGCGTCTGCAGGCTCCACTCCCTGAGAGTTGACTCGAGTGCCTGCCCCTCGCTGTTTCCTATGTAGCCGTATGGTAGAAGCAGAGTCAGGCCGATTAGAAGCCCGTAGAAGCCGCCGACGAAGACCGGATGCGAAACCGTTAGGGGATAACGCAGAAACATCTGACTGAGTGCGCCTCCCTCGAGCATATGCCTATGCTCAGAATCCAGCTCATCGAGCCTGCCACGCCATCCTGACACGACCCTGCCCGCAGACGCCCTTGCTATCACCGTTACGGGTGGTTTTCAACGCGTTTCCCTCCACCGTTGTCGATTTTATTGCGCTCTTGCGAGCCAACGGCGCTTTTCTGATTCCAAGGTCGGAGGAGTTATCATGTGACCCTCCGTACGTCGGTTGCTGAGGGATATCATGGGTGACGAGGAGCCAATCTTCACAATCACCGAAGCCAATCTTGACTCAGGCCTCAGGGGCGTACCGGTAGGTACCTGCAGGACCTCCTATGTCGATCCGATTGAGGGTGTCCACTATGTCGGCTACCCCGTGGGTGATCTAGCTAATCTCGAGGAGGAGGACGTAATTTACCTCCTGATGCACAAGCGCCTCCCCAGTCCGGAAGAGTCCGAGGCATTCCATGCTGAACTTGCACACAGGGCCGAAGAGATACCCACTGGAGCGCTCAGGGTACTGGAGTCGCTGACTCCTGGAAGCGGCCATCCGATGGACTGGTTAGCAATCGGGATTATGTCGCTGGGTGCCGCTGACACCACTGGTGACGCACGGGCTGACGCAATGAACCTCATCGCTAGGATGCCTGAACTGATGGCACGAATCTTCCTGCTCCGAGGAGGAAAGACCGAGGACCTCAGGCCACGCAAGCCTGAGCTAGGGCTGGTCGAGAACTTCGTACACATGCTCGGTGTGGAAGGTGACGAGGCCGAGCGTATGGAGCGCATGCTCCGCTTCTTCTTCATCCTGCATATGGACCATGGCGGAGGAAACCTCTCTACATTCTCTGGCAAGGCGGTTGCCTCTGGCCGCGCATCCATTTACGCATCAATCGCTAGCGCGATGAACGCGCTGTCGGGCCCTCTGCATGGGCGCGCCAATCAAGCCTGTCTAGAGTTCGTGCAGAGGATTGGATCATCGGATCATGATGAGATCGAGGCCTTCGTTCGCTCTGAACTGGCCGCGCGACGCCCAATCTACGGATTCGGTCACGGCGTTCTCCGTGCTGAGGACCCACGCGCCAGATTGCTCATTGAACTTGGCGAGGAAATCTGTCCTGATGACGAGAACTTCAGGACGGCGACCGCTCTGCGAGAGGTCGTCCCACCAATCCTCAAGGAGATTCCTAAAATCAGCAATCCGTATCCGAATGTGGATTTGGCTAGTGGCAGTCTGTTGCATTCGGTCGGTTTCCGTAAGCCGGACTATTACACGACCTTCTTCGGCTGGGCCCGCGTTGCCGGGATCTGTGCGCAGATACTGGACGAGCGCAGCGCACGTGATGGCAGGGGAACTCCGATTTACAGGCCGAAGTACATCCCGCGCGACCAGCCGCACCAGCGCCTTGAGTGATCAGCCGGCCCCATAGGTCCTGCCCGCGCCCCTGTGCCCTATTACCCTCGAGGCTTCCCAGGGCATGCTGGTCTCGGACGCCTCGGACATCAGGACATCAACATCTCTCTCCCAGAACCACTTCTTCCTCCAGCCTTCGATGAATTCCTTCCTCTCTGCGTCCGAGAGCTCGGACCAGGGTGCGATATCTCCCTGCAAGCTGCGAATCGCATCCGCATGCCCGTCTTTGGGGATGCCGTCCAACTCCATCCTTACTTCATCATTGAGTGGTTGGGTGGCAGGTCTCAGCCATCTTGGCTCCCCAGTAGGAAGTGTATGGACATCCGGGGAGAGCTCGTCTGAAATCGCCGTTAAACCCGCATCCAAAATCGCCCTCTCTACACGGAGTTCGGCTGGCCAGACATAGACCGGAAATCCCTTTCGCTTTCTAGTGAGATTGGTAAGTTGGCGTCCGTGCAAACCCACAGTGGTACCGAGTGTAAAATGGCGCTTACTACCATCTAGGTAATCTAGGGCAGCAGGTAGCATTGGCGCACCAGCTTTGCGCTGCATCGCCATTAGTCTGGGCAACGAGAGCCCGATAAAATAGGGAGATGCGAACACCCTCTTGACGAAACTGCTTCCCCACGGCCTGAGGTATGGTACCAGTCTAGCGAATCGAAGCTTGCTACTGGTCCTAGAGGCGGCTTTGAGTAGCCGGGGCTCGAATGAGTAGATTACTGCCCCCGAAGGACTGAGTCCGAGAGGTCCGACTGACTCGTCAACAATCTCTATCATTCTCTGCATGTGGTCGATTTTCATTTCTCCCGAGAACATCCCACCTACCTTTCCACTATTGGGGTGCGGTATCTTGAGTTCGATGCACGCGAACTTTCCCTCGTTCACCCAGGGTTCAACGAATCCCGATTCCGCTAGCAGTTCATCTAGAGTGCACACGTAATCGGGCATCGAGGATGCTTCCTCACACTCTGGATACCGCCCATCAGCAGTTCGCGTATCGTGATACACAACCAGTTCCCCCTCGACAGACAGTCGTAGGTCGAACTCGACGCCGTCCGAGACCTGCATGCCATGCAAAAGGGCATCAAGCGAATTCTCTGGTGGCTGTTCCCAAGGCATCATTTTCGCCCCCACGAGGGGCAATCGGTCCAAGAATGCACGGGCCATTTGTCTTCGTACTCTTTCCCCAATGCTCAAACCCTCAGACCACCAGACGCCTGACGAGGCCATGATGAATGGGATAATCCAATCACCGGTGAGT
>JAAZXI010000048.1 GCA_014240285.1 Methanobacteriota archaeon
CTTAGCACCTTGAAAAATAGCCTGGGAACTGGTTATCTGCAACATTTCCGTAATTTAAACATGCAGACATACAGACGCATGCGTCGTTCAAACAACCTAGAAAAATAATGCCTGAAATCGAATACATAGAAGACAGGATGGAGACCGAGGAGCTTCTAGCGAGCCTCTCAGCTCCTGTCAGGAACTGGTTCAAGGATACCTTCCCGGACTTCACCGAATCTCAGAAGATTGCGATTCCGAGAATCATGAAAGGCGAACATCTCCTCCTCTCCTCTCCTACCGGTTCGGGTAAGACCCTGACCGCCTTCCTATCTATCATCGATGACCTCGTCAGGAAGTCCCTAGATGGAACCCTTCCGGACACCGTGCAGTGCATCTACATCTCACCGATTAAAGCACTTGCGAATGACATTCAGAAGAATCTCATCGGGCCCCTGACCGAGATCAAGGAGAGATTCCTACCGAGCCGGGCCAAGGACATCAAGGTGGGTCTGAGGACCGGCGACACTCCTCAGAAAGACAGGCAGAAGATGTTGAGGAAACCCCCTCACATTCTCATCACAACACCAGAGTCTCTGGGACTCGGACTAGCATCCAAGAGATTCAGGCCGATTCTCGAAGACCTACGCTGGATGATAATCGACGAGATGCACTCATTGGTGCCGTCTAAGCGCGGCACCCATCTGTCTCTATCTCTCGCATTGATGGATGCAGTCATACCCTCAAAAGTCCAGAGGATAGGAATCAGTGCGACTATGGAACCACTCGATGCTGTAGCTGAGTTCCTAGTCGCTAGCGACCCCCGTGAGAGTGATATGAACCCTCAGAAAATCTCGATAGCAAAGGTTTCTGGAGCCCGTGAAATCGATCTGGATATCCTACTTCCGACAGCGAGATTCTCGTCGACACCAGTCAAGGAAATCCTCGATCACAACATTGATCGTATCAAGGAACTGGTCGAGGCTCATACAACTACGCTGGTATTCGTCAATACGAGGAACATGACAGAGACCTTTGTTCAACGCCTAAAGGTCGCCGGCCTAGAAGGTGTCGAAGGGCATCACGGCTCGATGGACAAGGCGATTCGGCTTGATGTCGAGCGTCGTCTGAAGAATGGCTTGTTGCGCGCTGTCGTCTCATCATCGAGCCTTGAGATGGGCATAGACATCGGTTCGGTCGACTTAGTGATTCAGGTCGGTTCTCCCGGATCGATATCTACTGCTCTGCAGAGGGTTGGGCGTGCGGGTCATCAGGTCGGAGGTATTCCCCGAGCTCGCTTCCTTCCTACATCGCCGCACGACCTACTCGAGCTTGTAGCCGTTCAGAACGGTATACTGCAGGGCTCTATGGACAAACTAAGCTTCCCTGAGAACTGTCTAGATGTTCTCGCCCAGTTTGCCATCGGACTCTCCATCATCAGGGAGTGGGACATCGACGAGGCTTACGAGCTCGTTACTTCATCATGGCCATATCGATCACTTCCTTATGATGACTACATCGAGGTCCTTGACCTTCTGGACGAGGAGCGACGAATCTGGGTCGATTGGGAGGAGAACAGATTCGGGAAGCGCGGATTTGCACAGATGATCTACTACACTAACATAGGCACTATCGCTCCTGATAACAACTACCTAGTCTTCACATCCGATGGGACACTGGTGGGGCAATTATCCTCATCCTTCGTCTCAAGCTTGCGTAATGGTGACGTTTTCTTGCTGGGTGGATCTACCTATCGCGTATCCAGCATAATCGGCACTAGGGTCAACGTCACCTCTGCGACCGGATACCGCCCCACAATCCCTTCATGGACTGGTGAAGCCAACAGCAGGACTCTCGAACTTAGTCAAGAGGTTCTGTCCTTGCTTGATCGTATATCTGTAAACCATCGCCTAGATGTTAACTCAAGAAAAATGATGACGAAGGTGCTTGGACTAAACAGACCTGTTGCTAACGCACTCTCTGACTTCTTCGAGGAGCACTTCGCCACCACATTCCAGGTTCCGTCGAGAGACAGGATACTCGTTGAGCAGGTTGAAGGTCCACTGCCGACCTACATTGTGACCACATGCAGGGGCCGAGCATTCAATATGGCGCTCGGTTACATGTTCGCCGGTATCGCCTCCGCAGACAACGTCATGGTCCATGAGATATCGTTTGATGAGAATGGCTTCATGGTGAGGCTGAGCCACGAGGTCGAGATATCGAAGATTCCCGATGTGTTCAGGAACGGTAGGAGCGCTGAGACACTGCAGAGATACCTCATGGACTCACAGTTGTTCGCCAAGAGGTTCCGCGAGGTCTCCTCGAGGAGTATGCTCAATCCGAGACGCATCGGCGGCGATGAGGTCAGCCCCAAGCAGTTCCAGCAAAAAGCTGAGAGGATTATGCATCAGCATCGCCAGATGGACGATTCCGTCATCGTCCGGGAAGTAATGAACGAAATAATGCACACGGATCTCGACTTGGAGCAGCTTGACGACTTCATCTCAAGGATGGACAGCGAGGATGTACGTATTGTACATCGCAGGGTCCGTATGCCATCTCCACTGGGAATGACCCTATTCATGTCCTCATTCGAGGACCTACTCTCTCTCCGGACCCGTGCGTATCTGATTAAGGACGTCGACCCGGAGATTCTGCGCAGACTTCTGGGTGCACGTTCGTTGGCAACAGATTTGGATGAGGCGAAACTGTCCGAGTACTACCAGTCAAAAGTCTCAACACCAACAAATGCCAATGGACTGCTTAGACTAATGGACATGGGTGGCGGTCTTGAGCCTTCATTGACGAACCCCCTGTATAGTGAGAAGCTGAGTCACATCGAATTTGAGGTGATGCAGGGCTGGGTTCACGAACTCGCTGAACGTAGACTCATCACCAAAATCAAGGATACCGGGCATGATCTGATAGATGACAAGTGGTTTTCCATGAGGATGGCTGAAGTGCATGGCACCTTAGGCTGTCTAGCAGTAGCCGGTGCCGCTGAATTGGATGATTTGACCGAGCTTTACACTGGCGGCCTCAGTTATCAGATGGGTAGTGATTTCGAAGCAGGGAAACCCAGTCTTTGGAAGGATAGGAAGTTGTCTGATCCGCTCGACTGCCTGCGATTGAAGTTGCTCGATATGCTTGGTTCCGAGGGGCCGCAGACATCAGAGACGCTGTGTGAGAGGCTACCGTTCCCGCCTGCCCAAGTCGATTCAGTTCTGCAGGAGTTGGAGATGAGGAATCTAGTCTCGATTGGCTTTTTCAGGCAGACTGACGAAGGGGAGTATATCCTCCGGATGGATGAGTACAGAATCACAGGAGGAGAGGTTGATGTTGTTGATTACAGGACCTTACAGACTCTCCTCCTCCAGAAATCTTTCACAAAGTATGATGAACCAGCCGATGCGATTCGCTCATTGGTTTTGATACAGCGCCGAGACGAACTGCTCCACAGAGTCAGCAACTACCGATTTAGGGACTGGAAGGACATCAAGCATGACCCCGATGTGTTCAATGGTAGACTTCTGCATAATCGTGTTGGGTACACACTCAAGAGCCAAATCCCCATTTTAACCGGTCTACGCAGCGAGCCTTGGCTCGGCCCGCTTGAGCTTGAGCTCTTGGAGAAGATTCCTGAGGAAGGCCTGACGCGCGCCGAGCTTTTCGACGGGTACCCCAAGGGTAAGGACAACATTCACGTCCAAAGGAGCCTTAAAGGCGCTCTGGGTAATCTCGAGAGGCAACTGGTAATCGCTAAACAGTACATTGAGGTGCCGAATAGAAAACGTTCGCTGGCCATCTATCACAGAATCCATGAGGTGATTGAGCCTCTATCGTTTGAAGACGCATTGACCGAACTCATCAACAGGATAGGGCCAATCCGCTTGCACACATTGAGGTTCTTCGTCAGCAGGCCCGTTGAGGAACTTGCCGACGCCCTGCGAAACCTAGAGGACTCTGGAAAAATTAGCAGGGTAGTAGCTCTGCAACCTGATCCTACTGATTATTACTCCTCCAAGGAGGACTCTGAATCCTTACTATCGCCGATGCCAGAAGACAGGAAGATGAGAATCCTCTCGCAGTCTGATCCGTTCTGTAGTCGCTTCATCAATGAGATTCGTCTGATACTCAAACAGGGATGGTACCATCCTGTGTTCAAGGGCGTTGATCCGATAGGCAGAATCCTGATGTTCGTTGTCAACGACTATCTAGAAATCAAAGACATCAACATCCCCCATTCCTACCTCGATGAGTTCAAGGAGACCTTCTCCGATCTGCTTGACAACTACAGGGACAGACTAGTAGACGTCTCTGTACTGCACGCCTTCAATGGCGTCCCAGTTCACGATTGCGACGAGAACATCCAACAGATTCTCGTTGAACTCGGTTTCTCTACGATGGGCGACGGCGAGAGGTACATCCGTGGCGGAGTGGTGGAGCCACGTTCTCGCAACGAAGTAAATCGGTTGTTATTCCACCATCACAAGATGCACCAGGACAGCCGATTAGAGAACGAGACCATGGCGCTCGAGCACATGAGGGAGTTGCGAGATGACTTCGCGCTGCGTGGTAGATGTGAGATGTTCCGAGTCGATCTGCATTCGATGGCAGCTGCACATCAACTCCACCAAGGCACGAGTCTACGTAATCATCAGGTCTGGGCGAAACTGCATCACTTCCAACGATTGCTCACCATCCGCAACGTCCATCCGGCCGAGGAGGACGAGGACATACTACAGTTCTTCAGGGAGCATCACGATCCTTCAATCTACATGGAGAGACACGCGATGAAGCGAGCCGAGTTCAGAAAACTCATCTCGCCACTAGTGCGCAGTGGTCATTTGGTACAGGACTACCGGGGGGGCTTCAAGACAGTAGAGCCGTTGAGTGGTGTTGATCTGTGGGAAGTCAAGAGAGACTATCTCAGGGAGTTAGTGAGTGACTATCCTGTAATCTCACTGCGTCAGGTAGAGAGGCTGGCCGGTTCACCATTCTCAGCTGAGGAGATAAGCGATGTCATGCACGAGTTCGAAGAGGATGGGACCCTCATCAAGGGATTCTTAGTAGACGATTTGCAGGACATCTGTTGGGGCAGGCAGGACCTCTTGGAGAGCCTAGGCGGACTACGTAAGTCGCGCGATTTGGTTGTACCTCCCTCTGATAATCTAATTCACTACTTTGGAGGTATTCTGAGGGAGAGGTTTTCATTTGGTTCGGCCTATATGGTGTTTCATAACGAGGAGGCAATTGCTGCATTCAAGGCCAATACTAGGGACGGAACCATAGAAATTACAGATTTCGTAGGCGATTCCGATCTGGAGAAAGAAGCTCTCAGAGTGATGAAGGAGTTCGCCTGGGAGCACGACACCAAGCTCACAGGGAAGCTGTATGATAAGCTCCGCTCACGCTGATTCCGACTCTGCGGTTGCAATTCCCAGTACTTTCATCACAGGACGGAGGATTCGCATGATATTTGCATGTAGCTCGGGAAGCAGGTCAAATAAGGCGAGTGCCATCAGGAACATGGCGAATAGACTGCCGAATTTCGCTGCGTAACTGTGGGCGAACTCGAACATCCCCACTCCCATGAATGACCATTCGGTGTAGTTGTCCGTTAACCAGACGATTCCAGCGTTCCTGAACATGTTGAGTACGTGAATCGTGGGAATTGCCATGAGCAGAGCTCTGACCTTTCTGCTCCATTCCACTGAGCCCAGTGCCACTATCGCTCCTACGAATACTATCATCGACTGCAGGCCAGAGCATGCGAGGATGAAACTAACACTCACAACACTGCCATC
>JAAZXI010000049.1 GCA_014240285.1 Methanobacteriota archaeon
AGCCCCGATGAGGTCAAGCCCGATCCTGGGAACTTCCCTCAGCCCCTATCTGGATCCGTTGCCTCCTCGGTCGAGTCGAGCTGGGGGGCGTTGCCTGACAACCTGTGGCTCCGCGGCAAGCGCCTGCTGCTGTCGACGCCTGAGGCTAGGGTAGTCTGGGAGTCGGAGCGCAGCCGTCGGGGCGGCAGGACGAGAATCCCTGGGGGCCGCTGGAGGCCGCTCAGGGTGATACATCTTGGACTCAGTGCTGCCCAACTCCGCGATGGCGAGGTGGAGCGGGTGGTCGCGGGTGGAGCCCGGGTTATGGGGCCACTCCTGCCCGGCGCCTCCTGCGAGGTGGATGGTGTCCTCATTGACAGTATTCTCGAGGAAGGAGATGCCCCTATCGAGGAAGGTGGCATGTTCGAAGAGATTAGAGGAGGTCGCATTCTTATCGATTCACAGAACGGTGACTGCGTTCCTGTCTGGTTTGGTGGGAGAATCAGCCTGATGCTGGGGAGTGCCGAGCGCCTGCTACTCACTCTGCAGCGCGGCTTAACGTTCAATCAGAATAATAGCAAATAATTCACTGATGATGAACAATCGAACAGGAGGCGTCTCAAGACGCTGGCATATGTTCAATAGCCGGTTTGAGAAATCCGTAACTCCCGGTGGGCTCATGCTGGATGACACGGACCGTCGCATACTCTCAGTGCTACAGCACGACGCTAGGGCCTCGATGCGCAAGATATCCGAAAAAGCCGGGGTCTCGTTGGGAACGGTGAGCAACCGAGTGCGCCGTCTGGAAGAGTCGGGAGTCATCCGTGGATACTCGGTGATGCTCGACCCCGAGATGGCAGGATGGGAGCTGACGGTAGTCATCGGTCTGCGCATACAGAAAGGTCGCCTAATCGAAATCCAGGAGAAGATCGCGAAGGACGCCCGAGTGTACGGTGTCTACGACGTGACCGGTGACTTCGACTCCATGGTGATAGCCCGAGCACGGGATCGTAGCGACCTCGACGACCTCTCAAAGAACGTAATGTCAGTCGACGGCGTAGAGCGCTCGGTAACCCATCTAGTGCTGAACACCGTCAAGGAAACTTTGACCGGGCTGCCGGAGTAGCCGTCAATCCACTTCTCTGAGGGCTTCGTCGATCATCGGCACGAGTTTCTCTGAGTGTGGAGCCAATGCCTCAACTGTCCTGCCTTCGGGTTTCATCACCTTGAGCAATACCTGCCTGAGCGTTTCGTCGACAGGGACATCGAGCGCCATCAGCCTGTCCCTAAATCCAGTCTGTAACCTTCCACCTGTCCTGTCCCAGTCCATCAAGAGAATCAAGGGTGGACCTTTGTCCACGGTGTTCCGCGTCCCATAGGTATCGTACAGATAGGCAACCAATCGAGAGCGGTCCCAGCCCCTATTCACCCTCTCTATTACTCCGGAGAACCCGAGGGCCCTGAGGGCTCTGTCATCCTTGATGCCCTCGACCAAGATGGGGCAGTTAGGGGAGCCTAGTGAGGAGCGGTTTCTGAGTATGCTCTGGGCCATCGCCGCAGCAGCGGCTCGGAAACGGATTTCGCGGTCCGGTGGGCCCTCCTTGCGAGGCCTCCGACCCGCCCAGTCCGGAAGCTCCTCGCGCTCTGACACTATCGACCCTCCAGAAGATTGTTGATTCGGCTCGGTCCGATGTCCTCTATCTTCACGCTCTTGCGGCGGCTTGAATGGCCACTGACTATGCTCATCCCAGATACGCTCGCACCCGTCCACCCAGCCAGCGCTTGCAATACCTCTCGGTTGGCCTCTCCACCGTGTGGTCTAGCGATTACAGAGATCTTGAGACGCTCTCTCCACGGCTCGATTCCAACTATCTCGGTCCTGCTCGCTGATGGCTGGACGTAGATGTCTAAGATGCAGCCGCCATCTACTTCTCTCAGCCAATCTAAGGACATCTAGAAGTGGCTATGCCGGGTCTCGCCTTGAAGTCGTTTCTTGACTCTTCATAGCAGGCCTTACTGATGTCTATTCCGCGATACTTATGAGGGTGTTTCGTACGCGTGTGGGTGAGAGATAGCGATGGCTGGAGTGACCCCGCTATACGATGCCATCTGGGATGACTACATCCTGTGGTCACTATTCGTCGGAGCCATCGCTTTCGGGTGGCTCTACCACCATTCATACTTCTACCGCTCAGAGGACGGTGAGAGCCCCAACGTCGACAACCTAGAAGTGGGGGTTTTCCCCAAAGATTACGACAACCTGAGGCTGGAGGTCACCTGGACCGTTCTGCCCTTCATTCTCATCGTATGGCTGACCTACATCTCGTGGGCGCCACTTGACGCGGTTTGGAGTGCGACCGGTCCTGATGGGTACCATGGCAGCGAGTGCCAAGAGGGTGAATCATCGGAGAGCTACGTCGATAGTGACGGTTATGTGCGCTCCTCATGCTATCACGATCTCGGTATCACTGGACAGCAATGGTTCTGGGAATTCGACTGTTACGAACTGTCAGAGGACATCTGCTCCACGGACTACGCTACTGTCGAGGGTGAGTTGAAGCCGCTGCTGAGACTAAAGACAGGTGAGACCTATCTGGCTACGATGACTTCCATCGATGTCACCCACGCCGTGAAGAACCCGGGATTCGGGATGATGGAGGATGTGCAACCCGGCCAAATTACCTATCTCTGGATGCCGGCTGTCGAGGATACCTCATTCCTGATGTTGTGTGCCGAGTACTGTGGAGATAACCACGCCTACATGACGGCACAAATTCTCGTGGAGTGATTCGATATGGAGAGAAAAACCGTCTCACGAAGGCTCGTCCTGATTTCTCTGCTGGCCATGGCCATAATCGTCGTGCCCGCTGTCACCTCCCTGCCCGCCGGCATCTCAGGCGTCAAGGACACAGGGTGCAACTGCCACGGCACTGAGGAGAGCCCTTCTGTAACTGCATCAATCTCAGGGCTTCCAGAAGCCTACAACGCCTCGACGACCTACGCTGTGACAGTCTCGTTCACCGGTGGACCCAGTGTGGACGGGAACATGAATCTGGGCGGATTCAACCTGTGGGCCAGCGAAGGCACACTGGCAACTCTGGACTCATCAGCGCAGCTTTGGGGCCCGAATGAGGCCAGTCACACCACCGAGGGCAACGACCAGCGCTCTTGGGCCCTTGAGTGGACTGCGCCGGACAGTGGGTCCGATGTCGAGTTCATCCTCCACACAAACTCGGTTAACGGGAACGAGGGTGACGGCGGATCCAGCGGCGACATGTGGGACCGTGCGCAAGTCACTGTTCTGGGATTCGGTCCCGAAGTCCTCCCTGATGCAGACCCGTTCAAGGTACTAGCCACTCTAATCATCATCTCCGCGATGCTTCTGAGTATCATCGTGCTGTACGTCTTCTACCGCAACAATCCAGATGGTTTCGAATGGAGTCGCTTCGCTCCTTGGATCACAGAGTGGCTCACCAGCACAGACCACAAGAAGATCGGGACGTTGTACTTCGTGCAGGGACTGTTCTTCCTAGGTGTGGGCGGGATAATGGCGCTGATGATTAGGGTCCAACTGTCGTCTCCTGGCAACGACTTCATCTCACAGGACTACTACAACCAGTTCTTCACGTTGCATGGAACTACCATGATTTTCCTCGCTGCGATGCCACTGATTGCCGGCTTTGCTAACTGGATAGTACCCCTACAGATAGGAGCGCCGGACCTCGCCTTCCCGCGCCTGAACGCGCTCTCCTTTTGGCTACAGCCAGTGGCGGCTCTGCTGATATTCACGGGAGTGTTTAGTGGGGCGGGCGCTGACACTGGATGGACCGGTTACGCACCCTACGTCGTCTCTGAGAATACTCACGCTGGGGTGAGCATGTGGGCCGCTGGTCAGATTATGCTGGTTGCATCGTCAACTCTGACGGGAATTAACTTCCTGACCACGATGGCGGTAATGCGTGCCCCTGGAATGGGTTGGTTCCAGGAGAAGGCACCTGCCGACCCATGGGGTGGCTGGTCCTTCGAGTGGATGACCAGCTCGCCGCCGCCAACTCCCAGTTTCGACCCTCACAACCTGCCTGAACTGAAGGACGCCAACGAGCACGTCGCCAACGAGCCGGGAAGACTGGGGCAGATGTTCCGCAGGCTGATGGTGGCTGATGATGCACTAGAGGAGGAATCGCATTGAGTGACAACTACGGTCATGATGACGATCACCCGAGCCCATGGGGCCCACACGACTGGGGGCACGGCGCCCCGCACAACTCGTGGTCCCCACTCATCCTGTCGATAGGTTGCGGTATGTTTCTCCTTATGATTGGAGGCCTGTTCTCATTTGGAGAGTACAATATCAGATACCTTCCAATGGTGTTCGTCTCACTCTCTGTAATCGCTGCGGCTCTGATAGTCTGGTGCCGACAAGATATGTCGTTTGACGGTTCATACGAACCCCGTTCTGTAGGTGTCCCGTTCAAGAACATCCAGATCCGCAAGGTTGGGGTGTGGGTCTTCTTGATGTCTGAGATGATGATCTTCAGTTCGCTGTTCACAACCTACATCCGGTACCGACAGGGCATACCTCGCTGCGACACCATATTCGAGTCCGGAGATTGGGTCGAGGGGGTCGCAGTGACTTGCTTCGAGCCTGCGAGTCAGCTCATCGCGTCGAGCTGGTGGCACATCGCACCCGGAGCCATCAACACGTTCGCTCTGATTATCTCGTCGTTCACCGTAGTGCAGGCACTACGCTGGGCCCACAAGCCCGTTGGCAGTGTCGACGAGGAGGTCCGCAGGAAGAGGGTCTATCGCTACCTAGGAGCAACTTTGTGTCTAGCTACTCTGTTCCTGACACTGAAGATGATTGAGTGGTTCATCGGTTTCCATGTGCCTGAAATCGGCTTCCTCGGTATCCAAGAGCACGAGATACATTCGTTGTACAGCGAGGGTTACCTGATCAACAACGACCACTACCAGGCACACCACTACATCGATGAGGCGACTGGGGCACACATGGTGGCCAACATTCAGGTCAGTGCGTCGCTGTTCTATGTCACCACTGGAACTCACGGGCTGCACGTGTTCGGTGGCATCATGGGACTTACCTATCTCACCTACAAGGCGTGGACTGGTGCCTACAACCCACAGAGCGCTGTATCCATTGAGTACTTCGGCCTTTACTGGCACTTCGTGGACCTAGTCTGGGTCCTAGTCTTCCCATTCTTCTATCTATACTGAGGTAATCACATGTCACACACAATAATGGGTAGGGATGCATACTGGATGAACTTCTTCGGACTCATGGTGCTGACTTTGATTGAAGTTGCAGCAGTAGGAGCGAATCTGGGGCCAACTGCAGAGAGTTTTGGTATGACAGAGAGGCAACTGACTCTGTGGATACTCACTATAATCGCGATTCCGAAGTTCATGATGATAGCAGCTATCTTCATGCACCTGTGGGGTGAGAATGACTCCGGAATACTAACTCTTACTGCCCTGTTCCCTGCCTTCTTCATCATCATCATGGTGCTCTTCTTCTCTATAAATAATAGCACCATGAGGAATATCAAAATTACCAAATTGTGAATCCTTGTAGGCCAAGCTTAAATTTAGACCCGCAATATTATTTTGATAAGAAAAATTATTAGT
>JAAZXI010000004.1 GCA_014240285.1 Methanobacteriota archaeon
TCCCCAGAGCTCCAGTCCCTCTAACCAGGTCAGCTTGATGTTGAGTTTATCAGTCAGTCCGGGTATCTCCTCGGTGAACGCGGTCAGGTTGGAGTAGAGTAACTGCGATGCCATCCACATCACTAGGAAGAGGATCGCTACGAGGACGCCGTATGGCATCAGTGGATGGGCGTACTTCTGCATTATTGGACGCTCTTCCAACCACTGTGCAGCAGGCCGGATGAGCAGGAAAAGAAGAGTCGCAATCACTAGGGGCTGTATCACCGCCTTGAGCTGGATTATCGCTAGCACCGAGACCATCAGGATAATGGCAATATTGGCTACTGTAGCCGAAGGTAAATCACGCAGGCTCTGAGTCTCTCCCATGCTCTCCCCTACCCATGCCAGTGCGACCAACGCATGAATAATTCCCCGGACGGGATTTTCACTCCGCTCTTTCGTATATGGCTTCAAAGCGCCCCGCATCGTGCTCGAAGGTGAATTTCTCAAGCACCCTGCGTCGACCAGCCTCTCCCTTCTCTTGCAACCTCTCCGGGTCGGCCAGCTCGGCCATGATGGCCCCCGCCATGGAATCTGAATCTCCGATCTCGAACAGTCTGCCTACGCTCTCGTCCACCATTTCTGGCAGCGGCCCGAGATTGACTGTAACAACAGGGGTGCCCGAGGCCATTGCCTCCAATGGAATCAGGCCCTGGCCCTCATAGTAGGAGGGATAGACCACGAGGTCAGCAGAGCGGAAAAGCGATGCCAGCTCCTCGAACGGCATCCCTGACTCAATTGTTACCGCGTCTGCCACTCCGAGCGCTCGGGCCTGCCGCTGCAAGCGCGAGCGCAGATGACCCCGGCCGACGATGACCAGACGGGTTTGAGAGTCCGAAGCGTGCACCTTGGAGAAGGCCTGGAGCAATAGGCCATACCCCTTCCTAGCTGCAAGACGCCCCACTGCCAGCAGCAGACGCGAACCGCCGTACCTCGCACGGATTGCCTCGTGGGTAGCAACAGAATCCTCGTCATCGCGGTGCAGTGGCACGAACATGCTGGTGTCCACGCCCCAGTGGACGACTTCGCAGTCCCAGTTGGAAGGCGGCGAGTAGCGTGCCTCGAAGTCGCGCTTGGTGGCCTCGGAGTTGGCAACGCAGATGCTAGATCCCCTGACTGCAGCCCTCTCATAACCTGCGTAGTGCTTGGCTGTCAGTAGTATAGCAAGGTCGTTGGGGTTAGCCCAGACCGCCGCTTCCTTCTGCTTCGAGGCGGCAACCAACCCATCCCGCTCACCCAGCCACGAGCCGTGCAGCGAGGAGACCACCGGAGCAATGTTCGCCCGACAACTCTCGAACTGCTTGGCACTCCACGATATCATCGGGCAGTGTAGATGGACGACATCTACTCGATCACTAGCGTGCAGGCGCTTCAGCGCACGCATCGCACTGCGACCGTAAGAGCGTGTGAATGCCATCGGGACAGGAGCCCAACCCACGCTCAGTACCTCGACACCCTCGATTCTCGGCGCTGTACCGCCTCCCGACCGGGTGATGACGGTGATTCGGTGACCCCTAGCGGCCAGAGCTGCAGACAGGTGGTACACCGTCGAGCCCATTCCACCCCATCGGGGAGGATATTCGGCGGAAAGCATCGCTATGTGCATGGTTTCACCGTATTCGCGGCTCAGCGCCCGCATTTCAAGAGCACGACCTCTGGGCAGCGCTTCGCATTGTTCAAAACGAAGCCTTTGGTCGCCGCCTTCGATAGCATGGCCGACTCCCTACCAGTTCACGTCACCGTCGTCATACCAACACGTAACGAGGAAGCGGCTATTGTGGACACTATTCGCTCCATCCCGAATGACGGCTGGTGCGACAAACTGGACTTCCTAATTATCGACGGTAATTCTACCGACCGAACTCGAGAGCTCGCTGAGGCTGAGGGTGCTACTGTGTATCTCGAACCTCGCAAAGGATACGGTAGGGCGTACAAGACAGGCTTCGCAACGGCACCCGGCGAGGTCATCGTGACCATGGACGCAGACTGCACCTATCCCGGCGAGGAGGTTCCAGGATTGGTGCGTAAACTGCTCGATGAGAATCTGCAGTGGATTACCTGCGACCGTCTGCGACGCGCAGAGGAGGGTGCAATGCCCGGAGTACACGGCTTCGGCAACTGGGTCCTTTCGACCACCGCCAAGGTACTCTACTGGTACGGCATCCATGATTCCCAGAGCGGTATGTGGGTATTCCGCAAGTCGATATTTGAGGACGAGCGGGTGCGCCCCAAGCACGACGGTATGCCTCTCTCGCAGGAGTTCAAGATTAGGGCACGTCGATATCTGGGCAAGAAGAAGACTACAGAGGTAAGTGTGCCCTACCGCCCAAGAGTTGGCGAGGCTGAGATTAACACATGGGGCGACGGTTTGCTCAACCTACGATTCCTCTTCACCCACAGGCTAGGACTAACTCGCCAAGTCACTCCCTGGGGCCCAGAGTAACGAATCATAGGGCACCTAGTGACATCAGGGAATCAAACGCCCTTCCATTCCGCCCGCGACCTCGATGACCTGGCCCGTTATGTGTCCTGATATCTCATCTGAAGCTAGCATGACCACCGCGCTAGCCACATCCTCAGAGGTTGCGAGTTTCTTGAGTGCCATTGTCGCAGTTGCGCGTTCTATTAGCTCCTCGTCAACCCCCTGTTCGACCTTCTTCGGTGTGACAGTCCACCCCGGGGCGACCGCATTAACACGTACACCGCCAATATGCGAAACATCGTTCTTCAGTGATATCAGCAGACCAGATGTAATGGCTCCCTTCGCCGCAGCGTAGTCAGCATGTCCTGATTCACCATAGATACCTGCAGTCGAGCCAATCAGAACGATTGATCCTCGTCCTGCCTCTGCGGCATGGCCAAGGAAAGCGCGAGCAGTGTTCACTGTCACCCCTAGATTGGAGTCCATGGTAGAGGTCCAACGCTCACCGTCAATCTCCCAAAGAGGCTTGGACGGCGTGGGATAGTGGCCGGCGTTGGCGATGCAAATATCGAGTCCTCCAAAGTCAGAGACGATGCTTTGAACCATCAACAATGCTTCCTTGTCATCGCGCAGATCCGCACGAATGGCTATCCCATCGATTTCTTCGGCTAGCGATGCGGCCGCAGCAGCCGAGGAATGGTGATGCACGACTACACGTGCGCCCTCGGCGGCGAACGCCCTACAGATGGCATGACCTATGCCGCCAGCACCGCCGGTGACGAGCACAACCTTGCCATGCAGCCCGGTTTCCATGCATGACGGGAGATGTTCCGATACTTATGTCCTCAGACTACCCAGTGACTCTACAGTATCCTGCATTCTGCCTAATGTGTCAAATCCAGACATCATTGGAGGCTGTTAAATCGCCTTCTGTGTTGCCGGTATTGACGACGTCACGAGGCTCAACGAGCAAGACCTTGCACTCTCTCTCAGCGCTGGGTTTGTGCTCGACCCCTTTCGGGACCACATACATGTCACCCTCGCCCAACTCTACGGTCTCATTCTCAAATTCTATTTTCATCTCGCCCTCAATCACGATGAAAACCTCGTCGGTATCTGTATGATTATGCCAAACAAAATCGCCCTGAATTTTTACTAATTTGAATTGGTAATCGTTCATCTCTGCGATTACCTTTGGCGACCAGTGTTCTGAAAACATAGAAAGTTTGTCTTTGAGATTTATTTTTCCCATTTCCCCTCCTCCTTGTTGTAACCGACTCAATCATCAAACTCTTCATCCAACTCTCGCGGGTCGAAGCCGGACCACGACTCAATCATCTCGAGGTCCTCCGAGATCTGCCTCCTGCGGGTGCTCGCGTAGGCTATCCCCGCCATTGTTACGAGGGTCAAAGCCGCTATCAGGAACGGCAGGCCCGTTCCCATCAGCCAGTCGAACATGCCCGTGTCCTCAGGAGCCTCGATGGTAATGACTTCGACAAGACTTGGACTCACCATGTCACCGTCGAGAGCCAATACCTCCACTCTCGCACTACTCCCCGTCAGTGTCCAGACCGACATGTAGGTCCAGATGCCGTCGCCGGCAAACTGGTCGCCCTCTGTGCCATCGTCTCGGAACTCAAGAACTTGCGAAATCCCACCCACATGCAACTCACCGCGTACAGAAGAAGTGGTGCCGTCTGGGTCCACGAGTCGTACTGTGATGAAGACCTTTGTCGGCTCCTCTAAGTCAATACTGCTAGGCGAGACCTCAAGTTCGTACAACTGCGGCGAACTCGAGCCAATTGTGAGGTTAATCGAGGCCGAGGATGAGTCACCCCTAGAGTCCTTGACCAGCAGGTCAATGCGCACAGATCCGGGGGGGAAGTTCGCAGTGTGGACTATCTTGTCGCTCAGTAGAGTTCCGTCGCTCAGGACCCATTGGTAGAGCACTATGTCGTCATCGTAGTCGTAGGAGGTTGAAGCATTGAGCACTACTGACTCGCCCGGTGGGATGTACTGGCCCTCCGAGAGGCCAGAAATCTCCGCCACAGGACCAGTTTCGAGCACCGTGAGTGCCTGCGAGTGGGTGCGTTGCATCCCGTTAGAGTCTATCAGCTCGAAGCGCAGAGTGTGCTCCCCGGCCGGCAGGTAGTCGTTGTACCAGTAGTCCGTCGTCTTGTCCTCGAGTATCGGTTCGAACATCAGGTCGGAGTATACACTGACGGTGAAGTCGTCGCCGTCGGGATCGAACGAGCGTCGGAAGTCGAACAGCACTGGGAGGTTGGAGTGGACCTCGATGTCGGGCATCGGCGAGTCAAGGACGAGGACCGGAGCTGCCTCGTTGACCCTGACCATGATTTCCGCCACATCCGAGACTCCTGAGCCGTCCTCGACGGTCAGGGTGACCTGATGCACTCCCTCGGGTAGTCTGGCCTCGAGAATCCATCCACTCCCCATTGGCTCACTCAGCAAATCGCTCTCCCACAGCACGCTGACCAAATCGGTGCTGAAATCTGCAAAGGGATTGCAGATCAGTCCACTGCCGTTGTCCGGTAGGTCGGAGCAGGCAGCGTCCCAGTCGCCTGAGCCAGTTGCATCGAAGACCAACAGCTCGCCAGAGTCGGTCAGTATACCATCGGACGGGCTGGCGATTAGCGCCACGGGCGGAGAATTGGAGACGCTGATTTCGGCGGTAGCTGAATTCCACGTACCGGCGTGATTAGGACGGTCGTCGCTCGCATACATCGTGAGGAGGTGGTCTCCTTTCGACAGGGTTCCGGCCCACTCAACCGACGACTCGGGCGTCACTCCCGAGGCGAGAAGGCCGTCGCGGTCACTCCAGAACTCGAACTTGACGCCGTCGCCCTCTGGGTCAAAGGTATTGGTTCCGTCGAGGCGCACGGTTGCTGACGATGTCATTCCCGTGCGCGTGACCTCCCACTGTGCCACTGGTATCTCGTTGTAGAGTTCGACGTTGAAGGTCCACGAGACAGGGACGTTGACGCTGTCTGAGGCATATACGGTCACTGAGAACTGATTGGGTGCGCCAGGAAAGGTGTGGATGATTGAGTCAGGGCACCCGGGAGCTGGGGTCGGTGGTTGACCAGTGCCCTGCTCGTAGGAGGTTTCCACCCAGCAGTTCAGCTCGTAGCCCTCTGGGTCGTAGGTGCTGCCGAGGTGGATGGTGACATTGGAGGTGATGCCGAGGTATAGCGTGCCCCATGCAGAGATTTGTGGTGTCGTTCCGACCGAGAGCACAGGGGGCAGGTTGACCAGTTCAATCTCACGGATCTCCTGCACGCAATGGTTCTGGCTGTCGCAGACCTCGAGGGTAATCTGATGGACTCCGTCAGAGAGGCAGGCGGCGGCGAGATTGGCAGTGAACGACGAGCCGTTGCCACCCGGGGGCGGTCCGCACGCGCTCAGCAGTTCTCCATCGATGCTGCTGGTCCAGCTGTAACTCAGTTCGTCGAAGTCTAGGTCCCAAGATTGGTTGGCGTCGAAGACCACCTGACCACCGCTGGCGTAGACCGCCTCGTCCTCAGGCGAGTTCCAGATGATGAAGGGTGGCTGGTTGGACAACTCAAGGCGGCAGAACACCGAAATGTCTGCGTCGATATCAGCTGCTGCGGTGTCGTTGTGGACCCCGTTGTAGTCGCAGCCGGTGTGAACCATGTTGACATCTGACCAGCCCTGCATAGGTGTCCAGCGCTCGCCGATGAAGGGGCCGTACCAGTCTCGGCCAGAGTACGGCAGGATTCCTGTGTGCTCAGACTCGTACAGGTCGAAAGTGAGGTTGAACTCGGCTTGCGGGATGTGGAGCAGGTGCTGGTTGACGGCGTGGATCTCGACTAGCCACATCACATCGAGGATGTTGTCCTGTCCAGTGTAGTTAGGTGTGTCAAGGTCGCCTGAAGATATCCAACGCAGGTGACTGTCCCCGAGCATCTCGAAACTGTCGGCGAATCCGCTGGTGAACCACGAGCCGGTGAAGTTGACGAAACTGGAGGAGACGCTCGCGAGAGCGGTGGGGTCGCAGGCCATAGCGACGTTGTGGACGAGCAGCTCGCTGTGGTCGATAATGTCGAAGCAGGAGGCTGTATTGCCGCGAATGACGCTATTCTCGAGGTGCGAGGTCTCCTGACCACTGGCGTCCCACAGCAAGCCCCCGTTGTCACCGTTCATGTCGAGGTCCCGGACGAGTCCATCGACCTCGTACAGTTCGACTGAGTGACCGGTCGAATTGAGGTTAATCTTGATGTCATCCAAGATGACCGTACCGTCGTGGCCCATCCCGCTGTTGTCGATGTCCAATGCTGGGGCATTGACGGAGTCCCTGATGTCAACTGAGAGCAGCTGCAGGTCGATGCTGTCGCGCACCACGAATCCGTGCTGGTCCTCGATCGACGTGCACTCGAAACAGGTCGAGTTCTTACCGCCGCTCATGACGTCGTTCGACTCCTCGAAGTAGAAGCCAGCACCGAGTTGCGGTAGTGCCGCACCGAGTCCGTTCTGATAGGTGGTCACGTATGCTAGCTCGACGTTGCTGGAGTCCTTGACAGAGATCCCGTGTCCGCCGTTGCCAGTGCTGATTACCCCAGATATGTCGGGGTGGAACTCGCGGATATCCACCCCGGTAGCGCCGTTGTCAGCTACCACCCAATCAGCGCCCTGGGCGCCACCCTTCCACAGCAGCACGCCCGGCCCCGTCGAGTTGCGAACCACTAGGTCGTTGATGGTAGGAGCCCAGTTGGCGCTGCGCATGAACATACCAGCCCTATCACTGAGAGGAGCAGTGGCACTTGGTCTGCCATTTCTCAGCAGGTCGATCTCATTGAGTATGGTCGAGGAACCAATCATGTAGGCCTTGAAACCGACAGCGGCGTTGTCCTCAATCAGCGCGTCGGTGATCTGCACGCCGCTGGTGTTGACCTCGAACGCGGCGTAGGCGAGTCCGGGCGTCTTGGCTCCTGGTCCTCCGGTTCCCCTCAGTTCGAGGTCGTTGAATACCGCGTTGTGAGGCACGTTGGAGTACTGGCTGTGGTTGTACTGCTCGACCATGATGCCATAGTACTGGCTATCCTCAACAATCATTCCCACGAAGGTCGGTCGTGTGGTCCATCCGGAGGTAATGTGGCGCACGAAGATACCATTGTCACAGCGGCTCACACTGGAGTCCGATATCAGCGGTATCGAGTCCTCTACCCATATCCCAGCGGCGATAGCCAAGGTAGAGCCGCTGACGTTGGTTATCTCTAGGTTCGAAAACAGGCCGCCCGAGCCACCCCAGTGGTTCAACCCGCGGGTGATTAGGCCGTTGGCGGTCACGCCGTCGACGATGGGGGCGGAGTACGCCCCGATGGAGAGTCCGATACCATAGCGCCATGAGGTGGAGAAGCCGTGGATGTCCTGACCGCCGCCGTCTATGACGAGATTGTTGATTCGTGGCGATGCACCGTCGAACAGGTCGATGGCGACCCTGTCGGCGTTGATGACCGTGAGATCATTCAGAGTCGGGTCGCTATCATAGATGGTGACGCCGTACTCCGCATCGATGATGGTGAGGTTTTCGATCTTGGAGCCCAGCCCGCTGCTACTCAAATTGAACACGATGCCATCGTGATTGCCCAAAATGGACTCAAGCAGTACCGGCGCTGTGGTCGTGCCCTGCACGGTAATCCTTCCAGCCACGAGTATATTCTCATCGTCGCCGAGCTGAATGGTGGTTCCAGATTGTACTACGAGTATATCCCCGCTCTCAACTGTGTAGCCGTCCTGCAACACCACAGTTCCCGACCACACGGTGGTCGAGCGGGGTGCAGCACCAAGCGTAGCCGGAACCAGTGGGGCAGCCGAAAGCAGCAACAGGAGTATCAGTGCAACTGCACGCCTGCGGGCTGCCGAAACAGGTGCTTGCATGGCTAGCCCGCTCGCTGTCCGCCTGTTATCCCTTGCGCACACGTGAGTGATGCTGAATTCACGTATAGCAGAGGTCATAAACAGCAACCGAGCGCGATGCCCGTCGAGGACTGAGAATGAGTACTGCCTTCGTTCTAATCAAGGTCGAGCCGGGACTCGAGAGAGATGTGTATTTGGCACTTTTAGGAATAGATAGCGTCACAGAGACACACGTCGCCTATGGGGAGTACGATCTTGTAACTCGCATAGACTTCGCCGACGAGAGTGAGATGGCCAAGACTCTGATTGGCAACATGCGCTCTGTACCAGGGATCATCAAGACCGAGACGCTGATTGCGGTGGAGGTGTGAGTGTGGCTGTCGGATTCGTTCTCATCACTACCGAGGTCGGCTGCGAGATTGATGTCAGAGAGGCCGTCGGAGCTGTCGAAGGAGTGACTGGGCAGTGGATTGTCTTCGGCCCTCACGACCTTTTCGTCAAGATTGAGGCCGATGACGAGGCCGAACTGACTCGCTGTATTGTCCAGGGAGTCAGGTCGATTCCGGGGATCACCGAGACTCGCACCCTCATCGGTGCGGAGATCTAGATTGCTCTCGCCATTCTGCCGATGAGTTCTGTTGCTGCTGAACTACACTCAGCCATCCTGAACCTGCTGACAGCCTCGCTCCAGTGCGACAATCTGCGGTCGGGTTCAAGCACGCCGCGCCAGTACCAGCGCTGAGCACACAGTCGTCGGTGCATTGCGAGATCCTCACGCAACGGCGCGGTGGCAATCGAGGCGTGAGCCTCAACGAGCCAGTCCGGGTGACTGTCGGTAGCCTCGAGAGTTGCGTGGATGAGACGGATTCTCTCGCCGAGGCCCTCACACGACTCAATCAGCAATCGAGCTGCGCTGAGTGCATCTGCCGAGGCGCTACCGCCAGTCCGTGATGAGAGGCGCGCCCGCAGGTCAAGGGCTGCCATTTGAGGATGGTCGGGACCCATTGCAGATTCGAGAGCACTGTGCGCCTTCGCGGCTGCTGGAACATCATCGGTCTCGAGAGCTATGCCATGCCTGATGAGGTCGAGGGCAAGGCTGCCGGCGCTGCGCTCAGATTCCGGTAGTGAGGGCACATCAACCGAGCCTAGGTCTCTAGTCAACTCACGCGCCAATCGGCGGTCGATACGACCGGGCAGTCGGTCGTCGTATCGGCGAACCAGTGACGCTATGGTCGCCTTGGTACGCTCTGCGGGCGTCATCTCTTCCAACGCACCGGCCTCTATGTCTTCGGCAGACCTCGAGTCACCGCGGAGACGAGCCAGCCGAGCGGAGCGGAGTTTTCTGGAGACACCTACTCTCAGGCCTCCGATGTGGGACTCAGCTATCTCAGCCTCACCGCGCTCCAGAGCGAGGTCGGCGGCTGCTTCCCTGATGGACTCGTCATCACTGAGGCTGACGGCCTGCTCGAGCAGGACGGCGGCCGCAGCGCTGTCCTGCTCGGCTATGGCATGAATGTGCTCGGAGACCCATTCTGCGTCGGCTCCCCCGGAGTGGACCAAGTGGTGGCCCTCCATCCTGCGTGCCCTGGCTCCCTGCTTGATGGCCCATCTACTAGCCGCCTGTGTGTGCAGTGCATTGGATTGCTCGTCTGTCCAGGAACCCCTACGAACGTTGCGAATCAGGTGATGAGGCTCGGCCATGATGCCACTCCACCTCAGTATGGCAGAATCCTCGAGTTCGTCAGAACCCTCTACCTCGAAGAGTTCGCTGATCCGCAGAGCCGAGGGCGAAATGCAGAACTCGTCGAGAGATTTCGTACCCTCGTCACTGAGTCTGTGCATCACAGTGGACTCGACGTACTCCTGGACCGCCTCACCGCGCTCAGGCACCTCCTCGCCGGGTGACCATAGGCGGAGAGCGAGGGGGTGGCCGCCAAGGGCCTCTGCGACGCTTCTAGCGGTAGCGCTGTCGGTTTCGCTAGGGAGCAGAGACCTGGCGTGTTCGAGAGCCAGCCCCTCGACCTTGAACTCGGAGAAACCCTCTGGAAGTCCGAAAGGACTGGGGGACCTAGACACCGCGAGCAACGAAGAGTTTCCCGGAGATGCTTCATCGAGCAGCTCCGCCACGCCTGCAGCGTGACGCGGATGCAGTTCTTGGGCCTCGTCGAGGACCAACAGAGTCCTCGGACTGTCTGAGGCCCCAATGATGGCTGAGGGCGAGGAGGGTGCACCCTCACCCAGCCACATCCTGCCTATACCCGCTGCATCGGTGTCGGAGTCGCATGATGCCCAACGCACGGTCCAGCCCATACTCAGAACCTGTTCTACAACGGCGCGGGCGAGACTGGATTTACCGACGCCCGGCAAGCCGCTCAGGAGTACGTTGGAGCCGGCGAGCAGTGAGTCCGATAGAGTGGTTGAGTCTTCGTCCCTGCCGTGCAGGGAAATCTGCTCAGGCAGGGGGCCGAAGCTGCGTCCTCTCCGGGCCAGAGAGGGCTCTTCGAGTTCTGAGATGGCCTCACGACCAGTATCTGTAATGTGAACGACTGTGCGACGACGCGAGCCGCCGCCGGTGACATGAGCTGAGCGAGTTGAGACGTAACCCTCGGCTTCGAGTGAAGAGAGTGGTGCGTGCAGGGCCGATCTGACTACTCCTAGAGACTCTGCGAGACCTGGCAGAGATAGCGCTCTGGGCACGTCCCATGCGGACTCCAACTCACCTCCAAACTGTACGAGTCGAGATAGAATTCGCGACTGCGCCTCGGAGAGCATGGCGCCCGAGTGAAGGCACGGGTTCATGGGCATTCACCTACAGCGCATCAACCGACATGGCACTCGACCCCACTGGCCTTGACTTGCCCCGTAAGCCCGGAGTCTACCTTTTTCGGCGGGCTAACAAGAGGGTCACCTACATCGGTAAGGCCACTGATCTGCGTTCTCGCGTCAAGTCGTACTTCGCGGCCAATCCCGATCGAAAAATGGTTCCCCGGTTGGTCGAGGACTCGGACCAAGTCGACTTCATTGTCACCAAGAGTCCGAGCGATGCATTGATTCTTGAGAGGCAGCTGATCAGGGAGCACAAGCCTCGCTACAACTCTATGTTGAAGGACGACAAATCGTACCCTTTCATCGCCCTGACAAATCACGAGCACCCCCGAATCATCTACACACGGCACCCCCCTGAGGGCTCGCTCAGATGGGGTCCTTTCGCCGACCCCGGTGCAGCCAAGCGGGTGATTCAGTTACTGCGCCGCCACTTCGGCATCCGGGATTGCCCTGAACTCCTGCCCCAGGGCTGCCTAGCGATGCATATCGGACTGTGCCACGGACCCTGTATCGATGCGACTGGTTACAAAGATCAAATCGCGGCTGCGATTGGCGTCCTAGACGGTGACGCGGGTGTCCTAATCGAGTCGCTCCAGAAAGATATGGATGCCTCCTCGCTCGCATTTCAATATGAGGCAGCGGCTAGGGCACGCGATCTAATCAGCTCGGTCCAAAGGACCGTTTCGCAGCGAGTGGTGCACAGTAGATTCTACCAGGACTGCGACGCCATTGGTTTCGCCTCCAGAGGGGACAGTGGAATGGTCGTGGTCCTGAATGCGAAGGACGGTATCGTCCAGGGGCAACTCGAGTACCCGCTCATCCACAGGGGCGACATTGCCGATTCGGTTGCCTGTGTTCTCGCTGAACACTACTCGAATACCAAGCCCCCACGCACTGTCCTCGTCCCGGCGCCCATCGGTGAATCGATGGAGGCTTGGTTGACTGAACGGCGTGCTGGCGCCATCGAGGTAAGGGTGCCGCAGCGCGGCGAGTTGGCTCAGTTGCGAGGGATGGCTGACCAAAACGCCGAGGTGCAGGTCGAGCGACACCAGAAGAGGCGTTCAGGCAGCCTCGAGCAGGCTGCCGCCGATGATGCGGCGAAGCTGCTCAAATTCGATTCGCTTGGCCATATCGTGTGCTTTGACATGGCTCAGTTGCAGGGTGACGAGCGTGTCGGAGCGTCCGTCGTACTGCGCAACGGCAGACCAGCGAAGAAGGAGTACCGAACCTACCGGGTAAAGAGCGACGCGCCCGATGACCTCAGGATGATGTCTGAAGTGGTCGAACGCTGGCTGAAGCACCAGGACGGTTGGCCCGATTTGTTGCTGCTCGACGGCGGTGAGACCCACCTGTCTAGCATCCTCAGGATGCTGGACGGCCACGGACTAGCCGGGCGTTTTCCGGTGGCTGCTCTGGCCAAACGCGAGGAGACTCTGCACATGGAGGGTCGCGAGCCGCAGATCCTAAGCAAGCACGGCAGAGTTCTCGTCCATGCTCGCGATGAGGCTCATCGTTTCGTGAACCGTTACCACAGGAGGCGTCGCGGCAAGGGTGCAATAGGAGATCCCCTAGAGGAAATTGATGGAATGGGGGCAAAGAAGATTCAGGCCCTGCTCCGTCATTTCGGAGGCAGGCGCGGTATCGAGCATGCCAGTGTCAAGGAACTGCGAGAGGCCCCTGGGATAGGCAAGGCGATGGCTGAGCGAATCCATGGGCACCTGAACGGCTAGTCCTCCCACCAGCCGTCCTCGCTCTCCTTAGACTTCCCTTCTGCCTCATCCTCCTCGAAGTAGGCCTCATCGACGACCACAATCTTGTCGTCCAACTTGCCGAACTCCGACTCCATGGCCAGTTCGGCGAGTTTCTGCTCTTCGACCGAGGACTCCTGCTGCTTCTTCTCTTTACGCTCCATCTTGAGTCTCCTGCGTCTGCTAATCAGAAGTCCTAGACCGATCAGCAGCACGAATAGGTACGGAGCGAGTTCACCTAGCACAAACATCCAGCTGACTTCGATAGAGTAAGACACAATGTCCGAGTTCATGCTGCACTGCGTCCAAGTCGTCGCTTCAGGGCACACAGGGGTCCTGTACACCACCACCTGTCTGCCGTCAACCTCGGTCAGCTCGCCGAGGCCCATCCGACTCTCAAAACTGAGCAGCCTGACCGAGCTCGGCAGGTGTATCTCCATCCTCAGCGAGGAGCGGATGGTCCCGAACACGGTGTGCTCCATCAGCGGCGTAACTTCGAGAAAGAACTCCGCCCCCTCCACCTGGATTCCCGAATTGGTCAGAATCGGCGAGCCGAAGGCCGCGGCCATCTGGTTGGCTATGGCAAAGCCGATGGATGCAGGTTGGACCTTGATGTCTATGTCGTTGCCCCTGAGTGCGGCTGTGACGACTGTGCGCTCGATTCTGAAGCCGAAGCGGAGTGGGATGCTGTCGCTGACCTCGGAGTTGCTCGGCATCGTAGTTTCACCAAACCCCAGTGAGGGAGATGTAGACAGGTGTATCAGCGAGGCCGAGATAGAGTACGGGCCCATCCCGAAGTCCTGCACGGTCTCAAACGGACCTTCCGCTTCTATGACCTCGCCCGATCTCATTTCCAGTTCCTCGCCCAGCATTTCCATCCCGAGATTGGATATCTCGACATCTATCGGTTCTCCCACCCCTAAATCCAACGGGGCTTCAAGATCAGAACCGGCGAGCAGTCCGCCGTCTAGGCGGTCTCCCATCACTATGGCACGTCTTAGAAGATCGGCAGGGATTGGGTGTAGGGTGATATCGTCCTCGCCTAAGTCGATGCCCAGTCGGTAGATCTCCAGCACCACCTCGGCATTGAACTGTACCTCAGCGGTGAACGAGGTTTCTCGAATCGCGAATTTTTCGATGTCAACCTCGATGTCGAGAGATACGCAGGTCTTCTGGTTCGAGCCGCAAATCAGGTCTGGGCTGTCGTCCCCACAGGGGTCTGATTCCAAGCAAATAGGATGTCTCCAGTCAAAGATTCTGGTTCCAGCGAAGCCGAAATCCTGCTCCCCTCCCCCTGTTACTGGGGCTGTGATGACGATAGTCGATGGGTCGCCAATAGTCGACTCTATCCACTCCGGCAAGTGCAAAGTCAGGGTCAACTCGGTGCTCGGCATGTCGTCGGGGAGCAGGTCCTGCAGCCATCTGGTATCAGTGGAGAGTTCGAGTTCGGCCACATTCATAATCGAGGCGAGGTCCTCATCGGTGACCTTTGATAGGTCAATGGTGGTGATGTCTCCGCCACTGTTCTCAAGCATCCTCTCGACTACAGAAGAGACTCTCATCGGGGTCGACTGCGAGGTTGTCTCGAGGATGACGGGCCAAGTCCCACCCATGGCGTCATCGCCCTCAATGCAGTAACTGACTTCGAGCGCCTCATCACAGGTCACTCCCGGAGTGTGACGGAAGTCCAGTCCGCCTTCGGAGTCGGCTTGCGCGAACTGCGGAGCGCCGAACCAAATGTCGGCACCCAGAGCGTCGGAGAATGTCGAAGACAGTTTCTCCACGGGTATTCCCTGAAGAATCGCGGACAGGGCCTCGTCGATTTCTTGGTCGAGCAGTCTGATGCCGTCAGAGGTCACCCAAGGGAACTCGATGGTGCCATCATGCAGATTGGCGTCCCAGTCATCTAGGGTGGTGGAATCTAGGTAGTGAATCGATATCTCAAGGTCAAATCGCGAGTTTTGTGTGTCGGTGGCATCAACTATTAGGTCGATCTTCAGCGAGGGTTCTCTCGGATTGATGCTCGCGGTCTGGGTAGCAATCGACCTGTGAACAAGCTCGGAAACAAGTCTGACCGAGTCGAGGGCTGCCTCGGTCACCGCTTGGGTGTTATCGACAGCAATGATGGAATATGTCTGAGGATGGCCGTCGCGGAATGTCGTCTTGGTCAAACCGGGGGCCTCTACACTGCTCACGTCGGCGTAACTGGGCGGTACCACCGAGAGTTCGACCGAATGACCGATTGGCGAGGTGGCGTTGAACTCAGAGGTCAATACCGCTCCCATTGTCAACATACCCTGCATCATTCGGTTGATGTCGGAGGTCTCTTGCTTCAGGCCGAAGGCGCTAGTATCAACCTCCATCTGTAACACGGCCTCGAAACACAGAGGCGGTTGGAACGGATCGTTGTCGAAGCCGCTGACCTCGTCTATCGAGTCATAATCGGAGTCATAGACGCAGCTCACGTCCGACTGCAACTTGAAATCGACCTCTGAGACAGTGGTGATGGTTGTGGTGTTGACATTGGGGAAGTTGATGTCGATGAACTCCTCCATTATCTCCTCAATCCTTTCCAGCATCAAATCTGACACGGTGTCGCCGCCACCCCTGTAGAGACTCTGGTAGTTGCGAATGTAATCTGCAGGAATCCCGTCCCATGGAGCGCTATCGCCTTCGAGGTCGAGGTCGCTGAGCTGCAAATCGTCCCTCGACATCTCGTGAACTGCGAGTCCGACCTTCATCTCGACCATCTCTGCGTCCTCGATTCCTATCTCGACGGAACTCCGCATCCACTCCTGGCCGGGAGTCTGATCCAGTGCCGAATCATAGTCGTCACATACCCCACTGGCGCTATTCCATGTCGAGCAGATGTCGTTCCCGACATCAGGTTGCCCGGGAGGAGGGTCGGCTGCCGCAATAGGTGTCATCAGGAGCATGACGAGGAGTACGGCAGTACGCTGCACAGACGCAGGCATGAACATCAGAGCCATAAGTCTGAATCCAAAATGCTTCGACCAGAGGTCAGATGCACAGGGAAGACCCGCACCGCCGTCTCGCCGAGTCTGTCGGCGAAGTGTTGCGCGGGGCTGGATTGAGAAATGAGGAGTGCATAGCACTCCTGGACCGGTTGCCGAGCAAGTGGGAGAGGTTTTCCGATGTCGTTCTGCTGCCGGACTCGGCGTTCCGCGGAGAGTGGGGTACATACACCTCAGAGGATCTTTGGAGAGCGGTTGCTGAGGCGTTGAAGTCCGAAAGGGTGGCAAGGCTCGGCGAGATCTCGGGGGAGATGCGCGCGAGCTCTGTGGAGATGCTGCTCGGTGAGGACGACTGGGTCGTGCGTCGGGAGAGCGGGGTGGATTATGGCTACAACCTCACCCAGTGCATGTTTTCGGCGGGCAACGTCAACGAGCGACGCAGGATGGGTGAAGTCGTCGACGCCGGAGAGGTCGTGGTCGACCTGTACGCCGGCATCGGCTACTATTCACTGCCCATGCTCGTCCACTCGCAGGTTGGACACGTCCACTGCTGCGAGTGGAACCCGAATGCAGTGCGAGCACTCGAGTCGAACCTTGAGGTCAATGGAGTGGCCGGGAGCTGCACCGTCCACTTTGGTGACAATCAGGTCACTGCGGCCAATCTAGAAGGAGTTGCTGACCGCGTCGTCCTCGGACTGTTGCCGTCAGCCGAGGACGGTTACGCCCTCGCTATGGCCGCCCTAAGACCCGTCGGCGGAGTGCTACATGTGCACGGCGTGGCGGCTGGCAGGAATCACGCCGCCTGGGCTGCTGATGTCACTGGGTCGTTACTTGAGATGGAGGGAAAATTCTCGATAGACGCAGCTGAGCCGCTGAGAGTGAAGAGTTACGCACCGCACTGGGACCACGTGGTGCTCGACGTCACGGTCTCCGGTGGCTAGCCGTCGAACTCAAGTCGAGCGGCCCTAGTCCGCAGGCATGGCCTCTGATTGGCTACTCGAAGCCGCCGCTCAATACAACGAGCAATCGGTGAAGGGCAGGGACGGTTATCCGGCATATATCCTGATGCCAGTAGACACGCTGGCGCAGATACTCGACTGGACTTTTCAGTCGCTGCCTGACGAGATACTCGTGGGGATGGATGTGAATCCAGACCTTCCCCACTCAAAGGAGGTCGAGAAGACCTATTGCGGGGTTGATTTCGAAAGTGGTCTGTTCTCGGGACAAGGTTTCGTCCTAGGTGAGCCGCATTTAGTCAACCGTGGAAACTCGTATTCGGTCCACCATGTCCCCGAGGAATGGATAGATGGCCTGTTCGACAAGGAGAGGGGGGTTAGAGGGGGACGTTTCTCGCACTGGTTGCACACCCACCCCAACGCCCCAGCGATACCGAGTGGGGCCGACGCCGAATCCGCCCAGTGGACCGAGGGCTGCGACATGATCCTCGGCGTTCGCTACTCGCCCGAAGGCATGCTGCCGTGGCTCGAGGGCATAGAGGGCGAGCGTCGCGAGCTGACTCCCGACGACGATGGTCGTCCTGTCATCGGCAGGGCTGTGACGGGGCATCTTATCCACGGATTGGAGCTGATTGCATTCCACAGGAGAGGTTTTGCCGTAAATGTGGTCATAACCGACGCTACAGGTCATCCAATATAGCGGTAATAATCTAGTATTAATCAATATATATGCACGCAGTACGCTGTTTATATTTTCTTAATAATTATTAAAAAATGATGTTGTAATTATCCTATAACATCAATGAATTGTCCCTAAAAAGGGTCGTTTTAGTCACGGAATATGTGCTCACGGTAGTGTTCAAGCTCCGCAATGCTTCCTCGGATGTCGTCAAGCGCCCGGTGCCCTGCAGGTTTGGTCGCCCTGGGTAGATCCGGGTACCATCTGTCGACGAGTTGCTTGATAGAAGTGACATCGACGCTACGGTAGTGGAAGAAGTCGTGCAGTTCTGGCATGTAGCGTCGTAGGAAGCGCCTGTCCTGGCCGATGGTATTGCCGCAAAGCGGCGACATGCCCTCGATGCAGTGCTCGCGCAGGAACTCAATCGTCATCGCCTCAGCCTCGGCCATAGGAATTCCATGATTTCTGACTCTGTCCAAAAGTCCATTCTCGGTATGGTGTGTGAGATTCCAATCGTCCATCTTAGCCAGTTCCGACTCGGGCTGCGAAATCGCGAAAGCCGGTCCCTCGGCGACCACTGTCAGGTCGCCCTCAGTCACTATGGTGGCAATCTCGATGATGGTGTTCTCTTCCGGTTCGAGACCAGTCATCTCGAGGTCCATCCAGACTAGTCTCTCCTCGACCATGAGACTGGCGTTGGCGGGACGGACTTAGGGCTTCTCCTGCAAGGGCGAGTATCATAGTGTCCAGACCACGCGCATGGACATGGGTAGCATAGGTTACATCGAGTTGCTGAGAAGGAACTCTCCGTTCCGCCGCCTGTTCGTTGCAAACGAAATCTCGTTCATTGGCGACTGGTTCACCGTAATTGCCCTCTTCATTCTAGCCGGGGAAGCCACCGACAACTCCCCCCTAGCTATTGCCGGTGTGATGGCCTCGAGGAGTTTTGCGCTGGCCCTGGCAACTCCATTCGCAGGGATGCTGGCGGATCGGTATTCACGCAAGGGGCTCATGCTAGGTGCTAACATCGCTTCTCTGATTATTCTCGTTTTCGTACTTGCTTTAGATTTGCTTGGGAGTCTGACATCGGTGTATGTACTGGCGGTGGTGATGGTGGCTGCTAGAGCGGTTTTTGACCCTGCTGAGTACGCCTATCTTCCCAACATCTGTGACGATCAAGAACTGTTGACTGCCAATGCCTTGGCCTCTGGAGGATGGTCGGTGGCACTGGGGCTGGGTTCTGCGATAGGTGGGCTGACCATCTCCATCTACGGCATCCAGACGGCGCTATGGATAGACACCGTGACCTTCGTTGCGGCGGCTCTGGTAATCATGACACTGCCACCCGGTGGCCCAGATACCACAGATAGGAAGAGTGTCACCCCTCGAGTAGTCGTCGAAGAGATCGCTGCTGGATGGAGGTATATCCTATCCAGCCCACCGCTGCGCCGAGTGGTGTTCGCCAAGGGCCTGTGGGCCTCTGGAGGTGGGGCTCAGGTATTCCTGTTGATTTTGATAGGGATGGAAGCTGGTTTCGGCGAGGTCGCGGCGGGCATCGGCATCCTGTTCATGGCTAGAGGATTCGGTAGCGGCTTCGGCCCCATCGCAGGAAGGCCATTGATGGAGAACCCACGTCTGAGGCCGTATCTTCTGGGACTCGCTGTGGGGGTCTGCGGGCTATTCTACATCGCCGTCTCGGCCATCGAGTGGACTGAGATGGTTCTGATACTGGTGTTCTTCTCGCATGCTGCGAGCGGCCTTAACTGGGTACTTTCGACCACTTTCTTACAGGAGAGGTCTGCCGACGAATGGCGCGGTAGGGTGGCTGGAACCGACCACTTTGGAATCACCTTGATGATGGGAATTTCGGCAGTAGTCGGGGGACTCATAATGGAGAATGGACTTCTTGAGCTCAGGGAGTTGATTGCCCTGACTGGGATGGTTCAGATTGTCCTCGGACTGGCCTGGATAGTGCTAGCCTCGCCGCAAGAAAAGACTCTGCTAGACCAGTCTCTGAAGTCCGACTAGAACGGCAAGCGGAGCTATTGAGAAGAGTGTGTCTCTGATCAACGAGCGGGTCGAAGCCCTAGCACGTGCGGTGATTCTCGACTGGATGTCCTCGTCCAGTTTTCCCATCATGTTTCCAGCGGGGCCCCTGACTTGTTCCAACGCACTCTCAACTGCATCAGCTCCCCTGTCCAACAGTCTCAAAACGAGATTTTCGATTGGCCCTTGTTTAGGCGCCGGGACATGTTCGCCATCTACAGTGTGCTCAACGTCAATCACCGTCTTCCAAGGCCGCGGTATCTCGATCTCGCCGACTCCCTTGAGAATCTCTCGGCCCACCACGGCGGCCTGCACTGCCATCTTGGCTGTGGTGAGGTTGTACTTGGCGAGCATCTGGATGTCACGGCGCGAGCGGGTGACCTTGCCGAAGTCAGTAATCAACCAAGCCGCGCCGGCTATCAGGAGCAGGGCTACGCCGATTTGAGGAGTCTGCTCCCAACTAGGCCAGCCGATGGGGCCGAACCAGATGCGGGCGGTGATAGCGATTATCGCGGGGAGCAGGAATGCCAAGGCCTCGTTGGCGACTATCAACCAGAAGCCCTCAATCGGGAGCTTCTTCAGTCTCACTGAGAACCACCTGAGGTGCTTCGTCCTCTCGCCGGGCGGTGCGTACGTGTTCACCAGATCTATCAGAGGTGGCATCACGAAAACCATCCTCAAAATGAAGGGGATTGCCAACATCAGTAGGTAAGCGTCCCATGGAGATGCGGGAGGCAGACTGGGGAAGGCGATGGCCTCTGACATTGGTGCTGAGTGGAGTCTGACCCCCATCAACCTCACTACGGCCTCACATTGCGGACTCGCGCAGGGTGACAGCCTGATTCGTCGCTGATCTGACTAGAACAATGGCGATTACTGCCCCTGTTGCGAAGGCGGTGCCGATGTACTGGTGCGTATTGAAGAACAGCCACGCTAATCCCAGTAGGGACAGATAGGACACCACCTGGCAGATGATAGACAGTTTTAGCAGTATGACGAACTCTACGTCATCGGCGTTCTCGAACTCCTGGATGTAGGAGTTGATGAGGAAGAAGACAGCTTGGAAGGGGAGTGCGGCAGCCAGTATGGCGAGACCGATTACGGTTCCCATGTCAGGATCCGCCGGATCCAGCTCCAGACCTCGGAACAGCATGTTACCCATATTGACACCGATGATTGCAGCGTGGATTGTCCACGCCTTGTCCGAAGGAGCGTTGTCCGCTTGGACATTCTTAGCAACCATGCCCGCGCTCGGTCTCGTAGCACTGTTGAATATTACTCTCGCAGAGCAATGCTCAGATGGTGTTCCGGGGTATGCGCTTACTTACCCAGCGCTTCCAGTAGATGGAATCATTCAGGGGAGATCCTCTGTAGGGCCATTCACTTCCAGCAGTGCCGCCGTCCAGTCATTCTGAAAGACGCCTTGCGGATCAAACGTATTACAGACGGAGCGGAAAGTATCGAACTGCGGATAGAGGGATGTTATCTCGTCGGCCTCAAGTGGGCACACCTTCCCCCAGTGCGGGCGCGCAAGGAACAGTTTTGACATGCTTCGGGCCATGAAGCTCGCGAACAGGAGGAAACTAGCATACCGAGCCGGCTTCGCGTAGCTGATGAAACTCAGCGCGTACCAGTCCTCACCCGCGCCGCTGGCCATCGAGATCAAGGTGTCATCTGGAAGCACCCGCCTCACGCAGATGGGAAAGTGGTGGCAATACTGGTCGTGAAGTCCGGCCAGTTCCTCCTGCATACCGAGCCCCTCAATCTGTCTCTGGTTGTCTGCAGACAACACTGACTTCCTCCCGCCAGCGACCTCGATGGTTTCTTTGGCGAACCCAAGCGCATCCGCCAACTGATCTCGGCGCACGAACAATTCGATCTCGATGTGGCGGAAGGCATCGTGCTTCATCACCAGCATGGACGAGGAGCGGTCTGTGACCTTCCAGTTGCGAATCAAGAAGGTCGGGATGATACGTCGAAAGGCGAGCCTGATCAAGCGCCGGCTGCGCATGACGCGTTCCATGAAAAGAATCTGCAGGATCAAGCCGTAATCCATTGCTCCCATCCAATAGAGACGGTACAACCTAGCGAGACAGGAACGCGGTCGGTCATCCTCTCTCCGGTGCTGGATGAAGTAAGACCAACGCCAGGGCAAGAGGTAGAACTGCTGGAGCGGGAATGACGCTTCAGCGTCCAGAACGTCCGACAGCTGACGGGACTCGGTGAAATGCTCCTGAACATTGTACTGTTCGCGGCAGCGAATCTTCACAGCTAGGATGATTCCGAGCGATCCCAATGAGCAGCGGGCTGCCTGCAAAGATTCTCCGGCGTTCAGCTCCTCGATGGTCGCCTGACCACTGGAATCGTCATAGCGCGCCAGTCGCACTCCCACTACATAGTGCGACATACTGTTGCGTCCCGAACCGTGAGTGCCGGTGGAAATCGCTCCGGCGATTGTCTGGGCCGTAATCAGCCCTAGCGAATGCAGGGTTGCTCCTTCGCGATTAAGCTCTTTGAGGAGGCGTTTAATCTGGCATCCGGCACCAACTGTTGCGACCAACTGGTCTCCATCGGACTGGAGCTGGACATCGTTCAACCGACGCAGGTCCAGCAGCACGTCGTCACTGAGGACCGCTTCGCTCCAGCTATGTAATCTGCCGACGGCGCGAATGCGCTGGCCGTTGTGTCTGTCGAGAATCTGAAGGACTTCCTGCTCATCAGATGGAGTGTAGGCTGCCGACGGCCGAAGCACTTGGTTGCGGCCGAAATTCTTGCGTTGGACGCTCTGAACCACGCGTCTGCGAAAGATGGTCTGGTATAGAAATCCCCGACTTACCCATAAAGGTGCGAGAATCTGGCACGTACCTTCGCCAACTTAGGAGACACCACTATCTGACAGTACGGATTATTGGGATTGTTAGAATAATAGTTGACGTGATAGTTCTCAGCCAACCAGAACCTCTCCAGCGGCACCACCTCGGTCACGATGGGATCGGCGTAGTCGTCCGATATCTCCTCGATAACTGCTAATGCCTCCTCGCGTTGTTCTTGATTGGAGTGGAGTATGATGCTCCTGTATTGGGGGCCCACATCATTGCCCTGCCTGTTGAGTTGAGTGCTATCATGGATGCAGAAGAACACATCGAATAATTGCCTGCGGGAGATTACCTCGGGGTCGAATGAGACCTGGACGACCTCGGCATGGCCGGTGCGCTTACCACAGACCTGTTCATAGGTCGGATTGTCGATGTGCCCTCCTGAATATCCCGGGATCACCTCGCTCACGCCACGTAGCCCCTTCAGCGCTCCTTCGACACACCAGAAGCAACCGCCGCCGAGGACTATGCTCTCCATCGCATCACCTGCGGTAGTTGGGCGCCTCGCGGGTAATCTCGACATCGTGGACGTGGCTCTCAGAGAGTCCTGCGTTGGTGATACGTACGAAGTTGCAGTTGGTCTTCATCTCGGCTATGCTACCATTGCCAGTGTAACCCATCGAGGAGCGCAGGCCGCCTATCATCTGGTAGAGCACATTGTCCACAGGACCTCTTGCGGGCACTCGACCCTCGATTCCCTCTGGAACGTACTTCTGAGTATCACCTTGCTCTGACTGAAAGTATCTCTCGTGAGCTCCCTGACTCATCGCCGAGACAGAGCCCATGCCACGGTACACCTTGTATGACCTGCCTTGGTACAAAATGGTCTCACCTGGAGACTCATCAGTCCCTGCTAGCATTGAACCAGCCATCACCGAATCGGCTCCTGCAGCTATCGCCTTGGCGATGTCTCCACTATACTTGATGCCACCATCAGCGACCACTGGGATATCGTTACCGATGCATGTCTCGACCACTCCCAGTACAGCAGTGAGCTGTGGAACCCCTACTCCGGAGACTATCCTAGTAGTGCAGATGGATCCCGGACCGATTCCGACCTTCACTGCGTCCGCTCCGGCATCGATCAGCATCTCTGCTGCTGCCCCAGTGGCGATGTTTCCGGCGATGATTTGTGCGCTGTCTGCAGCTTGACTGCGAATCTCCCTGACAGTGTCGATGACTCCATGAGAGTGGCCGTGAGCGGTATCCACCACCACGGCGTCAGCCCCCGCCTCGTACAGTGCTAGAGCGCGCTCGATCCCTTTGTCTCCAGTTCCAGTAGCTGCTGCTACCCTCAGACGACCCTGCGAGTCCTTGCACGATTTTGGATTGTCCCGGCTTTGCTGGATGTCGCGCACCGTCATCATGCCAGCACAGCCGCCGTCGTCATCGACCACAATGAGCTTCTCGATGCGGTGCTGATGGAGGAGCTTCTTAGCGACCTCCGGGTCGACATGCTCGGGCACTGTGACGACATCGGTGGTCATCATGGTCGAGACCTTTACCGAGTCGTCGGAGACGAACCTGATGTCGCGGTTTGTGATGATGCCAACCAGCGACCCTGAGTCGTCTACGACAGGGAACCCAGAGAAACCGTGCTGCGACTTAATCGCCCTCAGTTCCCCGATGGTGTTGTTGGGTGAAATGGTCACGGGGTCGAGGACTAATCCAGACTCGAAGCGCTTGACCCGATAGACCTCCGCGGCCTGAGACTCCACGCTCATGTTGCGGTGGATAACACCGATTCCGCCAGCTTGAGCCATGGCGATGGCCATGTTGTTCTCGGTCACGGTGTCCATCGCCGCTGAGATGAGCGGGATGTTCAGGGGAATTGAATTTGTCAGACGGGTAGTGGTGTCTACCTCGGCCGGGAGGACCGCCGATTCAGCGGGCATCAGAAGGACGTCATCGAAGGTCAGAGCCTCGGGCATACCGTCTTGTGCCATTAGGTACGGCCTAAGGAGGCGATACTTGAACGATTCTATCCTAGCGGTAGAATGTGGTCTCCAAGACGCTAAAAGAGTTCGAAATGTTGTGGAATATTGGCTCGACTTTGGTGACCTCGTATGAGTTAAATTCCACAGTTAAACAACGGCTTCAAATATCATTGTTGGCCGGCCGCGGCACGAGGAGAGAGTAATGTACGAGCTTGCTATGATTGGCTGGCGCGAGTGGGTTGGGATACCCGAACTCGAAGACGGGGCTTTACTGGCCAAGATGGACACTGGAGCGTGGTCGAATACGCTACATGCCAGCGACATTGAGATCATAGAGTCAGACATCGAGAGTCGCGTCCGATTCCGCCTTGAAGAGTACGGCGAGTGGATTGAGAGGCCAGTCCACGACTGGAGGCGCGTTCGCGACACCGGAGGTCACGAGACCATGCGTCCCGTGATTCGGACATCGCTGCAGATAGCCGGAATAGACTTCGACATCGAAGTCTGCCTGAAGGACCGTTCACTGATGCGGCACAGGTTCATCCTCGGACGTCGCTTCCTGCGCCAGCACTTCTGCGTCCACCCTGGTAGGCAGTGCATCCATCCAAACGAGCGTACGCTACCTAGGATTGTACTGGAATATTGATTTCACCAGTCCTCAAATGCTCCCTCTTCCACGGCCCCCCATGGCCATGGCAGGAGCAGAAGCACCCTATGACTCCGGCGAGCCGTCGCCGTGGTGGCTGAAAGGACTGGCCATCTTCATGGCACTGGTGGTGGTGTTCATGCTATTCAATACCGCAATGGGCATTCTTTCTCCAATGCTGGTCGATAGTTTCATGCCTGAGGATTTCGAGGATATCGAACCCTATCCGGAGGATGGTACGGAGGAGGAGAAGGCGGAATGGGACAGGTCGAATGCGGAATGGGATGCGATGGTGGAATACATGGACGACATGATGGGGGTGTTGGAGTTCTCAGCCGTACACAGCGGCTTGCTTGCCCTCATAGGACTGTTCTGCATTCCAGTGCTGTGGAGGGGTGACCGAGATCTTGGAGTCAAACTGGTAGGGGCGTGGATAGGGGTCAACTTCCTAGGGGGCATGGGCATGATGTGGATGATGTCGAGGGTTGGTTTCATGCCCGACTTTGATTATGGTCCTGAGACGGAGGCGGTGGATTTTGAGTTCATAGAAACGCTCAGCGTGGTTAGTGGATATGCTCAGATAATTCTCTGCAACGTTTGTTTCCTAGGAATCCTAGCTCTGGCGGCGAGTAAGTCAAAGCCTGCGACCTCCTTTGACATACCCTCTGGATTCCGTCCTGATGAGCCGCCCCAATATTGAATATCTTCCACTTTGCGGTAGGAACATGGAACAGATGGTCCAAGGCATACTAGTGGTGAACACGGAAACAATACCGGGCATGATGATTACCGAAACTCTCGGGGTTGTCAGCGGCTCGACAGTGAGGGCCAAGCATCTAGGAAAGGATATTTTTGCAGGCCTCAAGAACATAGTTGGAGGGGAACTGTCACAGTATACGGAGCTTCTTCAGGAGTCCCGTGAGGAAGCTGTCGGAAGAATGGTCGCAGATGCGATGTCGCGAGGAGCCAATGCGGTTGTGAATGTCAGATTCGCTACTTCGGCAATCACTGCAGGTGCTGCAGAACTGTTTGCCTACGGTACAGCGGTTAAGGCCGAGTAATCGGGGGTTTTTCGATGGTAGATGTAGGTGGCTTGCTGGTACTAGGAATAATCTTAGTAATACTCCTTCCCTTCTTACTTCTTGCTTTAATCGGAATGTTGTGGACGGTAGCCTATCCACTGATGCTCTGTTGGGCTGTCCTCTTCAGCGGCAAGAAACTGGATCAGCAGATTGCCAGCACAGCGTCGAGAGAAGCCTCGCTAAGAGAGTCACTCGGTCGCGACCCCCTCACGACCATTGACGGCGGATACCGCACCGACATCACCTCTTGCGGTGTGGTTTGGTCCGGAGTAGTCTTCGGACCCAGTCACTGGCACCTCCTAATAGGCTGGATTAACAATCTGACAGGGGGTTCGGTTGACATATTCCAGAAGGTAGTGTCTGCAGGAAGGGCTGAGGCTATGCAGCGGTTGCGAGAGAAGGCTCTTGCTGAGGGATATGAAGATGTGATAAATGTCCGAATAGATACCTCTGATATGACTCCTCAAGGAGCGCGGAAGAGCATCAAGGCAGTAGAGATCTTCGCTTACGGAACTGGTGTGAAGTACACCTAGGACTCGTTGTAGATTGGTGTCTCGTCTAGATGCATGGCGAGATTGAACAGCCACCACGATATCAGGTCGAATGATTCCACGAGATTCTGGACACCGGTTCCGTTGTCAGTCACCATCATGTCGACCATTGTATCGAGAGTGTCGCACGGTCCGTGGTAGCAATCCGAGCCGCCAGTGAGCGAGCCGAAATCCATCGAGACCACCCCGAGCTGGTCTGCTATCCTCTCGTAGTCGCTCCTCCCTCTCTGCGACTCGTGCACCGATATCGAGAGTCTCTTCTGGTCGCTGGAGTCAACGTCCTTCATCGAGGCGTAACCCTCGGTGTTGTAGATCTCCCTTCCTAGGCGCAGCGCCTCAGTGATGTCGTTGTTGTTCGAACCAACCCACTCAGCGAGTCTAACCATAGGCCACTGCTCGTTGATCTGATTGTCCGTCTCGGGAATGATGTCGACTACTAGGGTGTAATAACCCGGCCAGTTAGTCCCGACTGCATCCGCATTGAGGTAGTTTGACAGGGTGACTCCTGACGGGATGTTCTCTATCCATCTGTCAACTCCATCGTAGCCGTTCTCCTCGTTAGACCAGAAGCAGACGGCGATGGTTCTGCGGTGATCGAACTGCGCGAGACCCCGGGCTGCCTCTAGCACCAGAGCCACACCAGCGCCGTTGTCGTGCGCTCCGATGTGGGTTCCTCCTCCGGGTGGGCTTCCCGCCTCGGCGATGTCGAGATGGGCTCCCAGAACCAGCCATTCGTCGGGGAATGTTGTCCCCTCCTTGTAGCCGCAGACATTGACCGCGTAGGAAAAATCAGAAATCCAGTAACGGTGAATCTGCGTGTCGTAGCCCATCACCTGCAGTTCGCTCTGCATGAAATTGGCAGCCCTCATGTACACCGGATCGTGCAGGGTGAAAGGTCCCCATCGATCGTTGTAGCCAGAATCAGGATCAGCGAACAACTCTAACCACTCGAAGACGTTGAGGCCGTCGATTATACCGGTGCTGTGCAGTGCTCCGTCTTCCACTGTATACGCTGAGTCGTTCTCCCTTGCTACAGGGTGCTCGATGTAGGCGTATGGTGACTGCTCGAACTCGCTCGAGGAGAACCATTCCGTCCAACTCTGGTTGGTCGCTCGCAGCGACCAGGTGTCCCTACCCAATTCTCCCAGTAGGAAGTGAGTTGAATTGAGATTTGATGGCGCCAGCAGCTCTACGCTTGTCGAGCCGGCACCTTTGAAGTCCAGCGTGGTCCCATTGACGACATATCCAGACTCCTCATCCATGACGAGGTATGGGACATATACGCTCATCGGGCTTGATGCAGTGACCTCTACAGTCTGGAACTGCGCACCTATGAGCACCTCAGGAGAAATTGTCAGGTCGTCGGTCGAAATCAACTCGGCATCCCTTCCTGGGGAGAAGCATCCAGTTAGGCTGGTAGCAATAATGACGAGCGCGAGGCATGCGGCACGGGCCCGGGTCATCGATGTGGATTGGTGCTGGATGTATATCAGTTCAGCCGAACAAGGCAGTTTCAAGACTGAGTGGCCCCACGCATGTTCCCTGACTCGGAGGTAAGTGTATGCAGAATCCGATTACGCGCATTGAGCCAAAGATAGCTGCGCGTCTTTCGAAGCAGAAGTACCAACTCGTCGGCGAGCACGGTGGCGTCAAGGTCTGCCACTGGACCAAGCAGAGCCTGATCAACGACCGTTCGTGCTACAAGGGCACCTTCTACGGCATCGAGAGCCATGGCTGCATGCAGATGGCCCCCAATGTGGACACTTGCAACCTCGCCTGCACATACTGCTGGAGAGAGCCGCATTCAGACACATTGCACAAGATTGACGACGACCCGTACGAGTTGTTCCTAGAATCGGTCCGTGGCCACCGTCGTCTCATCACTGGATACGGAGGCAACCCGAAGGCTGATCCGGAGAAGTTTCGCGAGGCGCAGAACCCGAAGCACGTTGCCATCTCACTCAACGGCGAGCCCACGCTATACTCTCGCCTAGGTGAGTTCCTCGACATCTGTCACCAGCACGGAGTCTCCACCTTCCTCGTGACCAACGGCAGTCTGCCCAAGGTCATCGAGAAGCTCGACCCGTTACCCACACAGCTCTACGTCAGTGTGGATGCTCCCAACAAGGAAATCTTCGACAGGCTTTGCAAGCCCAAGTTCGACCAAGCAGCATTTCACAAACTCGAGCAGACCCTCGAACTGCTGCCCAGTCTCGACACCCGAACAGTGTGCCGTCATACGCTCATCAAGGGCGAATCGCTAGGTCACCACGAGGACTATGCGCGCCTTGACAACATCGCCGATCCGGATTTCATCGAGGCAAAGGGATACGTGTATGTCGGCAACAGCCGCAACAACCTAGCCATCGAGAATATGCCCAGTCACGACGATGTGATGGGTTTCTCCCACCGCCTAGCGCCGCTTGTCGGGCGCGAGGTTCTCTCTGACCGCAGTGAGAGTCGTGTTGCTCTGATTGGCAGGGAGATGGTTCCAATTACCCTACCAGAGAAGGTGCGCGAGCTACCCAAAGATCTCGGAATCGCCAAGCCACAGCGGTATATGTTGCCTCAAGCCTGAACCATCGGCCTGCTTGAGCCGCAATCTGGGCAGCGTTGCTCCTCACTGTCGCCATAAACGTGGAAGCATGCCGGACAATTTTCTGCCAGAGTTAATTTTGCCTTTCCTTCTACATCTAAGCGCTCTGAGTCAACACGCTCCAGATTCAGAGAGTCGCGCTCGATGTCCGGAAGTTCGAATCGTCCGGGTCCGCCGATCTTCACCAGCACGTCCGGGGGTAGTGTGACCGTACCGGTATCGTCAATGATGAGTTCGCGGCTACCCGAGAGGTCAGCGATGTTCACATCAGTCCCATGTTGAGCGACGAAGCGTCCGTCCCTGAGTTCGAGTGAGCGCTCACAGAAGGCGGCGACCTCCCTGTTGTGAGTAACTAGGAAGAAGGCGACATCTTCCTCCTTGTGCAGGGTTTCGAACAACTCCAAAACCTCCCTGCTGGTTATTGGGTCGAGTGCGCCGGTGGGCTCGTCAGCTAGAATCAGTTTGGGATTAGTAATCAGAGCACGGGCGATGGCCACTCGCTGCTGCTCACCGCCGGATAGTTCCTCGGGCATCCCCCGAGAACGCTCACCCATGCCCAAGCGATCCAGCAGTTGTTGCGCTTTGGCCCTAGCAGGGCCCGGTGGAATACCTTGGTGACGGAGGGGCTGGGCGACATTGTCAATGGCATTCAAGTGAGGTAGCAAGTTGGAGTCCTGGAAGATGAAAGAAACGGTCTTCTGGCGAAGTTCCACGAGTTGAGTCCCGGTCAGTCTAGTCATCCTACTTCCTGCCAACTCCACTCCTCCAGCTGAGGGTTTCATCAGGCCGCCGAGGCACTTCAGCAAGGTCGACTTGCCTGATCCTGAAGGACCTATTACTGCTACTGCTTCGCCCTCATACAAAGTAACGTGCAGGCCGCGTAGTGCGACGACATTTCCATCCTCGGCCTTCGATTCGTAGACGTGATAGAGTCCATCGGCCTTGAGTATCTGCTTGCGTCCGTTCTGCATTTTACTCCCCCTTCAATACTACTGCCAGATCCGCCTGTAGTGCCCTTCGCGTGGTGTAGAGCAGTGCCACCATCACCGCAATCAACACGGACGCGTTGACCAATGCGAGGTCTAACCAAGGCCAGACTAGTTCCCTACTTATCGGTGCACTCTGACCTAGGAACAACTGGAATATGAAGCCGAAAATTCCGAAGAAGCCATTGAAAGACTCAGCGATGGCTAGACCGAGTATGACCCCTAGACCCATGCTCACAAGCAGTATGGAGAGAATCTCGAAGAGGACCAGTCGTATGACCTGGTTGGGACTCGCCCCTATTGCCTGAAGTATGGCCAGTTCGCGCTTTCGCTGAGTCAGGACCAGGGACAGGAACACGAACGCGGAGGCCACCGAAGCCAGTGATGCCACGACGAACTGCAGGCTGAGCAGCCCGGGGGTGCCGAAGATTAGCCCCCCGTTTCGCTCGTTGTCCCTGTGGGCGGACGACCAGTCCGAGGCCGCGGTTACCCCGTTCCCGTTGGCTATCTCGATGCTGATGGTCCTGAGTGCGTCTGCGCAGTCCTCGTCGCTCTGGTCGCACACCTCGAAGAACCAGCGAGTGGAGGTGTAGGCATCCGCAGTCGCGTTGCCAACCAGCTCCCTGTAGGCGGACTCGCCGATGACTATGGCCTGCTCCGCCTCGGACGAGGACAGGCCGGGGACCCAACTGTGCCTTCCCTGGTAGGTCACCGTCGATTCGGTCACCGTAGTCGTCACGACCAGTTCGAAGTCCGCGCCGATCTGAAAGTCGTAATCCGTGTACTGAATGGTCTGGGACGATTCGGATTCAATGTCATCGAGAACGTCTCTGGCTGCCTCTCCTGCAGTGAATCCACCGCCCGACCAACCGGACACTATCGCGTCGATTTCGTCTCCTGGAATCGCCTGCGAGTCCCATATCAGCGTGTCTTCGTGGCCGTCGAACAGCACCCAGGTTCGAATCAACGCGGACTTGCCCTCAGGGTTCGTAAATAGGTCCGCCACCGAAGTCATCGAATCGATGTCGGTGACGTCAGCATCGCCAGCGCGCTGGATGGCGAGCATCACCTCGTCTCTAGCCTGTTGCTCGGTGACAGGGGAGTCGAACTGTACCTGTAAGTCTGCACCGATTTGAGCTGAGGTCGTTCGTTCGTCTACGATCGTACCGGTGTACCCCTGGACGGCGGCTAGAGTGACGATTGACAGAGTGAGCAGCATGATGACTGCGAGGCGGTTCACCGACTCGCTGGAGCCGGAACCCCGGAGTCCGCGCCGGATGTCCGAGATTGCCGGTGACCAGGAAAGCAGCCCGGTCAGTATGTTCGGTCCAGCAGCACCTATCCTACCGAGTACCAGAGCCCCTCCGACCCAGAGGCAGAACGGTCCCAGAAGCAGCAGAATCGCGTTCAGGATGAAATTACCGATGATGCCGCTGCTCCCCCAGATCCAGAACCCCCCCTGAGACTGAATCCAGCTCTCTAGGTACGAGAGCAGCCCGACTGCGAAGGCGATGACGTGGAGCCATGTCCTGGGCTCTCGCTTCTCGGCGACCCTCCTGACGCCCTCGTCAATCTCTATCCTCAGGAACTCCCTGGTGCGTGAGCTGCCAAACAACAGGGCTACGCCCACGGTCAGGGCGACGATGAACAGGGTGGAACCGAAACTCAACGTCGGGTTGATTTCGATCCCACCGGATCTGAAGGACATGAACCCGACAGCATCGAGCACCATTGGGACTGAGAGCAGCGCCAGCGTGTAGCCCACGAACCACGCGAACAGGCTGATTACCGCGAGTTCGAGCAGGATCATGCCCGACAGGGTGCTCTCCGTGCCACCTATGACACGGTGGATCGAAATCTCTCTCTTACGCTGCTCCAAAGACAGGACCAGTCCATAAATCAGCACCGAGAAGGAAAGCACCACGATGGGGATCATCAGGATGTAGTCGAAGACCTGTATGATTCCGAGGAATATGTTGAGGAAGATGATGGTACCTGAAATGAGGTCGTTGTACTCTACTATGATGCCTGCGCTGGTGTAGTTCCCGGATTCTACGTCTCCCTTCAGGGCGTCTAGCCACTTCGTCGCGTCTGCTGTGGATGTGGTGGGTAGCTGGTTCCTGTCCACCGACAGGCCGAGGTATCCGTGGTCATTGTCCATTAGGATGAGTTTCTGCTCGTCGCTGAGAACCGCGTCGGAAACCATGACCGGGTTAAACAACAGGGTTGGGTTTCCCGCCCCCCCCTCCTGGTACACGGCTGCCACTGTCAGGTTGTGGACGGTCATGTTCACCCTGCAGTACATGTATCCGGACTGGGCGTTGAAGTCCTCCTCGCCTTCGCAGTCCTCGAACCCGTCGGCGATGTTCTGGTAGCCGAGGTAGCCAGTCACGTAGGTGAAAGTGAGGGATGAGATTGTGTCGTTTACCGCAACTCCGGCGCTGCTCGCCACCTCTGAGGGCAGCACAATCGAACGGTTTGCAGCCGCATCATCAGCGCTGGCGGGCCAACTGCCGTAGATGATGCGTGAGTCCTGGCCTCGTGTCGAGTGTCGCTCGCCGAGCTCGCCATCCCATATGCCTTCACTGTAGAACCGGATCGTCCTGTCGCCATTGATTGGTGGTCCCGATTCCAGTGCCTCAGGATAATCCCAACTGATATTGGACCAGTCGCCCGTGGGGCTCTCGGCGGCGACGACGTTGAGGGGTTGGGGGATGATGAAGTCCTCATCGAAGAAGCCGTCGACCCTGACGCCTTGGCGACCGAAGACCAGACCGCAGTCCGAGAACTCCTCCCTGGCGACGAACTCATCGCACATCGATTCCCACAACAAAGAGTCGTTGGTGCGACCCTCGGCGTCCTCTCCGGGGTCCTCCGCGAAGTCGACCTTCGCATCGAATATTTCCTCCTGGAGCGAGTACTGTAGGAAGGCCTGAGACAGCCCGACTCCGTATGCCAGCACCGTCGTGATAACTAGAGATGCGAGGAAGACGCCAGCGAACACAGCGAGAACTCTCTCACGGCCCCTCCAGGAGCTCTTCGCCGCCATCAGTAGATTATCGGGCATCGCGGAGAGAATGTCCCGAATACTGGCTTCCCGAGCGGTGTTGGTCGGGGGATCGCCATACCTATTCACCCCAGAATTGCCACGTATGAATAGTGGGATACCTAGGCTAATTGGGAAGACTAGGGCCCAGAACCAAGAGAAGCCTGAGTCCTGGTACCTCCTGACTGTGACACTCAACCCCGGTAGGGTTAGGAAGAGAACGGCCAGTGCGGTGAGTAGGAGATTGAAACCTACGAGCATCGTCATCACGGAATCGATAATCAGCGTGGTGACAAGTACGATCCAGTAGAATAGTAAGAACCACCAATATTCGGACCGTGAGGCTCTGCCACTCCAGTTCAGGTAGTTGCTCAAGCAAGACTTTACCGACTCGATGAAGGTCATCATCCTCACTGGTCTTCCATGGCCAGTTTGAGAGTGGTGTTCAGTCATCTCAGTCCTCCTTTAATTCCCCTGATTCATGTTGCGGATTGTGAGTCCATACCCCATGCTGAACGTATGTCAGAAGCAGCCGTAACACCGTCCTTGAGTAGCAGCATCCGGTCAGCCATCGAGGCTAGCGTGGGGTCGTGGGTGACCATCAGGACTGACATACCGTCCTCCTCGCACAGTTGCTTGAACAGGTCGATTATTTCCTGTCCACTCTTCACATCGAGGTTTCCCGTTGGCTCGTCGGCCAGAAGAAGGGGGCGTGAACCTGCGATTGCCCTAGCTATAGCGACCCTCTGCCTCTGGCCGCCAGAGAGCTGGTCGGGGATGAATTCCATGCGATCCGACAGACCGACCTTGTCCAGTGCATCCCTAGCCTGCTCCTCTGCTTGCGCAGTGGGGACTCCTGAGAGCTCTAACGCGAAAATGACGTTGTCCAATGCGTTCAGCCTGTCAATCAAGTGGAAGTCCTGAAAGATCCAGCCAATGCCTCGCCTGCGAACATTAACTACGCGGCTCGGCGACTTCGTACCGTAATTGAACTCACCGAGTGAGATTAAGCCTGAATCTGCCTCAAGCAAGCCTCCAATTATGTTGAGCAAGGTCGACTTGCCGCAACCCGAAGGCCCCATCATAGCTACGAGTTCGCCAGGCTGGATTTCGAGATCTATTCCCTTGAGGACCTCTAGTCTGCGTCTTCCAGAACCGAAGCCTTTGTGCAAGTCTGTGACACGTAGCACAGCCCTACGGGCTGAAGTTGACATATAAGCAGTTGTTGTCAACCACCTTGGGTTGCATCATGGTAAGCTTCAGCCATGGCTTGTCCTTGTGCATCGGCACTCAGAGTATTCTTTACATGGTCAATTATGGAATCATCTGGATTCCTAGGGACTCCACCTGCTCGCATCCAAGCAGCATGGACTTTTACTATCTCGTCCACCCATGCCACTACATCGGTCGCTGGCAGAAGGCACCGCTCCGGTATCACCTCGTTGTGGGTGGGAAGATTGGCTGCGATGACAGGGCATCCGGCGGCCATCGCTATTGCTGGTGGGTAGCCGAAGCCCTCTGAGATGCTAGGGAACAGGAGGGCCTCAGCATGCTGGAAGGCCGCCACAAGTTGTTCGTCGTCCAACTCAACCTCGCTTCCGATGTGGAGCATGTGGATGTCATCGGCTACCTCTTCGGGAAGACTGGTGATGACTTCGCGCACGAAATTAAGTCGGTTACGCGGCTCGTCGGTGCCGACGGTAATTAGCAGGCACTTCGAGTCGTCGTCGTGCTCGGCGATGAGTTCGCGGGAGCGCGGATTACCTTCCGGGTCCCAGTAGTCGAGGTCTATCTGGTGTCGGACGAGCGCGGTTGGCTTACCCGGGAACATCCGCTCGACGTCCCTCCTCGTCATCTCCGAAGCGCAGATTAGCAAATCTGCCCTCGCCAGTCCCTCCTTCAGTCGCTTGAGGTCGCGACGGCGGAACAGACCTGGTCTCTGATCACCCACAGGAACTCTGATGTCGCCGGCCTTGATCTGGCGCGGCTCAAGGTGGAACATGTCGTGGACGGTCACCACCACGGGTATGGTGCAGGTCTCGGGGACGAGGTGAGCCTGTTCCTGGTCGGTTATGTGCAGGAGGTCGGGTTGCGAACTCTGAATTTCTTCCAATATTAGCTGTTTGTGCGAACTATTATTGGAACCTAGGTGCGGAATTTTAGTAATACGGATTTCCATTGTAATTGCCTTCGTCCATCCAGGGACTTTGGCGCGATCAAGCATCACCTCGCTCGTCATATCCTGAGAATACAGTGAACTGCTCCTAGAGTGGACATCGCCGCGTACTAGTAATACCCGCTTTATCACAATCTGAGCAAGGACCTCGAGTCTTTAACTCAGGTGACTTGAGTAGGTCTTTGGATGATATTGCTCAATGAAACGAGGCCCGTGAGTATTCAAATGTGAGGCGTGGTCGGTTAACTATGGAGTCGGAGATGCAGGAACGTCCCCTTCATGTTCTGCTGGTTCACGTTTGGTACTGGCCCCATGTTGGAGGGGGTGACCAGCATGTGGAGCAGATCGGCATGGAGTTGGTACGTAGAGGCCACCGGGTCACAGTGTGGTGCGCGGACGTCCCTGCGAACGATGAGAAGAGGTTTAATCGGGGTGGTGTGGATGTTATTCGCATAGAGCCGAGTACTGTACTTGGGGGCGTCGATCCTCTGGTTTCTGTCAAAGATCTAGACATGAGCGATGTCGATGTAGTTCACCTGCACGATACGTTGCCTGTACTGATACGCAGGACTCTAGCAAAAGCCCGTGCCTCAGGCAAGCCGATTGTGACTACATATCACAATGACTACGTCAAGCATACGACTGCTGGGAGGTTGCTGAAGAGGCTTAGATGGCGTTTACAGGGCCTTAGGACGCTGAACTCATCGGATGCTCGAATAGTGCTGACTCCATATTTCGAGCAACTACTGAGGAGCAAGGGCGTGAATGGAGAACTCGAAATCATACCCAATGGATTCTCTCCAATTGAAGAATCTCCCCAAGCTCCCCCGATTCTAGCGGGCAGGGATTCAAGCAGGCCACTTCTGGTATTTGTCGGCAGACTCAGCGAGCAGAAGGGGATTGATGTGATGATGGATGCTTGGGACATCGTTGCCTCAGAAGGAGACCCTGGTTATGATTTGGCAATCGCGGGAGATGGCGAGTTGAGAACATGGTTGACCAAGAGGTGCAGTGAGGCAAACTGTGCATCGAATATCTCGTTGCTGGGGTTGGTGACTGAGTCGGAGAAGCGGTGGCTGTTTGAGAGTGGTACGGCTGTTGTTATTCCCTCCAGATTTGAAGGACTCCCTACAGTGTTGCTCGAGTCAATGTATGCCGGAACACCAGCGATTATGACTGATGTGAGTGGCCTTGGGAGTCTACTGATTGAGGCTGGAGCGGGGATAACAATCCCTCCGGAGGACCCTACATCGCTAGCTTCGGCTATGGACGAGGCAGCCTTGGCAAATAGAGAGAAATTGGATGATTGGGGGGCCAAAGGGACGATTGCTTCTCAGGAATATCTGTGGTCATCGGTGGTAGACCGGGTTCTGGAAGTCTATCGCAAGGTATCTAGTGATTAGAATGTCAACCGAATCAGCAGAAATGCCTCCGCTCCTAGTAGCAAAGGGATCTTTCCAAGTCATGGGAGGCGCTGAGAGAGACCTGATGCGCGTCCTTCCATCATTGAACCGAATATTCTCAGTGCAAATGGCAACAATCCATCCGTCTCAGGAACTCAGGAGCCTTTGCAAACGTGAGAATATTCCACTAATTTGTCCGACTCTGTCGTGGGAGAATCCTACGGGAGCTATTTCGATTATTCTGGACACCGGTCGGGACACCTCCTCAAAGGCTTGGGGTGAATGTGAAGGCCTTGATGAAGCCATATCCAGGACCGATGTCGTACACATTGTCAGTGGAGATGGTAGCCTAACTCTGCTTGATCACATCCCTCAAACTGCAAAGGTCCACCTCCATCTGTTGGAGCCGCACAGGGGCCTTTACGAGGACACCCTCCACAGAAAGGTCGACGGGTCCCCTAAGAGGAGCCTGATGCTCACTCGACTTCTTCTATCTCGGGCTAGGCGGCGGGACAAGGCATTGATTGATACTAACTTGAAAAGAGGGAGATTTGGAGTCAGTGGAAATTCTGCCTTCTCCGCTAAGCGCACTTCCGAAGTCTACGGAATCGATGCGGGAGTATTGTGGCCTTGTGTTGATGCCTCGGAGTATCCGTCCGACTCGTCACAGGACCCTGAAAATCCATTCTCTGGATCTAACGGAGATTACGTAGTCAGTGTAGGAAGGGCATCTTGGGCCAAGGGGACTTGGGAGACGATTTCGATGCTGCAGGGTACCGGACTAGATCTAGTCCATGTTGGCGGAGGTGATGATGCTTCACTTGCTATGATTAGAGCGCATGCTGATTCTTGTGATGTCGGACTTTGGATAGCACCAAGGCTGCCTTCTCCAGAACTTGTCAAACTAATGCGTGATTCGAGAGCGGTTGTGAGCATGGCCCATGCAGAGTCATTCGGACTCACACCAATAGAAGCCTTTGCGGTTGGAATTCCGGCCCTTTTTGTCGATGAGGGGGGCTTCCGGGAGACTCTAATCGACGGTGTGAATGGACGACTCCTGCCCCGTGGCGATTACGGCGTCTGGCACTCCGCTCTCGAGCAAGCGGCTGATGGCGAAACCCGTATAGAATGGGCTGAGGCAGGACGGGCTCGAATCGCGAAGTTGGATCTCAGCCCGGATGCACACTGCCATCGTCTGGAGTCGATATTGGACCGTCTTTGATTCATGATTCTCTGAATCATGTCGTCAAATCATTAAAATGGAGTATGATGAACGAAATTTCATGGACGAAAGTCGCAAAGAAACAACCGGAGATCGCTCAGCCCAGATTGCCCTGACCATGGGGCTACTACTTTTTGCGTCGGTCATTCTTGGCTCGGGAGCCCTCGGAGACGACCGTAACTCTAACGCCGCTGATGATGACAATCGTGACGAAGCGGGCGATCGTTTTGGAGACGATAGGGTCGAGATGGATTTGGACGAAGACATGGTGAGGCTCGAGATAGCCTGCGATGACGGTGATGTCGAGGCCTGCGAAGAGCTGAGAGACATGTTCGAGAACAGGATGATGGAAGGTCGCACAGACATGCGAGAGATGGATGAGCGCCGTGGGAACGACGATCGCGACATGCGGGGGGAGAATCAGATGCGAGTGCCACCCGAGGTGCTCCGTGAGATGGCTCAAATGTGGTGCCATAATCATGTCTTCAACACCTTCTGGGATAACACCAACGCCGTCGAGTTGGATGACGGTTCAGGCTTCGAGATGATTACTTACGACGATGATGACAATGAGGAAAGCACGGTAATTAGCCACGATGCAATGTGGCAAATCACATCCGGACTCGAACCACTCGTAGGATCTTGTGCTGGCATGATGATGGAGCTAATGGGAGTAGGAATGCATCCCCATGACACTGTCCACGAAGATGACTGGGGCGAGGAAGAATGGTGTGAGGAACACCCGGATGTCGCGGATTGCCAGTGGATGGACGAAGACGATTCGGATGAGTCTTATGAAAACGAGCCTCGCGACTAATCGAGCGGGATACGTTCGGCCCTAGGGCCGAGCCTGAACACCACTACCAGGGCTGCTATGCCCACGAGCAGTAGTACCGCTGAAAAGATTGGATTGAGAACCGTGGCCGAGTCGGAGGGCAGCCAAATCGGCATGATGTCGAACAGCGATTCACCGCGGACCAACTTCCCACCAATCGACGAAGCCATAGTGGTCATCAACATCGCCATGGCCGCTGTGGCTCCTTGAAGCGCGCTAAGCGAGCGGTGCTGCCAAACTCCCGGTCCAAGGCGCACCCTGCCTATTACAAACGAGGCCCAGAACCCAAAGGCTAGACCGGTGTACACGAACTTGTTGTAGAGCAAGGCGTTGTTGACCACGTTGTCGGCTGCGAAGGAACCGCTCAGTGCCGCGATGGGCATGAACATCAGACCCAGCAAGGCCCCCGCAATCGAAGCCTTATCCATCGTAACCATAACTCGATCAGATGACAATCTTCCGCCGGCAATATTCGGGAAGATTGTGGCTATTGCGCATCCCATCGCGCAAAGTGTGGCCAGCATCATCGATCCCACGACCACCTCAGCCATCGCGGCGTGGAACGTCGCTGCTCCGAACATCACTCACCACCTTCCGGCGGATTGTTCGGATCTGCCACCCACTCTTCTTCAACCGGGTCCCACAGCCATCCGGGATTCTCCTCAGACGGGACCATTCTCGACCAGTAGTCGTCCGCGGGCTCTAGACCTGGGGGCTCTTCTGGAGGCGACTCGGTCGCCTCGACCTCCTCGGTGTGATCGGGGTCTTGGCGACCCTCCCAAGGAGAGAGCCTAGCTTGCAGCGAGAGCAGGAACGCAATGATGAGTAGTCCGAAAGCGAGGGCTTGTATCCTCGCACCCCATATCTCACCGTCGAAAGCGGCCGGCTCAGTAGCCACAGTCAACCACGGCTGTACTATCGAGAAGTCTCCATTGGACGTAGTGACCTGATACTGGATCCGGATGTCACCAATGGTAGCTGGTAGCATGGCGTGCCACTCGTCGTCCTCTCCTGTGACTTCGGCATTGTGCGGCACCCACTCGTCCTCCAACATCCACTGAACCGAGACAGAAGTGGTGTTCCGCGTCCTAATCACAGTTGGAGAGTCGTCGCCTGTAACTCTGGTCTCGGGTGACCAGTCGAAAGCGAAGCCGGGTAGGTTCTCTGGCACGGGCTGGACATCGACTACATAGCCGCGGGTAAGTGCCGAGTAGGCCCAGTTGTTGCTATTAGGACTGGAGCCGTGATGAATCTCCGTCAAGAGAGTCTGAATTCCGGGCTGCACAGGAGCCAGCATCACCCAGGTAAGCGTTACCGAGCCGCTGGGCGGGACGACGACTTCGACATAATTGCGCGTGCCGCCGTTAGGGTCCTGAAGGATGTTCCAACCGTGGTCCTCTGGATGGTCGTCGTTACCGTTAGCCGATCCTAACAGGAACACTCCTAGCAGTCGGTTGCCCGACAGACTCATCCCGCTTGCTGTGACATGTACCGCGGTTGCGGTACCCGAAAATGCGAGGGGATTGACTGACACCGTCACGGTGCCGTCCGATGGACTGCTGAGCGCCGGGTCGCCGTGGCACGAGCCTCCGCAGGTGTAGTCTCGGTCTGCATCGCCCTCGCCACCGGGATTGGCCATGCTAGCGCCGGTGGCGAGCAGTAGCGCGATGATGGTTAACACGGCGACTCGGGGGCGCATCACACAGACCTCCTGCGGCTCTCGGTCAGTGTGATTCCGATGGCCGCTGCACCGAGGATTAGCAGCAACGCGGCTATCGGCAGTGTGAGAAGTTTGGGCGAGCCGGTAGGATCAGTGTCGACTGATTCTGCGGCGGCCGTGGCATCGACGCTAACCATGTTCGCGCCGGCAACTATCCAAACCACCTCGTGGCCGTCGACCACCGTCGTCACAGCATAGTAGAGTACTGTGGCAACAGGGGCTGTCTCACTCCACGAAGTATCGCTGGTATCCCCTACGGGCTCCATGTCGAGCGGCACCGGATCACCCCAAGCGGGAATAGAGTCGAGTGCTGTCAGCCCGACCACAGTTGAAATCGGGCTGGTGGAACGGTAGATCTGATACTCAGATGATGCTCCGTTCCACGAGAGTCTCACGGTCGAGCCGTCGAGCGAAGCAGAGAGATCCGAGACCGAGGCGACCGAGCCCAGAATAATTTCGTTCTCCAGTGTATCCGAATCACCCATGTCATCTATCACCGTCAGTGCGACCGTATGCACTCCTCCAGGAAGCAGCACGTCGATTACCGGTCCAGACAAACTGACACCGTTGACAGTCCAGAACCAAGTCACCACCTCTCCGTCCGAATCGGTGGACGTGGTTCCGTCTAAGCTCATCATCGCACCCGGTACAAGCAACTCAGGCGATGTAGTCCACCAGGCCATAGGAGGGAGGTTGGCGATTGTTATCTCCTTGGAGGTGGATGTGGTGAGGCCCCACGGATCACTTGCGATGACGGTGACACTCCAAATCTGATTGGGCTCAAGCCTCGACGAAGGCACCACCGATTGGCCATCTAGGTCAGGCACGTGGAAGCCGTTTCTCGACCACTGGTAGTTGAACAGCACAATCTCCTCGTCGGGGTCCTCGGAGATGGCCTGCACCACAAGGTCGTGAACAGAGTCGGGCACACCGAGCTCGGACGAACCGAAGTCCCCTCCCAGTGTTATCTCGGGCACGCCTGGAGGGGCGTTCTGTATGGCGCGCGCGTTGGTCTTCATCGATGATCCTAGACCGTCGCCGTCGCCGGGGATGACCTGCACGGACCAATGCTGGTCCCTGATAGTCTCGGACGCGGGGACCGTTGTCATGTCATCGTAGTCGCGAATCCATTCACCGTCGACCCACCAGCGGATCTCACTGTTCGACTCGGAATCGCCGTCGATATCGCTCTGTTCCCAGATGACTGTCAGGTTCATCGTGGTGATTAAATCGTCCTCGGGCAGCATTGATATCGAGGTCACGATTGGAGGCGAGTTCTGTATCAATACCTCGTTCGTAGTCACCATTTCAGACCATACCAGTCCGTCGGAGACTCTGACCTCGGCTACCCATAACTCACCTTTTGAAGTGGCTTCGGGCGGGACCCAATTCAGGTCGTTGTAAGCAGATACCTGAGTCCCGTCTCTTAGCCATCTAATCTCGGTCGCATCCTTGGGGTCACCATCTGGATCATTGTATCCTATGATGACCTGTAGGGCATCGGTTGTGATTGCATCGCCAGAGGGTGAGATGTAAGCGGTTGCCGATGGTTGCAGGTTAGATGAGCCGATGACGATGATTCCTGTCCACACAGTGTCGCCGTAGTCGTTCCCATCGTGTGGTCTCACCAAGGCCTGCCATTCGTCACCAGTCCTAGTCCATAGACTGGAAACGGTATTCGAGTCATCCAGCTCGACTATCCTCGCCCCGTCAAGATACCATTGAATGGCCGTGTTCTGCTGGGGGTTCCCATCGAGGTCGAAGTATTCGTAATCAAGAGAAAGGTCGTCGGAGTCCAGAGGTTCCGCCGGGTAGACATCTAGATTCCTAGCTACTGGCAGGGTGTTGCCGATAGTAACCGGGTCGAGCATGACGGGTTCACCATCCTCGTTGACATCAGAAGGTATCACCTCGACCTGCCACTCCTGTCCCCTTGCAATCCAACTGTTTGGCACATCAGTCTGGTCGTCTATCTGTGAGACTCTGAGTCCGTTTCGAAACCACTTAATCTGCGTGCCCTGCTCAGAGTCGCCGTCGGCGTCGTGGTAGTCGTAAGAGACACCCAGCCCGGTGCTCTTGGTCGGACTGGTCGGGACGTAGGTGACGTTGGAGGCCACCGGAGGCGTATTGCTTGACCCGCTGTCCTCAGAAGATTGCCAAGATGTAGTTGCCCAGCCATCACCAGTATTCTGTCCATTTCCATTAGCTGCAAGAACTGCAAGAGAGAATGCAACTGCACCTGAACCAGAGGAAGGGGCATCCCAATCCAAGGACCAGGAACGGTAGTCAGGGAATTGGTGGGTTGCCTCATTACCTCCTGAGTTAATCTGAGTATTCATTATTCCAAGACCGGATGATAGGGTACCATCAGACACATGCAGATTGAAACCTCCTTTTGAGCCAGAAACGCCACCTGACATCCCTATTGATAGTGAATAGGTTTGACCAGGAATGTAGTTTGCTGGGAAGTTATGAGTTGGAGTGGGTTGGATTACGTCGTTGTGACACGTACATCCTGTGGTGTGTTTTCCATAGATTCCATCTTCCTCTGCAAAGGCAACTTGCGATGAAGAAAGAATAAACATTAGCAAGATTGCGACGGCGATGCGACGGCGAACCACAGAACTGGACGTAGCATTAAGACTGAATAACTTGCTGTGAAGTTGAGATTATCTCATCCGCTGCATTGATGGATGAAAGACAGGTGGCCCGAGCATGCGCACCGTAGAGAGTATAGCGATAATCGGTGCGGGAAACATGGGCTCCGGAATCGCCCAGAAGAGCGCTCAGGAGCACTTCGAGGTCCAGATGGTCGACCGCGAGAAACAGTGGGTCGACAGAGGTCAGCAAGTCATCTCAGACTTCCTCGACGAGGCAGTGGAGAGAAGGATCTTCTCACCTGCCCAGATCGAGGGCATCAAGAGTCGTATCACAGGTGTGGTCGGGACCGAGAACGTCGCAGTTGACACCGACCTAGTCATCGAAGCGGTGTTCGAGGACTTCGGCATCAAGACCGAGGTGTTCGGCATCCTAGACGAAGTCTGCGACGAGCACACCATCCTAGCCAGCAACACCTCGTCACTCTCCGTCAACGACTTGGCCGGAGCCGTAGGCAGACCGGATCGCTTTGTCGGACTGCACTTCTTCTACCACCCGGCCAAGAACAGACTGATTGAGGTCATCCCCGCCAAGACCACTTCTCCAGAGGCTCTGGCAGCAGTGGAGCAATACTGCAAGACCATGGGCAAGGTCGTCATCATATGCAAGGACAGGCCTGGCTTCGTCGTCAACCGCTTCTTCGTACCCTGGCTGAACGAGGCCTGCAGACTGCTCGAGGAGGGCGTTGGCTCGACCGCCCAGATTGATGCAGTAGCTCGTGATGCATTTCGAATTGGCCTCGGGCCATTCGCACTAATGAACCTGACAGGATCTCCGATTGCACTGCACTCTACCGACTACCTAGCTGCGCAACTAGACACGCCGCGCTTCTTGGCTACTCAGACCCTGCGCGACCTCGTCGCAGAAGGCAGAACATGGGAGATTGGAGAGGACGGAGGGTGCAGCGAAGAGGCTGCTACGATCATCCGCGAGCGTCTACTCGGACAGGTCTTCGCCGTCTCATCTCAGATTGTGGCCGAAGGCATCTGTTCGATGGAGGATGTTGACCGAGGCGCCAAGGTCGGTCTGCGCTGGGCGCGAGGGCCGTTCGAGCTAGCCAACCGCATAGGTATAGGCGAGGCTGTGCGTATGGCATCTGCCTACGCCGAAGAGGCGGAGTTGGAACTGCCAGGCTGGTTTGCTAGCAGGAAGAAGTCGTTCGTGTTCTCGTACATCGATGTAGTAGTCGACGACGGTATCGCCACGGTGCGCATCAACAGACCCGAGGCGATGAATGCGCTGAACGTCACCGTGGTGTCGCAGCTTGGGGAAGCGTTGGATGAGCTGAACGGCCGCGACGATGTCACCACAATCGCATTGGAAGGGGCGGGCAAGGCCTTCGTCGCCGGCGCGGACGTGAAATTCTTCGTCGACAAGATTCGTGCCGACGCGATTCAGGACATCTACGACTTCACCGCACACGGGCACGCGGTTCTGGACAAGTTGGAGAGCAGCTCGAAAACTACGATCGCCTTGACCACCGGGCTGGCGCTCGGCGGCGGGCTCGAACTGGCTCTGGCATGCGACTACAGGGTAGGCACCCGCCGCACGCAGTTCAGGTTCCCCGAGACCGGTATCGGAATCTACCCCGGGCTCGGGGGCACTCAACGAACCCCGCGTATCTGCGGTCTCGAGTGCGCTCGCTACGCAGTGCTCACGGGTAACTTCCTCGATGCGTCGTCTGCCGAGGCACTCGGCCTGCTGACTCATCTGGTGGAGCCCTCGCAGGTCGAAGCCACCGTAGCTTCGATAGCATCTGCAGGCAAGCCCGAGGACAAGTACCCCGGACGCCCGGCTGATTTGGAGAACACTACGGTCGCCTTCGCGACCTCGTTCTACTCGGACGGCAACATGTCCTCGCTGATGTCCGGGGATATCCCGGATGGTTTCGACATCTCGGACAAGGTGGCCTCTAGGCAGCTCAAGTTGCTATCCCGGGTCGCGCCAATCGCACTCTCGATGACTAACGATTTGCTCAACGCTGCTGCCGACTCAGATCTCAAAACTGGCCTAGAGGGCGAGCTCGGGGGGCTGGAGGAGATTTTCACGACTGCGGACGCGTTCGAGGGCCTGAGCGCCTTAATCGAGGGGCGTAGACCCTCATATACCAATGCGTGAGAAATCTGACTACAGCTGGTTCTTCGGTGACTGGTTCCAAGCAGGTGCCCGGTAGTTCGCAATCTGAGCGTAAAGCATTGCCCTCAGACTGAATCTCGGCACCTCAACCATTGCATTGCCATCGCCTATCGTCTCATCCAACCAATTCTCCAATAATCTATCCATGTGGTTTCCTCCTGCTACTTAGTGCAGTTTACGCACTAGTCATCCAATTCCCGTATATCAACCGAGAAGTATTCACGATTACACCGAGGTGCATTTTATACACTAGATGGTTTCTGCACAACCTGTTACCAATGTCACGTGGTCCCTTGCGAATCTCCTCCTCAGACTTCAAGAAGATTCGCGAGGCGATCTCCGAAGTGGAGGATAGCGGCGCGATGATTCGCAGGACGTTCGGGAAATACAACGACGATGACTTCAATGTTGGATGGGAGGTCGATGCAGCCGTAGACGCGTTCTCGATCTTCAGTTCGAAGTGGACCATCGAAATCCTAGCGACTCTGTACATCGCCGGCGACCGTCGCTTCAACGAGATGAGGAAACTTCTACACGGCATCAGCAGCAGGACCCTTTCGGACAAGTTGACCACCTGTGTTCAGAACGGACTTGTTGACAGAGTAGTCAAGGACGGACCGCCAATCCGAGTCATCTACCGCCTCACCGAGCATGGTCGAGAGGCTGGTAGGCAGCTAAGTCCTCTGGTGGCTTACATGAAGCTGCATAATGGCTGGGTCGTCGGACCCAAGTGAGTGTGCATATCGAGCATGCCCTACACAACCAACCGTATGCTTCAAAGGTCGTATGTCAACGAAAGGTGTCATGGCACTGATTGAACAGTGGCGCAGTACGCGCCCTTGGTTCGTTGACGGGCTTGCTGCCATAGCCGGAGGGACACTGGGCCTCGCCGGCCTTCTACCGTTAATCGCCCCTGCTGCTCAGGGCACTCTAGCAGCACCCAAAGACCACTCTTGGGAGCATCCACTGAGGAAGCGCATTCTCAACACTCTCGAGCGCTCTCCTGGAATTCACTTCCGCGAGTTGCAGCGTCAACTGGACGCTGCCAACGGCACCCTTCGTCACCACCTCAGCGTGCTGGAAAACGAGCGTTCGGTGACCACGATGCCGGTCAATGGGCGCACCTGCTACTACGCAGGAGCCCCCTCACATGTCGAGATCCTCGCCGGCACCGGAGTGACTGATCAGAGTCGCGCGGCGGAGATGCTTCCAGTCGGGCTGTCTATCGTGCAGCGCAAGGTAGTCGCTAGGCTGTCAAAGACTCCTGAGCCAGTCTCGCAAGCTCAGTTGGCACGCGACCTCGGTCGCTCTCGAGCCTCGGTTCACTCAGCGATAGGGGTACTGCGGCAGCGAGGCATACTGTGCCCAGCCAGACTGGCTCTGGCTCCACATATGTCAGGGTTGCAGACCTCCGATGTCGACTACCCGTGGTTGGACGTTCGTGTCGAATTCGCCTGAGTTTGTACTGTAGACTGGCCAAGCCTCTTGAGCCTCGGAATGCGCGCGGAGCGCGCATGTTTAGAGTCAGGCTGTCCGAATCGCCGATGCCGACGGGCAGCAAGGACCCTGATGTCCTACTGGCCTGGCTGCTCGATTCGATGGGATTGGTCAGACGCAAGACGGAGGGAGGGAGTGTCGAGGACGAGCAGGGTGCATTGCACAGGCTGTTGCGCGAGACGGTGCTGGTCGATCCCCTTGGAGGCTGGAACGCCAAGGCGCTGGGAGACTCCAGCGGCCTGTCTCAAACCGGCGTCCACCACCAGCTCGTCAAACTGAGGGAGTCCGGACTGCTGGCCGCCGACACCGAGGGACGCTGGCACATCCACGTTCTCAGGGGAGGTTCAGTCAGCGCGGCTATCGAATTGGTTTCGGTGCAGGCCCGAGCGATTCTGGACCTGCGTCTGTCCGAGCTCGCCGAAATCATCTCCGAGTCGGATGACAGGATGGCTGCCTCGAGCGAGGACGATGAGATGGTCTTTCGAATCGAAGTTGCAGAGCCGGGGGTCGTTGCGGAAGGCGACGATTGGGTCGATGCGCTGGTACGTGACCTCGGACTGAGCGGCGAGCGAGCCAAGCCGGGTGACAGGCTGTCGCGCAACCTACTCGAAGAGCTGTCATCAAGCGGCAGAGCGGTCACGCTGCTCGCTCTGGCTGAAAAATGCGGGGACTCCCGCGCCCGCGTCCAGAGATCGATTGAACGCATGCGGGTCGCGGGGATTGTCGAGCGTGTGCCGATGCTGGACCGTATAGCCCAGGACGTGTACGGCGGCCTGATGCGACAGCACGACGCGCGAGGCGAAGAGTGGTTGATGACGAGAGGAGGAGTGGGCAGACTGGATGATTCCGTCTCAAAGGCCCTAATCTCGGGTGTCAGGAAGAAGTCGTTGAACATCGAGAAGGTGCAGAAGATACTGGGTCCGGTCTCACTGGACTCCCAGAAAGTCCTGCTCAACACCCTCGGAGGCAGGATGCCCTACGGAGTCAGAATCGCGGGCAGAGACGGGGCTGCAGTGAAGGAGAGGGTGATGCGCCGGACTGACAGGGCGCTGCGTCGGATGAAGACGGTGGCCCAACGACTCGACGATGCCTTAGCGTAGTCAGACTGCGTGCTGTTCCAAGGTCTCTAGAGAGACTATCTGAAGCGTCTCCTCGTGTGTCGCCTCCACCACGATGGGGCATGCTACCCCTGCTTCGGTTGCATCCTGCCACGTCTGGGCGCATACGCACCACCTGTCTCCAGCCTTCAGTCCGGGAAAATTGAATTCTGGCGCGGGAGTGATGAGATCGTTTCCCTGTTGCCGAGCGAACTCGAGAAATTCATCTGTGACCAAGCAACATACTGTGTGCAATCCCCTGTCACTGCGATCGGTGTTGCAGCAGCCGTCCCTGAACCAACCAGTGGGGGGTTCGGTTGAGCAGGGTTGGAGTTTCTCTCCAAGCACATTGAATGAGGGAAACACGATTTCCGCATCGGGCAGGTTCTGATTAACTCGCCTATCAGGCAGTCACTGTATGGGGCTCGGCTAGAGCCTCCAGATATTCAGTAACCCTGCTTCCGAGTTTGGTCTGGTCTTGTATGGAATGGAGATCCACCCTCATGGCTGAGGCGCCGGGCAGCCCCTTGGTGAAAGATACCGCATGTCGCTTGAGGTTCTTGTTCATCTGGACAGGATACAGCTCTTCACTCAGTTCAAGATACCGTTCCCAGCACCACAGTCGGGCGACTGCGGGGTCGTTGGAGTCCCAGGGAGGTTCCTGATTGTGCCAACCCATATCGCGCTTGATCTCATGGAACGCTGTTGGCCTTCCAATGGCTCCACGTCCAATCATTAGGCCAGCTGCGCCGGTGGCCTCGAGGCATGCTGCAGCGGTGGCCGCGTCAACCACGTCGCCGTTGGCGATGACTGGTATGTCGACAGCCTCTACGATATTGCGAATCTGCTGCCAGTCGGCCTCGCCGGAGTACCTTTGGCGCAGCGTGCGGCCATGTACGCAGATTCGCTCGATGCCCTCAGCCTCGAGCCTCTGCGCGACCTCGAGCGCCGTGTTGGGCCCGCCGCCAGTACCGAGCCTCACCTTGACAGTGATCGGCACCTCGGCGACATCGAGGCAGGCTCGTACCATTTCGACGACCCTATCGGGGTCCCTGAGTAGCGCTGCTCCGGCGTCATTGCGGCAGACCTTGGGGGCCGGGCAGCCGAAGTTGATGTCGATGATGTCGGCCCTATCCTGCAGCAGTTCGACGGTCTCAACCATCTCTGAAGTAATTCCTCCAAAGATTTGCGGGATGAACGGCTTCTCGCGAGGATCGCTCTCAACCTTGAGCCACGAGTGCGTGTTGTGTCTAGTCAGACCTGAAGCTGCGGTGAACTCGGTGACGGTAACATCTGCGCCGCACTCGCGCGCGAGGAGCCTGTAGGCGACATCCGTGACGCCTGCCATAGGGGCGAGGAATAGCGGCACGGACTCATTAGGCACGAACGGCGGTTCGGTAGCCCCTCTATGAGGCCGTCGAGGTCTCAGAAGGTGGATTCCCAATCATCGACGCTCTGGGAGCGTTCCCAGTCGGCGTCAGATATGGAACTCCTAATCTTGAGAATCTCTCGGGCCAGCAACCAGTAGACGAGAGCGAGCGAGCGACGTCCCTTGTTGTTGGCTGGAAGAACCAGATCGACGTTGCGCAGCATGTTGTTGGCATCACAAATGCCAACCACCGGTAGGCCCGAGTTCACTGCCTCCGACAAGGCCTGGGAGTCTGCAGCCGGATCGGTGACTAGAATCACCTCGGGCTCTATGTAGGTCCGTAGACGTGAATTGGTCAGTGTACCTGGGATGAAGCGCCCGACGATGCGCTTCGCGCCGATGTTGTCGGCGAATTTGCGAGCTGGGCGCTGGCCATACTGCCGGGCGCTCACAACAAGGATTCTCTCAGGGTCGTAGCGAGACAGGAACTTAGCCGCTACGCGTATGCGCGAATCGGTCTCGTGGACGTCTATCAGATGCAGCCCAGCAGAGTCCTGACGCATGGTGTCGAGGAACTTCTTCATGTCCGCAGATTTCTGGTTGGTTCCAATGTGCACTGCGTGCTGCTCGTACACATCATGCGGCACGAGAAGGGCTAGACTCTCATCCAAGTTGAATCCTCAGCGTCGCGGCGACCTGCCCTCGACTCATAAGCGCTACGCAACACCCCATATGGGCAGGAGCTAGTCCAGTTCGGTCAAATAGGTGCATTCGCCGCTCTCGTGCACCTCGTGGAAGCGCACGCACGGGCGGGTGATGGTCAGATAGACGTCAAAGTGGTCATGGAACGAGAGTTGCTCGATACCGGGATCAACTCCGTAGCCACGGGCCTCGACCTCAAAGGTCCATTTACCCACTTCGAAGGTGCCATTGCCGAGGGTGAATCTGGTCTGTGGGTAGTCACTGCTAGTCTCAATCTCCCAAAATGGATCGCCGCCGGCCTCCTTCACACCAGGCTGCCACAGACGCACCTCAACGTAACGCAACTCGTTCGTCTGGTTGTCAAGAATCTCCTCAAGTTGGGAGGACCAAGGAAACTGCGCACGGAAGTTGATGACAAGCATACTGACGCTCTCGTCGAACTGAATCAATTCCTCTCTCTCAAACGGCTCAGCGGCCTCCAACCCAACGGTAGATTCGAAGGTGTGTTCCCAACCGAAGGTCTCCTCCTTATCGATCACCAGCGGCGGCTCCCTCCATTTCTCCATGACCTCCCTCTGGGCGGCTAGACCGAGGCATCCACTGGTCAGCATCGATGCGAGCAGGATGGCGAGGATAGAAACCGCTGTGCTGCTGCTCTTCATCGTCAGTCGGAAACAACAGCCTATCTTCAATCCGCGTGTCGTTTGTCGGCCCTAACAGTCCCATATTGGACTCATGGCCATCTGTCGGTCACTCTTCCTCGGTGACCGCGCGGGGCTCATGGACTTCCCTGAACACCACTACGCCTACTCCGAGGTGGTCCCTCAAGGTGCGGACGAGGTTGAACTTGGCGAAGGCCCAATTCTGGTCGTAGGCGATGGCCTCGGGGGTGGTGATAGTCAGGTCGTCGCCCTCGAAGTCGACCTCGAAGTCGTCACGGCCGGTGTTCATGCTGAGCAGTGTTGTGACCTTCTCGGTGCGGTCCTCGACTACCTTCGTAATTCGGTAGTCGTAACGCAGGGTGACGCCGGCTAGTGGATGGTTGTAGTCTATCCTCGCGCGTCCTGCGCTGAGAAACTGAAGGATACCTGTGCGACCGCCAATCTCGACCTGTGCACCGATGCCGAGCATCTCAGGATTTTTCACGCTACGCAACAGGACGTTTTGGCCGATGGTCTCCACGAGGCTCGCATCGCGCTCGCCGTAGGCGTCAGCTGCCTCGATGTCGAAGCTGTAGTCGGTCTCCGTTTCGGCCTCGGCCAGATGGGCCTCAAATCCGGGAATCAGTTGACCATCGCCGACCACGGTCACCATAGGCGAGTAAGTTCGTGTCTCGTCGTGGACGTCGTGCTCCTTGGCGGCCTCTTCTCTGGTTGTCTCAATGAGCTTCTCAGTCTCTACATTGAAGAGATCGTAATCGATGTGAACTATCGTTCCGTCGTCCATTGATAGGCCTCCTAGGCGACCCGCCGACCGGCTCCCCCTTTTTCATACAAACGGTATCACCGAAGGTGATATTTCGCTCGCTGTTAGGGCTATGCAGAGCGGTCACTGGATGCAAGGGCCAGAGCACCTCCAAGCATCACTAGAACCCACCCGGCCCAGACTAGGTGGCTTCCCCTCAGGCTGTGCACGGTGACCCTGACGGTCTCAACTTCTTCGGTCCCACCGAGAATCATGGAGCTCAACAGGTCGTTGGACTGGAAAATGTCCAGAATAACGATGGTGTCGCCTGTCAGGCTGGTCATCCTGTCGACCTCCGAACGCGAGTTGACTGCTCCGCTTGGGGAGTCGAACCTCAGCATCCCCGGCCTAAGGGTGTCAATGAGTTCCCCGTCCTGTCTCACTTCGATTATTACCCCAACAAAGCCGTCGCCAACGCCGAAGTCGTAGGTCTCGTCGTCGGCGGTAATCATTTCAGTGCCGACGAATACCAACTCGTAGCCGTCGTGCTCGGCTGGCTGATCTCGCTCCAAGGTGACTAGGTGAGAAGGGTCCGAGCGGTCGACGAGAGTGGTGGTCAGGACATGGCCGACCAGCAGCAGGAGGATACCGAGGTGTGCGAGGTGAGAGGCCAGCAGCCTAGTGCGGGAGGCATTACTGTTGCCGAGGCCGCCACTTCTGAGTTTAGGTAGAACGGTATTCGCAGTGCGCCATGCCTGCTGCGCGGTAGATGGTAGGGCGAAGATCAGCCAAGTCAACAGAAACAGAGCGACTGCCCCTCTAGTTATGCCGTTTGTGAAAATCAAATCGGGGTCTCCAGGGAGGGAGAACTGATCGGCGGCGCTCGCGAGAGCAATAGAGGCCAGGAGCACTGCTCCGACCATTTTGTTGCCCACCTCAGGTGTGATTGAGCGTCCCCAGGCGTACAGGGTCAGGCCGACGGCAAGCAGTCCGATGAGGGGGGCTCCGTAGAACTCATGGGCTTGGAGACTGGAACCGTCAATCTCTATGGTCAGCAGCAGCCATGTCATGAGAAGGAATGCTGCGCCGCCATACCACGGCACCATCCTAGCGGCGCGGGTCCGCGCCGAGGAGTCGGAAAGAGGGAGTAGAAAATCCTCGAACTCACTCTCGTCCTCAGGAGATAGCAGCCAGGGAGCAAGGAACGGGACCAGTCCAGCGACCGCCTGCTGGATCTCGGAAATCCAGAGCCAGCTGGAGAAGAGCATCAGCAGGACGCCCATCGCGACCCAGTGCATCGGAGGATGCACGGAATCGCCGTGCACGATTAGTAACAGCAGTGCGAGGCCGACTGCGAAGACCGCGGTTGAACCGATCCAGAATGCAGCGGCGCAGAAGAACAGTAGCAAGGCTGCGGCCAGTTGTGGCCTAGCCGCCAGCATCGTAGTGCCATTGGAAGCAGCCACTGTGAGGCTCTGCTGCTGTCGCAGGTGAGCGTAGGAGTAGTAGCCGAGAATCAGAATCACGACGAGATACGAGGTGACCTCAATTCCCACCGGACTGAACTCAGCGATGTCTATGACGCGCAGGTAGGGATCATCGGCCAGCGTCCCCTCGCCGTCCGCCACGAAGGCGTGGACCGAGGCCCAGACTCCGTTCGCTCGGGTAACTAAGGTGGCATGGAAGGCGAGCGCTCCGGCAATTAGGCCGATGGCAGGAGCGACCGAGACAGCGCTGGAGCCGGGCTTGGCCCGTACGTGGACGATAAGCAGCAGTGCGAGCCACGGCAGTATAGAGCCGGTCTCGACAGGGTCCCAAGCCCAGTATCCTCCCCAGTCGAGCACCGTGTATGCCCACAAGCCACCCAATCCTATGCCGATGGTCCCGAGCACAAAGCCGGCGCGGGCCCAGTGTAGTTGGGCTGCGTGAACCGATTCGGCCGTATCGCGCCTAATCACTCCAGCTAGGGCTACGCTGGCAGTGGCCAGACACAGGGCGTAGTACGAGAACACGATTGGTGGGTGTATCACCATCAGATCGGTCTGGAGGAGTGGGTGTAGTTCGCCCTGGCTTCCAATAGCCGCAGCGAACGGGTCGAGCAACCATGAAATGACCACTAGCGCGGCTACCCAGCCGTGCATTATTCTTACTTCAAGCGGTGCTGGCTCGTCATCTCTGGCCATGAACCAAGTCACTACAGCCAGTATGGCAGCCCATAGGAGAAGAGGTCCCGCCCTACCTCCCCAAACGGCTGAGATTCGATACAGTAGAGGTAGTTCGTCACCGCCATAGCGAGCGACTAGGTCGAGAGAGGAGGCATCGAGTACGAAAGCTCCGACCAACAGTGCGAACGGGGAAATTTGCGCGGCCATCGTGACATTGCGGACAACCGGGTCGCCTGCCTTCTCGGGTCGCGTAATCTGATGCAGGCTGGTCAGTAGCGCGAGCGCGAGTAGCGCCAACCCGAATCCAGGGAGTACGGAATCACCACCCGTAGTACCTAGCTCTGCTATAGCCAAAGGCCAGCATTGCAGGTACGATTTTCTTGAAGTACAACCCAGGGCGGCGAACCAGCAGCCTCAGTCCTACCATCGCCTTCCCGCTGACCCCCATGTCCCCCATCTCGTCAGGGAAGCATCGAGCCATTACCGACATTTCGTCGTCCGTCAGATCGAATAACGCGTTCTTGCCGCGCAGAATCTTGTCGTATGGCGGGAACTCGTCCTTCCACAGTCTCGAGTACACGGATAGTCGCTGGGCGCTGAGGTCACCCTCGGCGATAGCCGCAGCGGCTGTGTCAGCGGCATAGACCGCTGACTTCAGTGCGAGGTGCGAGCCGCCTTCGAAGAGAGGGGAAGTGAAGCCGGCGGCGTCGCCGATCAACATCAGCCCGTCGTAGTGCGTATTATCGAAAGGACCGGAGATTGGAATGGTCCCTCCAAAGGCAGGATTGCCCTTCTCCTTCCAGGGCGGAGGAACCTGCTTGAGTTCCTTGAAGTGAGTGATGTCGATGAACTCGTCAAGCGCCTTCTTGGCCCGGGGTCTGTCCTCGGTGACCAGCCCTACGTTGGCGCGGCCTTCGCATTTGGGAATCATCCACAGGTAGCCCTTCTCGGCGTACTTCGGCCAGATGTAGAAGTCGAGATAGCCGTCTGTCGGAACTTCAAGCATCTCGTACTGCATGCCGGCCACGACCTCGCCCATCTTGTTCAACGGATTCTCGTCGACTAGTTTGACAATCTTCGAGCAAACTGCGGCAACGCCAGATGCATCGATGACGACCTTGGCCCGAATTGGGAATTCGTCTCCCTTGCCGTCGCATATCCAACCTGCGAATTGACCGTCCTCCTCCACCCTCTCCATCGAGGTGAGTTTGTGGTTGAGGTGCAAGTTGGCGCCAGCCTCGACAGCCTCGTCTGCAATCCACCTCTCAAACAGGTGCTTCTCGAGGACGTAGCCCTCCTCTGTCAGACACTTCTCGGTGCCGTCCGGGAAGATTACCCTGATTCCATGCACTCTGAGGCTGATGACGTCCTCCGGTAGATCCAGATTGAGGTTCTCACAGGCAATCTCGGAGATGCACTCTCCGCAGTGAACCGGGGTTCCTATTGCGGGGTGGTCCTCGATTATCATCGTCGAGAGTCCCTTGCGAGCGCACTGCAGAGCGGCGTTTCCGCCACCAGGGCCGGCTCCGACAATTAGGGCATCGCAGGTCCTCATCGCATCTCCCATGGTACCATCGGAAGGTCGGATAACAAAGAAACCCTCGGTCCCGCCATCTATGATGGCGAGCGAACCTTCTCATCCTGTGGGTGCTCCGCCGTCTCATGGTCTGGAGGAAACTCTCCCGATATGTCAGGTCCCTAGAGGAGTCTGGCGATATGCTGCGGATCCCTGATTCGGTCGATGTCGAACTGGAGGCGGGCTGCTTTGCCGACCGACTCGTGAAGCGAGGAGGTCCTGCAATAAAATTCGAGCAGCCCCGCTTACCAGACGGCAGTATCAGCGAGTTTCCTCTGCTGATGAACCTGTACGGGACGAGGGAGCGGACCTGTAGGGCGCTCGGAGTTGAGGAGCCGAAGCAGGTCGGCGAGGGTATGGTCGCCCTGATGAAGCCCGACATCGGAGGCATACTCAAGGCGCCATGGACAGGGATAGGTCTTGCGAGGCAGGGCATCGCGATGGCGCCGCGCAAAGTCTCGAGAGGGGCCTGTCAGCAGGTCGTCATGGAGAATCCGGACGTCACTAGGCTGCCGATACCAAGGACCTGGCCTGAGGATGCCGGGGCGTTCATGACACTCCCGCTGGTCGTCACCGCAGATCCAGATACCGGCGTGCACAATATGGGAATGTACCGAAGCCAGGTGTTCGGCCCGACAGAGGTGGGTCTACACTGGCAGGCCCACAAGCACGGTGCCGACCACGCTGACGCAGCCAGCGGCAGGATGCCGGTAGCGATTTGCCTAGGCGGTCCGCCCGAGCTGACCTTTAGCGCCATCTCTCCATTGCCGGACAACCTAACCGAGTATGAATTCGCAGGACTGCTCGCCAGAAAGAGGCTTTCGATAGTCAAGTGCGAGACCAGCGACCTCTGGGTACCGGCTGAGTGCGATGTGGTCATCGAGGGTTACACTGTACCCGGCGAGACCAGGCTCGAAGGGCCTTTTGGTGACCACTTCGGCTACTACTCTCTAGCCGAGCCGTACCCAGTAATGCACATTACGCGAATCACCCATCGCAGGGATGCAATGATTCCCATGACCATCGTGGGGCTTCCTCCGATGGAGGATGGTTACCTTGGCGAAGCTGTTGGCGATGCTTTCCTACCCGTGCTGAGGTTCCAGCATCGAGACCTCGTCGATCTCTTCCTGCCGCTCGAGACCGGTTTCCATAACCTAGCCATCGTCGCCTCAAAGCAGCGCTACCCGAGGCAGGCACGCAAGACCGCACTGGGCCTTCTGGGCGCTGGGCAGTTGATGTTCCAGAAGGTGGTGGTGGTGGTGGACAAGGACCATCCGGTCAAGGACCTCGATGCGCTTCTCGACGCCATCGACTACCGCGTCCACATCCCCGAAGACCTAGTCTTCCTGAGGGGGATGGTCGCTGACACGTTGGCACATGCCGCGCCGTGGGATAACATCCACGACAAGTTGGTTATCGATGCCACTACGACTCCGGAGGGAGATCCACACTCCGAGCTGCTTGAGCAACCGGGCTGTCCTGACTCACTGGAGATTTCTGCCTCAGCGGTGAAGGGAGTCGTCCAAGCTAGGATGCTGCGCTCGTCGATGCTTGTGGTTACTACGAACATCGAAGGGAACCCGAAGCCCGAGAGCAGCATGGAGGAGCCTAGTGAGGAAGGCGCTGCTAGGCAGCGTGAGGTCATCCGTAGCATCAGCGAAGCGATTTGGTCGCTTGAGGCCGCACAGAATCTGCGCTGGCTGTTCATCACCGACGACGACGCATATCTAGCCAGTGATGACTGGCGACGGCGTCTGCTGTGGCAACTGTTCTGCCGTTTCGACGTAGGACGCGACCTGCACTTCGACGAGTCCGGTGGCCGGCTCGCATGGGACGCCACCGCACCGATTCCCTCGAGCAAGGGTCCGCTGCCGGTGCGGCGCTGGCCGGGCGTGACCCTGCACGACCCCGAGGTCGCGGAGAGGGTGGATGCGTGGCTGGCCGAGGGAGGTTACTGATGGGAATCAAGGAGATTCTAGACTTCGTCAAGATAGAACATATGTTGTTCTCCCTTCCGTTTGTCCTGATTGGCTTCGTTCTCGCTGACAAGGAGTTCGGCTCCGAGCAGATGGACATAGTGTGGATACTGGTAGCCGCGGTTGGGGCTAGAGGACTGGCCTTGACACTCAACCGAATAATCGATCGAGACATCGATGCAGAAAATCCGCGTACCGCTACAAGACACCTTCCTTCAGGCACAATGTCCGTTCAAACTGCCTGGATTCTTTCAGGGGGCTTCCTCTTGATGCTGCTTCTCGCTGCATGGATGTTGAACGTGGTTGCGCTGCAGATGGCATGGCTACCGGTGCTCGTGTTCGTAATCTATCCTTACACAAAGCGCATCTCATGGATATGCCACTTCTGGGTGGGGCTGTGCCTAGCACTCGCTCCAGCCGGCGCATGGGTCGCCATCACAGCGGATACCCACGGCTGGGCGGCTATCACCGGAATGCTGGATGGGCAGACCGAGTTCCTGTGGTTTCCAGAGGTGTTCTTCATCTCGTTTGGAGTGGCGCTTTGGATAGCAGCATTCGACATCAACTACGCTTTGATGGACCAAGATGAGGATCGCAAGCAGGGAATTCGCTCATTCCCCGCAAGTTACGGCCAAGAGGCAACTAGGAAACTGAGTGTGGCTCTGACTATCGGCTGGCTAGCGTGCTTTCTGCTAACAGGCATGCACGACTTCACCGACCGGCGGTTATTCCGTTACACGCTTTGGGTTCCTGCTGTGGTGCTGATGGCGCTGATCAACATCTTCGTGATGACAAAAGGGGCGCAGGCTGCAACTGAGTCTGACGAGGCCATGGGGGGGTTCCAGAAGACTCTGTTCCGTGCCTCGATGTTCACAGGATGGGCATTGCTGGCTAGTCTCATGTTCGTAGAGTATTACACTGATGGACTGGAAGATTGAGGTCATACGATGTTCCGACTGCACGCAGAGTATGACACCGCTGGTGACCAGCAGCAGGCCATCGACCAGTTGGTAGAGCAGTTGGAAGCAGGTCAGGAGCGTTGCGTGCTGCTAGGTGTGACTGGTTCGGGCAAGACCTTTGCCATGGCCAAGGTCATCGAGAAGTTACAACTCCCGACGCTGATTCTGTCACACAACAAGACGCTAGCTCGACAGTTATGGCAGGAGATGAGTGAACTGTTTCCCGAGAACGCGGTGGAGTACTTCGTCAGCTACTATGACTACTACCAGCCTGAGGCTTACATTCCCGGGCGCGATCTATATATCGACAAGGAACTGCAGATGAACGAGCGAATCGAGCAGGAGCGTTTCTCCACTGTGGCCTCTCTCGTCTCACGCCCCGATGTCATCACCGTGGGAACGGTCTCTATCATTTACGGGCTGAACCCTCCTGAGGTGTTCGAGCAGAATCACCTGAGGCTGGCTGTGGGCGACCAGGCTGACCCGCAAGACGTGGTCCGGCAGCTGGTCGGCCTGCAGTACCGCCGCACCACCGGCGAGATTGCGCGCGGTGACATCCGCCTGCGCGGCGAGGTGCTCGATGTCTGGATGCCAAGCCGTGACGATCCTTTGCGCATCCGCTTCGGCTGGGATGGTATCGAGCGCATCCAGGTCTGCGAGGCGGTCTCGTGGGAGCCACTCGACGACTTCGAAGAAGCCTGGATTCACCCACGCGAGTTCTATATGACTAGCGAGGAGCGTTTCAATCAGGCCCTCGAGGATATCGAGGCCGAGCTCAATGACAGACTGGAGTGGTTCAACTCCAATGATATGGAACTAGAGGCACACAGACAGGAGAAGCGCACTAAGTTCGACCTAGAGATGCTTAACGAGGTAGGCTCGTGCAAGGGCGTCGAGAATTACTCGATGCACTTCGACGGCAGGCAGCGCGGCGAGCGCTCGTACTGCCTGCTTGACTTCTTCTCTATGTGTGCCGAGAAATACCACGGAGGCCCGGAGAGGTACCTCGTCGTCATGGACGAGTCACACGTCACACTTCCACAGGTGACAGGGATGCACGGTGGCGACTTCTCACGCAAGAAGAATCTCATCGATCACGGCTTCCGTCTGCCCTCAGCCTACGACAACCGTCCACTGCGCATCGACGAATTCCAGAAACTGGTGCCGCAGATGATGTACGTCAGTGCGACCCCGGGTGAGCGCGAACTGCGTCATTTGGCAGAAATCACCGGACAGGGAGTCCCAGAGGGCCTGCTGCACGTCCAGGGTGGTGGCGGCGCTAGGGCAGCTGAGCGGGACAAGCCGCGTGAGAGGGTGATGATGGAAGGGATGCTGGGCCAGATAGAAGGCATTGCTAGGATGGAAATCCGACCCACTGGGCTGCTCGACCCGGGCATCGAGGTCAGAGCTACGGCCGGGCAAGTGCAGGATCTCGAGGATGAAATCCGCAAGCGCATAGAGGTCAACGAGCGAGTCCTTGTGACAGTGATGACCATCAAATTCGCAGAGGAGGTGGCCGAGTACCTCAATCGCCAAGGCTTCAAGGCGCATCACCTGCACAGTGAGATTGACACACTGGAGCGTACTGAGATCATCAAAGCGCTGCGTATCGGTCACATCGACATCATAGTCGGAATCAACCTGCTGAGGGAAGGGCTGGACATACCCGAGGTCTCACTGGTCGCCATCTTCGACGCCGACAAAGAGGGATTCCTGCGCAACGAACGCTCACTGCTGCAGACTATTGGCAGAGCGAGTCGCAATGAGCACGGCTCGGTCATCCTGTACGCCGACTCGGTCTCGCTGGCGATGGAGGCCGCAATCAGCCAAACGTTGTCGAGGCGTAGCATGCAGAGTGCGCACAACGAGGAGTACGGCATCGTGCCGCAGACCATCCGCAAGGCGCTGCCTGTGATGGGAGAGGAGGTCGAAGACCTGTTGTCCGGAGTGGCGGGCAAGGGCAAGCGAGGTGGGCGGCGAATGGTCGGCAAAGCGCCCGGGAAGCGCGGGCTTGAGGGGTTGGCGCAGAAGTTCGGCCTCGGAGCGGGAGTATGGAACTCCTCGGACTCTGTGCTCGAGAATGTCAGTCAGCCCGACTGGGTGGCTGCGGCTTACGAGGCGGTCGCAAACGAGGAGGGGGGCGATACAGCGAAGCTGATTATTCGTTTGGAGAAGGAGATGAGGCAGGCCGCGGCTAGGTTAGATTTCGAACGTGCAGCACAGTTGCGCGACCGTATATTCCAGCTTGAGAGTGCGTCGAATTGAAGGCTCGGAAGCACTGCGAAGGGGCGTGCCGGAGTACAACAAGGACGACTTCACCGCACCGGTGGAGGACTACGACTTCTCTACTACAGACAACGTTCGTTCACTCATCGATCAGATGGGGCACGCTGGTGGTTTCACCGCTACCAAGCTCGCGCACGCGCGCGATGTGCTTAGCGATGCGATGGTCAAGAGCGGTCAGGAAGGAGTTCTCAACTGGCTCTCGTTCCCGGCTTGCTTGTGTGCTACAGGGACTCGGGGATTCTTCCTCGAGGCGCTCAAGCGCAAGGCGTTCAACGTGGTCATCACCACTTGTGGCACCCTAGACCACGACATTGCTCGCACCTACCAGGATTACTTCCACGGCGACTTTAACCTCGATGACGTCGCACTCGGAGAGCAAGGACTCAATCGGCTCGGCAACGTCATCGTGCCAAATGAGTGCTACGGCGAGATAATCGAGACAGTCGTGCTGCCATGGCTGGAGGATATCGAAGCAGAACGTACAGCAGAGAAGTCTGGCAACCCGTGGCTTGGCTTCGGCTCTGTCGAACTATGCTGGGCGATGGGCGACCGCATAGAAGACGAAGGGTCACTTCTTCACTGGGCGGCCAAGCACCGCATCCCCATCGTCATTCCCGGACTCTCCGATGGATCAATCGGTTCTCAGTTATTCATGCATCGGCAGAAGAGTCCGAATTTCATGGTTGATTTCCTCGCCGACGAGCAGATCCTCTCAGACCTCACCTGGACCGCCGAGGAGAGTCATGCGCTGATGATCGGAGGAGGCATTTCCAAACACCATGTAATCTGGTGGAACCAGTATCGCGGTGGTCTCGACTCTGCGGTTGGTATCACCACCGCCCCTGAGCATGATGGCTCACTCTCAGGCGCGCGCCTGCGCGAGGCAGTCTCCTGGGGCAAGATTCGTCCCGACGCCCAACACGTGACAGTAGAGGGTGATGCCTCGGTGCTATTGCCCCTGCTTGGCGCCGACCTGTTTCGCGATTAGTGGATGAATAGTCGACTAAAGCCGTGCAAATGCATAAAGGCGGTCAGCAGAGCGGCCGCCTCTATGTCCGTTGAAACGATGGTACAGGGAATGATTGATGCACTAAACGATGCGCTTGGCGACGCTGCCAAGCACGACCGCGGTAACAGCGCCGCTGGGACCCGCGTAAGGAAGGCAATGCAGGGCTGCAAGAACGTCGCTCAAGACGTCAGAAAGCAGGTCCAGTCCGACAAGAACTCACGTTGAATCAGTCGTTCCTGTGAGCGAATACCTCCATCAGTGCTACTCTCATGGAGACTAGTGGGCGCCAGCCTTCTCCCCCGGCTTTCAGTAAGGAGTCATGCAAGGGCCCCAAATCTGGACGGAGGTCCTTGGGCCTGTAGCTAGAGGCTGCGGGGCTGGTGTCCTCAGTCAGAGAGTGAATCGTGTGACTGTGGTGCAGCGCGTTGGTGAAACGCGACCACATCAGTGTCATCTCGGCTAGCACTGACTTTGGCGTCCATGCCCTTCGTCCGCTCATGTCAATGACTCCTTGAATTGCGGCATCGGTGTCGGCCAGTATCAGCAGAGAGAGGGCATCAGTGGCGTCTCTGACGTGGACCCAGTGCCGTGCCTCGATGTCAGGAGGGTGAATGCCCTCCGCTCCATCCTTAACCCAGTCGGCCCAGTCATGGATGACCTCACTGCCCCAATCGATGGCGCCTTCGGGAATCAGCAGATCGTGTATCCTGATTACCAGATCAGCCTCTCCGTGCTCGATGTGAGCGGGCACTATAGCGACGTCACCACTGGCGCCCTCGCCAATACCAACCGTGACCTCGGCCTCGCTGGGGTCATCAGTCAGCGTCGCCCCGGCACGGTGCAGTCTATCGGCCAGTGCATGGTAGAAGGCGTCTACTGCGCCACTGATGTGGACTGTCTTCGGCATTCTACCACTATGCTACAGACTCTGCTTCGACACTCTCTGCCGCTGTGAACCGGCGAAGTCCATCGCGCAGGACGTCGATAATCAGGTCAATCTCGGCTGAGGTGATGGCGAAGTGAGGAGTGAACCTGAGGGCGTTCTGTCCGCCGTGTATTACACCCAACCCATTGAGTCTGCACCACTCCTCGACATATCCGAAGCCAACTACGGGCAGAGTCTCGGGGTCGAGTTCGGCGCACAGCAGCAGACCAGTCCCTCTGACCTTTGTTATGGCCCCAGGAATCTCCTCAGACAGCGCCTCGAGCTTTTGGACGAACTCGGCTCCGCGATTCCTGATATTCTGCCTCAATTCAGGAGTAACCCGGTCGAGCACCGAGATTGCTGTCTCAAGCGCCCTAGGATTGGTAGTCATCGTGTTGCCATAGATGCCGACTACATACAGGCCAGCGGCCCTATCGGACAACCCAACGACGGAAAGCGGGTACTGCCCTGCGTTGAGTGCCTTGGACCAAGTCTCCATATCCGGCACCTCACAGTCCTCGAAGCCATCATAGTCGACGATGCTAAGGCAGCCCTGCCCGCGCAGTCCAGCCTGTATGGAGTCGATGATCAGCATACTGCCGTGTGCCGTGCACAATGAGCGCGCAGCGTCGTAGAACTCCCTAGTGACGCACTGGCCAGGATTGCCCTCACCCATCACCGGTTCCATCGCCATCAGCTCGATGTAGAATCCCTCGTCATCGGCGCGGGAAAATGCATCTCGCAGCGCCTCGACGTCATTGGGATCAACAAACATCACGTTGTCGCGGTCTCGGAAGGTCGCGAGGTTCTCCTCGTAGCCTTCACTGCACGAGTCGGAGATCATAGCTGGCCTCTGCGTTCTTCCATGGAATGCGTTGGTAAGAGCCAGTAGCTTGGTCGGTTTGCCCTCATGGCGTCCCCCCTCTTCGGTCATGGACTTCGTGTTGGCGTCTGCAATCCTCATCGAAATGGTGACTGACTCCGAACCGCTGTTGAGGCAGACGAATCGCGAGAACGGACAGCTGCCTCTACTATGGCCGACCTCTCTTCGCAGTCTGTCAGCAAGCCGCTTTTGACTGAAAGACGGGGTCATCACGTTGGCCATCACCCAGTTTTGCTGCATGGAGTGGATGATGTCATCAGGCCCATGCCCCATTCCCATCATGCCGTAGCCGCCGTTGTCATGCAGCACGGCCCCGTGTGAAGTAACGATCCACGGACCACGAGCTGCTATCGCGACGTAGGGGTTGACAGTCGGGGCCGAGTAGAAATTCACGTAGTCTGATTGGAGCTCAGACACGAGATCAGATTCCTCCATTTTGAACAGCCTGTCTCCAAGGTCGCTCCTGAGGCTCTGGAAATTGTCCGAAGCCTCGTCAATCGCCCTATTCAGAGAGGGGTCCGACTCAAGGAAGTCACGAATCACCTCGTCCCTCAGGCCGACGGTCCTAGGCTCACCGGTACTGTGACGAATCTGTAACAGGGCTTCCATACCGTCTCCCATCGCTTTCGGGAAGGCCAATGCCCACATCAACATTCTCCGAAATCGGATTCATAGAATCCGTACGGAACACCTCCGAAAATGGGAGAAACATGATTTCCGATAATCATACAAATAATCAAACTGACTTTAGTTTTCCAATTGAAAAATTAGAGATAGGATGAATATTTCAATTGTATTATCAGTCTTAGATAACGGATAGTATAAGTGCCAAGGAGCCTGTTGGAAGAGCAGGAGAAATGCCCCGGGGATGCACTTCTCCTCCCGCCAGGGAGGAATTTAATGAGCGATGAATACAGAATACAGGAGTTAATGGAGAGGGACGTCTACGTAGGCGAGACCAGAGTCGGTGTGATTACCGGTGAGCGATTCCATCCACGCGACGAACTCGTACGGTCTATGCGAATCAAGGTCGAGGGCGACGTAGCTGAGGAATACATGAGAAAGCCGGCGGAGTTCGCCCCGCTTTCAAAGGAGCTGGTGCACAGCATAAGGACAGATGGTGGTGTGAAGCTATCAAAGTCAATGCGTGAGTTACAACGTAGGTGGAGGAACACAGTCAGAATCGACGAGAAACTGTACGCGCCCGATGAACTGCTCGACAGAGCCGTTCTCGACAACGACGGAATGGATCTGGGAAATGTGATAAATCTGGTGAAGATCAAGCGGACCTACAAGGGACTAGTCATCCAGCCGCACTATATCGTGCGTGCCAGGCACGGTCTGCCCGAAACCATCGTGGTGCCGGTCGGTCAACTGGCGCGGACCACAGCGAGACTGGATGAGATCATACTGCGATGCACGATGAAGAGGCTGGTCACACTGCCCAGCTACCTCAAACTGAACGGCGAGGATTTAGAAGAGGAATGAATTCGTCTCAGGAACATCTTGAAATCGGATTCGGTACTCGCACACCTGCTCAAGGGCGTGTAGCTTAGTTTGGCTGGAGCACCCGGCTGATAACCGGGAGGTCGCAGGTTCAAATCCTGTCATGCCCACCAATGAATCGAATCGGTCGGCAGAGTCATGAAGGGTCGTCAGACCGGCTTCTTGTCACATGCCGGTAGTGAGTGGCTCATCCGGCCGCGATGTGGCAATCTCTCTAGCCCCCCTGATGGGGATGCAGTACATCGAACTTGAGAGCCGCAGGTTCCCCGATGGCGAGGGCTATGTGCGGGTTCCCTCCGATGCTATCGATGCTGTACGCTCCGAACCTGTAGTACTGGTGTCAAACACCTACCCTGACTCAGGGATAGTGAATACCGTCCTGCTGTTGGAGGCGATAGCCGAGGTTCGCAGAGGTAATCTATCCAATCTCAAGGGCGAAGAGCCGCAGAACATGGAGGATGTCGGCAGCGGGGTCTACCTAGCTATCCCCTACTATGGATACTCCCGGCAGGATAAGCGCTTCTCGAAGGGCGAGGCCGTCTCCGCGCGCGTCATCGCCGATATTCTCGCACGTGGCTGCGACGGTATTGCCATCCTCGATCTGCATGAGCCCGCCGTGCTCAAGGACATGGAAGTTCCAATCGAATTCGTCAGCTCGATGCCGGAGATAGCCGAGCTCCTGCAGTCCGAAGTCTCTCCGGACTTTGTACTGAGCCCAGACAAGGGGGCCATCTCTAGGGCTACCGAGGTCGCCGGCCTAATTGGCTGTGACTTCTCATACCTTGAGAAGACTAGGATTGACGCTCACACAATAGAGCACACGCCGAAGGACCTCGATGTCGGCGGCAAGGTGGTTGCGATAGTGGATGACATGATTAGCACCGGCGGGACCATTTGTCGGGCCAGTGATGCGTTACGCCGGCAGGGTGCCACCGAGGTCCATGCCGCCTGCACTCATGGCCTATTCACCGGTGGCGCAATCCTTCGCCTAGCCAATCATGTCGACGGTGTGCACAGCACCGATTCGCTGCCCAACCCTAGGGCTGTGGTGAGTGCCGCACCGGCACTGGCCCGAGGCCTGAAGCGGCTGATGAGTTAGTACAGGTGACCTACGGTCGTTTGCAGCGAATCCGTTTCGTTTATATCAGCCACGCCGTGCGGCGGCTTACCCACACGAGGAGTAGTTCCAATGAGTGTACACATAGCGTTTGAAACCCCGAATGACATACAAGAGCAAGTCTACGAGATTGTCAAGTCTCTAGGCAAGGACGGCAGAGGTCGCCTGAAGAAAGGAGCCAATGAGGTAACCAAGGCAGCAGAGCGTGGAAACGCGAAGATGGTGGTAATGGCTGAGAACGTCAACCCCGGCGAACTGCTGGCCCACATACCAATGATTTGCCGCGAGAAAGAGATCCCCTTCATCTACGTCGAGGACCAAGCCTACCTAGCCGAGGCGGCAGGCATGAGTCTAGGCACCAGAACCGCCGCAATAGCGGTCATGGATGTCGATATGGAGGCCGAGGACAAGTTCAAGGAAGTCAGCGGCCACTGCGCAACGCTTGCAGAGTGAGTTTACCAGGAGTGATTCGAAATGGCGCAGGAGGCTTGGCCCGCTGAGGTCGTCGAGGTCGTCGGCCGCACCGGTATGAGCGGTGAGGCTGTCCAAGTCAAGGTCCGCGTAAACGACTCTTCCAACCCTCGTGACATCGGTCGTATCATCGCACGCAATGTGCTTGGACCTGTGCGAGTCGGTGACGTTCTGATGCTGAGAGACACCGGTCGCGAAGCCCGCAGTATTGGCGGGCGGAGGTGATTAGATGCCTGAACGTCGCATTTGCAGTTTCACGCATGAAGAGATTGAGCCGGGTACCGGCATGATGTTCGTCAAGCGCGATGGCAGTGTGTTCTGGTTCAAGGACAGCAAGGCACGCAAGAACATGCTCAAGCTCAACCGCAACCCACGCCGGCTCAAGTGGACTCGTCGCTACGAAAAGGGCGGCATCAAGTAGACTCGGCTGTCTGGTTCACCCATTCAGTGCAGTATGAGTGAGTACACGTCGGTGGCTCGAACCACAGTTTGTCTGCTGCATCGATGATGTCGAGCTGTAGTGTCGAGCCAGTGCCCTCCTGAATCGTGACGACAGAGCTGGTGCTAGCTGGTAGGTAGTCGTCTCCGGTAGAGAACAGGCTCAGCCTGATGGTGTGGTTGGCATCCACATAGGCATCGATAGTGAAGAACTCCATCTTGGCATTGATTGTCTGCAGCAGCGGAATCCAGA